>NZ_BAAFVK010000007.1:88917-497211 GCF_054661535.1 Actinophytocola sp. KF-1 | reverse complement strand
CGCTATCCGCGCCCTCAAACGCCACCTCTCCGACGTCATCTACCGGGCATTGAAAGCCGACCACCAGCACCAACACCACCATGCTGCCGCGGCTTGACATAGAAGCTTCTTCGGCGTCCGGCTCCGCCGGATTGCTGCGCAACCCTTGACCCGCGAGCCTCCGCCACCCTAAGACAGGCCCTGACGGGCAGGCTGGCGCCTGCCCGCCCCATTGCCCGCCACCACCACCGAACCATTTCCGGGGTAGCCCGCAGGTTCGGCTTCTCGACGGAGGTGGACCTGGCGCCTGTGGCGCGGGGTGCTTCCGCATGTGCGGAAGGGCCCTTCACCACCGCCACCGTGAGGATGGGGTCCTTTCATCGCGGTGCCGGTGGGTCAGGCCGACTCGCGTTCCACCAGTTCTGTGGGCAGGACCACGGGGTCGGCGACCGGGTCGCCGCCGATCTGGGTCAGCAGCAGTTCCGTCATGGTGCGGGCCTGGTCGACGATGGGCTGGTGGATGGTCGTCAGCGGGGGCTCGGTGTGGCGGGCCATCTCGATGTCGTCGTAGCCGACCACCGCCACGTCGTCGGGGACGCGGCGGCCCGCGTCCCGCAGGGCGCGGAGGGCGCCGATGGCCATCAGGTCGTTCGCGGCGAAGACGCCGTCCAGGTCCGGGTGGCGGTCGAGCAGTTCGGCCATGGCCTGCTGGCCCGACTCGCGGGTGAAGTCGCCGTACGCGACGCGGTCGGCCTTGCGGCCGGCGGCGGACAGGGCCTGGCGATAACCCGACAGGCGGTCGATGCCCGCCGTCATGTCCTGGGGGCCCGCGATGGTGGCGACGCGGCGCCGGCCCGACGACAGCAGGCGCTCGGCCGCCAGCTGGGCGCCGCCCACGTTGTCGACGTCTACATAGGACAGGCCGGGTACCGGGTGGGCGGGGCGGCCGTGGACCACCGTGGGGATGCCCGCCTCGACCAGCAGCCGGGGGAGGGGGTCGTCGTCGTGCATCGAGGCCAGCAGGACGCCGTCGACGTGTCCACTTCGGACGTAGTCCGCCAGCTGGGCGTGCTCGGCGGTGTTCTGGGCGTTGACCAGCACCAGCTGGACGCCGGTGCCGATCAGGGTCTGGCTCGTCGCGATGATGATGTTGCCGAGGTAGGGGTCGTTCAGCACCGTCGCGTCCGGCTCGCGCATCACCAGCGCGATGGAGTCCGTCCTGCGCATCGCCAGGCTGCGGGCCGCGCGGTTGGGCACGTAGCCGAGCGCGGCGATGGCGGACTCGACCGCCACCTTCACCTCGGGGGACACCCTCGGCGACCCGTTGATCACCCTGGACACGGTCGCCCGCGACACCCCCGCCTCGGCGGCGACGGTGTCGAGCGTGGGCTTCGAATTCATTCCTCGTCTATGCCGTTCGTCCGAATCACCTGCCGGTACCAGTGTGCACTGTCCTTCCACACCCGCGCCTGCGTCTCGTAGTCCACGTGCACGATGCCGAACCGCTTCGCGTAGCCGTAGGCCCACTCGAAGTTGTCCAGCAACGACCACACGAAGTATCCCCGAAGGTCCACCCCGTGCGTGATCGCCTCGTGCACGACCTCCAGATGGTCCCGCAGGTAGGCGATCCGGTCGTCGTCCCGCACCCCGTCGACGCCCGGCTCGTCGTCGAACGCGGCGCCGTTCTCCGTGATCATCAACGGTATCGGGCGGTACTGGTCGTGCAGCCGGTGCACCACGTTGCGCAGGCCCTGCGCGTCGATCGCCCAGCCCATGGCCGTCTGCGGGCCGGGTGGCTGGACGAACCGGACGTCGCGGCAGCCCGGCCACGGCGACGGCCCGTCGTGCGGCATGCCCACGTCCACCAGCGTCGGCGTGTAGTAGTTGATGCCCAGCAGGTCGATCGGCGCCGCGATCACCGCCAGGTCGGCGGGCAGCACGAACGACCAGTCGGTGAGCCGGGCCGTGTCGCGCAGGACGTCGACGGGGTAGTGGCCGCGGAACAGCGGGTCCAGGAACAGGCGGTTCGCCAGCCCGTCGATCCGGCGCACGGCGTTCGTCGCGGCCGTCGACGTCTGCACGGGCAGCACCGACGACAGGTTCAGCGCGATCGACACCCGCGCGGACTCCGGCAGCACCCCGCGCAGCGCCTGCGTGCCCAGCCCGTGCGCCAGCAGCAGGTGGTGGGCGGCCCGCAGCGCGAGCGCCGGGTCGGTCCGCCCCGGCGCGTGCTCACCGGAGGCGTACCCGAGGAAGGCGGAACACCACGGCTCGTTCAGCGTGGTCCAGACGGGGACCCGGTCGCCGAGCCGTGCCCCTACGAGCTCGGCGTACTCCGCGAACCGGGCCGCGGTGTCCCGCGCCCCCCAGCCGCCGGAGTCCTCCAGCTCCTGCGGCAGGTCCCAGTGGTAGAGCGTCAGCATCGGCTCGATGCCGTGCGCGACCAGCTCGTCCACCAGGCGCTCGTAGTGGTCCAGCCCCGGCGCGTTCGCCGGGCCCTTGCCCGTCGGCTGGATCCTCGGCCACGACACCGAGAACCGGTACGCGGCCAGGCCCAGCTCGGCCATCAGCCGCACGTCGTCGCGGAACCGCCGGTAGTGGTCGGCCGCCACGTCCCCGGTGTCGCCGTTCGCGACCCGGCCCGGCGTGTGGCTGAACGTGTCCCAGATGGAGGGGCCACGCCCGTCCACGGCCGCCGCGCCCTCGATCTGGTACGCCGCCGTCGCCGCGCCCCACACGAACCCCTCGGGAAACCTCAGTGGCTGGTGGTTCACTCCGCGAGCTCCGTTCATCCCTTCACCGCCCCCTGCATGATCCCTCCGATGATCTGCCTGCCGAGCAACAAGAACACGATCAGCATCGGGAACGTCGCGATGACCGTCCCCGCGAGCACGAGCGAGTAGTCCACCTCGATGCCGCTGCGCGTGTTGGCGATCGCCACCTGCACGGTCGGGTTCTGCGTGTTCAGCAGGATCAGCGGCCAGAACAGGTCGTTCCAGTAGGTGATGAACGTGAGCAGCCCCAGCACCGCCGCGCCCGGCCGCGCGATGGGCAGCACCACGTTCCAGTAGATCCGCAGCGTCGACGCGCCGTCCACGCGCCCCGCCTCCAGCAGCTCGGTCGGCATCGCCGAGTACAGGTACTGGCGCATGAAGAACACGCCGAACGCGCTCACCAGCGCGGGCACGATCACGCCACGCAGGTCGTTGGCCCAGCCGAACCACTTGGTGACCATGATGTACAGCGGGATGATCGCGAGCTGGGTCGGCACCAGCATCGTGGCGACCACCGCGGTGAACAGCCCGCCGCGGCCGCGGAAGGTCAGCTTGGCGAACGCGAAACCGGCGAGCGTGGACGTGAACACGACCGCGACCGTGATGGTGCCGGCGACGATCACCGAGTTCGTCAGCGCCAGCCCGAAGTTGCCCTGCTCGAACGCCGTGGCCAGGTTGTCCCACAGCGAGCCGCCCGGCACGAGCGGCGGGGGATAGCGGCCGATCGCCGACTGGTCGCGGGAGGACACCACGATCGACCAGTACAGCGGGAAGATCGAGACGATGATGATCGCGAACAGGATCGCGTACGTGCCCCAGCGGGCCTGGTCCGGTGACCGTCGTCGTGCCATCAGTCGTCCGCCGATCGGATCCGGCGCACCAGCAGGAAGTTGACCAGTGCGATCACGACGGTGACGAGGAACAGGGTCCACGCGATCGCGGCCGCGTACCCGTACCGCCCGTTCGTCCAGAACTGCTGGTACAGGTAGAGGACCACGGTCTGGAACTCGCGTTCCGGGCCGCCGTTGTTGTTGCGGGTGGTGTCGAACAGGAACGGTTCGGCGAACAGCTGCAGCGCGCCGATGGTCGACACGATCACCGTGAAGATGATGGTCGGCCGCAGGCTGGGGATCGTGATGTGCCAGAACTGCTGCCGGCGGCTCGCCCCGTCGATCGACGCCGACTCGTACAGCTCGTACGGGATGGTCTGCATCGCCGCCAGGTAGATCAGCGCGTTGTAGCCGGTCCAGTGCCAGATCACCATCGACGACACCGCGAGCCACGACGACCACTTCTCGGCACGCCAGTCGACCGGGTTCTCCATGAACGGCTGCAGGAACCAGTTCAGCAACCCGAAGTCGCGGGCGAAGATCTGGTTGAAGATCAGTGCGACCGCCGCCACCGACGTGATGTAGGGGACCAGCACGCCCATGCGCAGGAACAGCCGCCCGCGCAGCCGGTAGTTCAGCAGGTGCGCGATGCCCAGCGCCAGCAACAGCTGCGGCACCGTCGACACGATGCCGATGCCGAACGTGTTGAGCAGCGCGTTGTGGAAGTTCTCGTCGGCGAACAGCCTGGTGTAGTTGTCCAGGCCGACCGAGACGTCCTCGCTGCCGGGCTTGCGCGGGCTCCACGCGGTGGTCGAGATGACCGCCGTGTAGATCAGCGGGAACAGCCCGAAGACCGCGAACAGCCCGAAGAACGGGAGGATGTAGAGGTACGGCGAGCCCTTGACGTCGAGGCGGTACCAGAAGCGGTACCACCAGGTCCGCCTGCGCGAGTACGACCCCGAGGGGCGCCCCGGTGACTTCGGTGGCGCCCCACGGTCCGTGAGCTGAGTGCTCATCCCTCGCCCGCGGCGGCTTCGATGTCGGACATCGCCGACTGCCACGCCTTCTCGGGATCGGTGCCCTGTTCGACGCTGTTCAGCGCACCGGCGAAGGTGTTGCCGATGACGCCGCTCTGCGGGCCGACCACCTGCACCGGCGCGTTCTCCAGCGACTCGGGGTAGATCTTCCCGGCGGGCGCGTTCGAGAAGAACTCGGACGTGAAGTCCGCGACCTCCGGCTGCGACCAGGTCGACTCCTGGCTCGGGAAGTTGCCGATCGTCTTGAACAGCTTGATGTTCTGCTCCGGCGCGGTCAGCCACTTCGCCAGCTCGACGGCCTTGTCGACGTTCTTGCCCTGCGCGGGCACCGTCACGTACGAGCCGCCCCAGTTGCCGGAGCCGCCGGGGATCTTCGCGATGTCCCACTTGCCCTTGGTGTCCGGCGCGTTGCCCTGGATGTAGCCCATCATCCACGCGGGGCAGGTGATCGTGGCGAACTGGCCCTGCTGGAAACCGGTGTTCCACTCGGGCGAGAACTCCGGCAGCGCGGCCGACTGGCCTGCCTTGATCGCGTCGACCGTGAGGTCCCACGCGTCCTTCACGGCCGGGTTCTTCTCGACGATCAGCTCACCGTCGGCGTTGTAGAACGTCTCCTCCTCGTTGCCGAGGATGCCGGTGAACACGTGCCCGCCCGCGTCGAACCACTTGGTCTTCGGCATCTTCTGCTGGAACCGCTTGCCGACGTCGACGTAGTCCTCCCACGTCTCCCACAACGCGGAGACCTGGTCGCGGTCGGTCGGCAGGCCCGCCTGGGAGAACAGGTCCGTCCGGTAGCACATGGCGAGGCCGCCGATGTCGGTCGGCAGGCCGATCAACGCGCCACCGTCCGGGTTGGTCGCGCGCTGGATCGTCGACTCGGTCCACTGGCTCGTGTCGACGCCCTTGTCCTTGAAGTCGACGAACAGGTCCGACTGCCCGATGAAGCCGGACACCTGGCCGACCTCGATCACCTCGAGGTCCGCCGTGCCCGAGCCCGCGGTCAGCCGGGCCTGCAGGTTCTGGTGGTGCGTGCCGAAGTCGCTGCGGTTCTCGACGATCTTGACGCCGTGCGCCTTCTCGTACTCCTCGTACAGCTCGCGGTTGTCCGGCAGCGAGAAGCTGTCGCCGAAGACGTTGATCGTGATCGTGTCGCTGCCGCCGCTCTCGCCGGAGTCACCGCCCGAACCACAGGCCGTGAGGACGAGGGCGGTCGCGGCAACGCACGCGACGATCCCTGAGTTACGCATGGTTGGCCTCCTGAGGCCACGACAGTGTGGTCATTGGTCGCTTCGCTCCTCCGCTCAACCGCCGTCTTCCCTCGTCGCGTGCTCGGCGCTGGCGCGCCTGCGCGCGCTCCTCGGTCCAGACGGCGACCGCTCCGTCTCTCAGCTCCCGCGTGGAGCGTGAGAGCGCTCTCATGGGTGCACGAAGGATCTCGGGCGACCGCGCTCAAGTCAAGACCCCGTAACCGGGACGTTGCGGACAAAAGTGCCGGTCCCCGCACCTGGGACGGGGTACGGGGACCGGCGAGAAGCGATCCGAGCCTCCGCATGGCCTGTTCGGGTCGCGCGGATCGCCGTCTACCGGGCTCAGCGAGCGAAGGTGAACCAGTCCACGTTCACGTAGTCCGCGGGCTGGCCGCTGGTGAACGTCAGGTACACGTCGTGCACGCCCGTGACCCCGGAGATGTTGGCCGGGATGTTCCGCCAGCTCTCCCAGCCGCCCGTGTTGGCGACCGCGAAACTGCCGATCGGCGGGTTCGACCTGGCGTCGAGGCGCACCTCGACCAGCCCGCTCACGCCGCCGGCGGCACCGGACGCCACCCTGGCCGTGAACTGCCGCGCCGCGGTGGAACCGAAGTCGACACCCCGGTACAGCGCCCAGTCGCCGTTCGCGATCCAGCCCATGTACTGGCCGCCGCCGGTGTTCGCCGCGCCCGCGACCTGCACGCCCGCCTGCTGCTGGAAGCTCTCCGCCTCGATCTGCCGGTAGGCGGTGCTGGGCGGCGGGTCGGTCGGGTTGCCGCCACCGCCGCCGCGCGACCACACGGCGACGTAGTCCACCAGCATCGGACGGCCGGGCACGGTCTCGGCCGTCGGGGTCCGGAAGCCGGCCACGCCGTCCGGGAAGGCTCCGCCGATCGCGAGGTTCAGCAGGATGAAGTACCCCGCGTGGGAGGTCATCTGGTTCCACGTGTCGGTGCCGATCTGGCTCTGCGACACCGAGTGGAACTGCTGGCCGTCGACGTACCAGCGGAGCTGCTTCGCGCCGTCGTCCCACTCGAACCGGTAGGTGTGGAAGGCCGACTGGCAGGAACTGCCGGGGCACGCCCGGTTCGCGCCGATGCCCTGGGTCTCGTTGCACGGCCCGCCCGGGTTCACGCCACAGTGGAGCACGCCCCACACGGCGTTGATCCCGTTGACGTTCTCCATGATGTCGAACTCGCCGATGCCCGGCCAGTTCCAGTAGTTGCCCCGGTAGGGCGAACCGAGCGCCCAGAACGCGGGCCAGTAGCCGAGTGCCGCGTTGCCGGTGACGTTCGGCATCTGGATGCGGCCCTCGATGCGCAGCGTGCCGCCCGACGGGGGCTTGAAGTCGCCCCGCTGGGTCTCGATGCGGGCCGAGGTCCAGTTGCCCGCGCTGTCCCGCAGGGGAGTGATGCGCAGGTTGCCGCCGCCGTCGAGGCTGACGTTCGCGGGGTTGTTGGTGTGGTAGGCGATCTCGCCGGTGCCCCAGTTGCCTGGGCCGCCGGGATAGCCGTGCCCGATGTCGAAGATCCAGTTCGACGACGACGGCAGCGTGCCGGCCGAGCCGTTGAAGTCGTCCGCCCAGACCTGCGTCCAGCCGGAGTCGGGCGGCGGCACGGAGGCCTCCGCCGTGTAGGTGAGTGGTGCGATCACGAGTGCCGCTGCGGCGGCCGCGCCGAGTGCGAACCTTCTCCGCGATGGCGCGCGTGTACTGGGCATGGGCGGTGACCTCCTCGTCACGCTCGGGCAGGGGTTCCGAGTGCCCGCAAATGGGCCGCAGATGTTGCCGCTGCCCATGGAAGCGCTCTCACGACTCCTTGTCAACAGGCAGGCACGGTTCGCTGTTCTTCCATTCCAGGCGTCGTCGGTTACGCTCACGTAGGCGAGGCAGCCGGCTCCCGAGGAGCCCCACCAGGGCGAAGGGCGCTTTATCGCGGGGATCACCCAGATCGTTACATCCGACGGCGAAAATCCGCTGTCGACTCATGGCTCCTGGGTTTCGGGACTGTTAAGCTCACGTCAACACGCGGGCCACCGCCGTCCCGCGCCCAGCTAACAGTTGAGCGCGAGGACGACGAGGGAGGTCGACGCGTGATCTATTCCGCCGTACCCACCGCACGAGGTCTTTACGACCCCACCACCGAACGTGACGCGTGTGGCGTGGCGATGGTCGCCGACATCCAGGGGCGCAGGTCACACGGCATCGTGACCGACGCCCTCGTGGCGCTGGCCAACCTGGAGCACCGCGGTGCCGCGGGCGCCGAGCCCACCAGCGGCGACGGCGCGGGCATCCTGCTCCAGCTCCCCGACGGCCTGCTGCGCGCGGTCGTCGACTTCGAACTCCCCGCCCCGGCGCGGGACGGTGCCGCCACCTACGCGGCGGGCATCGCCTTCCTGCCCCAGGACCTCGACCAGCGGGCCAGAGCCGTCTCGCTGGTCGAGCGCATCGCCAAGGAAGAGGGCCTCGAGGTCCTCGGCTGGCGGGACGTGCCGATCGCGCCGGACGCCGCCGACGTCGGCCCGACCGCGCGTTCGGTCATGCCGCACTTCGCGATGCCCTTCGTGGCCGCGCCCACCGACGGCGCCGGCAACCGGATCGGCGGTCTCGAGCTGGACCGGCTGGCGTTCTGCCTGCGCAAGCGCGCCGAGCACGAGAGCGTGGCGGCCGGCTGCGGCGTCTACTTCCCGTCGCTGTCCGCGCGCACGGTCGTCTACAAGGGAATGCTGACGACCGCGCAGCTGCCGGTGTTCTTCACCGACCTCACCGACCCGCGGCTCGAGAGCGCGATCGCGCTGGTGCACAGCCGGTTCTCCACCAACACGTTCCCGTCGTGGCCGCTCGCGCACCCGTTCCGGTTCGTCGCGCACAACGGTGAGATCAACACGATCCGCGGCAACCGCAACCGCATGCGGGCCCGCGAGGCGCTGCTGGCGAGCGACCTCATCCCCGGCGACCTCACGCGGCTGTACCCCATCTGCGACCCCGAGGGCTCGGACTCCGCGTCCTTCGACGAGGTCCTCGAACTGCTGCACCTCGGCGGGCGCAGCCTGCCGCACGCGGTGCTGATGATGATCCCGGAGGCGTGGGAGAACAACGCCACCATGGATCCGAAGCGGCGCGCGTTCTACAAGTTCCACGCGAGCCTGATGGAGCCGTGGGACGGCCCGGCGTCGGTCACCTTCTCCGACGGCACGCTCGTCGGCGCGGTGCTCGACCGCAACGGCCTGCGTCCGGCGCGGTGGTGGCGCACCACCGACGACCGCGTCATCTTCGCGAGCGAGACCGGTGTGCTCGACGTCCCACCGGACCAGGTCGTCGCGAAGGGACGGTTGCAGCCCGGCCGCATGTTCCTCGTGGACACCGAGGCAGGCACGATCGTCGACGACGACCAGATCAAGTCGGAGCTCGCCGCGGAGCGCCCGTACGAGGAGTGGCTGCACGCCGGACTGCTCAAGCTCGCGAACCTGCCCGACCGCGAGCACGTCGTGCAGACCAACGAGTCCGTGCTGCGCCGCCAGCTCTCCTTCGGCTACACCGAGGAGGAGCTGAAGATCCTGCTCGCGCCGATGTCGGTCACCGGCGCGGAGCCGATCGGGTCGATGGGCACCGACACACCGCCCGCGGCGCTGTCGAAGCGGTCCCGGCTGCTCTACGACTACTTCAAGCAGAACTTCGCCCAGGTGACGAACCCGCCGCTGGACGCGATCCGCGAGGAGATCGTCACCTCGGTGCAGCGCATCATGGGCCCCGAGCAGAACCTGCTCGAGCCCGGTCCCGCGTCGTGCCGCCACATCCAGCTGCCGTACCCGGTGATCGACAACGACGAGCTGGCGAAGCTGATCCACGTCAACGACGACGGCGACATGCCCGGCTACGCCTGCACGGTCATCGCCGGGCTGTACGAAGTGGACGGTGGGGGCGACGCGCTCGCCGCCGCCATCGAGCGGGTGCGCCGCGAGGCGTCGGAGGCCATCGCCGCCGGTGCCCGCACGCTCGTGCTGTCCGACCGGGACGCCGACCACCGCATGGCGCCGATCCCGTCGCTGCTGCTGGTGTCCGCGGTGCACCACCACCTGGTGCGCACCAAGGAACGCCTCCGCGTCGCGCTGGTCGTCGAGACCGGGGACGCGCGTGAGGTCCACCACGTGGCGCTGCTGCTGGGTTACGGCGCCGCGGCGGTCAACCCGTACCTGGCGTTCGAGACCATCGAGAACATGGTGCGCCGCGGCGCCATCACCGGCATCGAGCCGCAGCGGGCCGTGCGCAACTACGTGGGCGCGCTGGTCAAGGGCGTGCTCAAGATCATGTCGAAGATGGGCATCTCGACCGTCGGCGCCTACACCGCGGCGCAGGTGTTCGAGGCGTTCGGGCTCGCGAACGAGGTGCTGGACGAGTACTTCACCGGCACCAGTTCGAAGCTGGGCGGCGTCGGCCTCGACGTGATCGCCGCCGAGGTCGCCGTGCGGCACCACCAGGCGTACCCGGAGAACCCGACCGACCGCGTCCACCGGCGCCTCGAGGTCGGCGGCGAGTACGCCTACCGCCGCGAGGGCGAGCTGCACCTGTTCACGCCGGAGACCGTCTTCCTGTTGCAGCACGCGACGAGGACGCGGCGCGAGGAGGTGTACCGCAAGTACACCGAAGAGGTGGAGCGGCTCAACCGCGAGGGCGGCGCGCTGCGCGGGCTGTTCAGGTTCCGGACCGAGGGCCGCGCGCCGATCCCGCTCGACGAGGTCGAGCCGGTCGAGAACATCCTCAAGCGCTTCAACACCGGCGCCATGTCCTACGGCTCGATCAGCCGTGAGGCACACGAAACCCTTGCCATCGCGATGAACCGCATCGGCGGGCGCTCGAACTCCGGTGAGGGCGGCGAGGACACCGACCGGCTCTACGACCCGGAGCGGCGGTCGGCGGTCAAGCAGATCGCGTCCGGCCGGTTCGGTGTGACGAGCGAGTACCTGGTCAACGCGACCGACCTGCAGATCAAGATGGCGCAGGGCGCGAAGCCGGGCGAGGGCGGTCAGCTGCCGCCCAACAAGGTGTGGCCGTGGATCGCACGCACGCGGCACTCGACCGCGGGGGTCGGCCTCATCTCCCCGCCGCCGCACCACGACATCTACTCGATCGAGGACCTGGCGCAGCTCATCCACGACCTCAAGAACGCGAACGAGCACGCCCGCGTGCACGTGAAGCTGGTCAGCGAGCTGGGTGTGGGCACGGTCGCGGCCGGGGTGTCGAAGGCGCACGCGGACGTGGTGCTCATCTCGGGCCACGACGGCGGCACCGGCGCCTCCCCGCTGAACTCGCTGAAGCACGCGGGCACGCCGTGGGAGGTCGGGCTCGCCGAGACGCAGCAGACGCTGATGCTCAACGGTCTGCGCGACCGGATCACCGTGCAGGTGGACGGCGCGATGAAGACCGGCCGCGACGTCGTGGTCGCGGCGCTGCTCGGCGCCGAGGAGTACGGCTTCGCGACCGCGCCGCTGATCGTGGCGGGCTGCGTCATGATGCGCGTCTGCCACCTGGACACCTGCCCGGTCGGCGTCGCGACGCAGAACCCGGTGCTGCGCGAGCGGTACACGGGCCAGGCCGAGCACGTGGTCAACTTCTTCCACTTCGTCGCGAACGAGGTGCGGGAGTACCTGGCGGAACTCGGTTTCCGCACCCTCGACGAGGCGATCGGGCACGCGGAGCTGCTGGACGTCGACGACGCCGTCGACCACTGGAAGGCCAAGGGCCTCGACCTGTCGCCGGTGTTCGAGGTGCCGGAGACCACCTACTCGAGCGCCCGCCGCCGGATCCGTGGCCAGGACCACGGCCTCGACCAGGCGCTCGACCGCACGCTCATCCAGCTCGCCGAGGCGGCGCTGGAGGACGCACACCCGTTGAAGCTGGAGCTGCCGGTGCGCAACGTGAACCGCACCGTCGGCACCCTGCTGGGCGCCGAGGTCACCCGCCGCTACGGCGGGGAGGGCCTGCCCGACGGGACCATCCAGATCGAACTGACGGGCTCCGCGGGCCAGTCGCTCGGCGCGTTCCTCCCGGCGGGCATCACGCTCGATCTGGTCGGCGACGCCAACGACTACGTCGGCAAGGGCCTGTCCGGCGGGCGGATCATCGTGCGCCCGCACCCCGACTCGGCGTTCGCCGCCGAGCAGCAGGTGATCGGCGGCAACGTGATCGCCTACGGCGCGACCAGCGGGGAGATCTTCCTGCGCGGCCGCGTCGGGGAACGGTTCTGCGTCCGCAACTCCGGCGCCACCGCGGTCGCCGAAGGGGTGGGCGACCACGCGTTCGAGTACATGACCGGCGGCCGGGCAGTGGTGCTCGGGCCGACCGGGCGCAACCTGGCGGCCGGCATGTCCGGCGGCATCGCGTTCGTGCTCGACCTGGACGAGAAGATGGTCAACACGGCGATGGTCGACCTGCAGCGACCGTCCACCGAGGACCTGAGGTGGCTGCGCGACGTCGTCGCCGCGCACCACAAGCACACCGGATCGGCGGTAGCAGCGTCGCTGCTGGGCGACTGGACACGCCGCGCGGCGTCCTTCACGAAGGTCATGCCGCGCGACTACCAGCGCGTGCTCGAGGCGATGCGGCTCGCCGCGGCCGAGGGGCGCGACATCGACGAGGCGGTCATGGAGGCTTCGCGTGGCTGACCCCAGCGGTTTTCTCAAGCACGAGCGGAAAGACGCACCGAAGCGGCCCAAGCCGGACCGGCTGGCCGACTGGCGCGAGGTGTACCTCGACCAGGAGCCCGAGGAGCGGAACAAGCAGGTCCGCGCGCAGGCGACGCGGTGCATGGACTGCGGCATCCCGTTCTGCCACTCGGGTTCGGCGGGCTGCCCGCTCGGCAACCTGATCCCGGAGTGGAACGACCTCGTGCGGGTCGGTGACTGGCCCGCGGCCAGCAACCGCCTGCACGCCACCAACAACTTCCCCGAGTTCACCGGGAAGCTGTGCCCGGCGCCGTGCGAGGCGGCGTGCGTGCTGGCGATCAACCCGCTGTCCGGCGGCGCGGTCGCGATCAAGCGCGTCGAGGAGACCATCGCCGAGGTCTCGTGGGAGAAGGACCTGATCCGCCCGCGCCAGGCGATCGTGTCGTCGGGCAAGAAGGTCGCGGTCGTGGGTTCCGGCCCCGCCGGCCTCGCGGCGGCGCAGCAGCTGACCCGCGCCGGGCACGAGGTCACCGTGTACGAGCGGGACGACCGGCTCGGCGGGCTGCTGCGGTACGGCATCCCCGAGTTCAAGATGGAGAAGAAGGTCCTCGACCGGCGCCTCGCGCAGTTGCGTGAGGAGGGCACCCGGTTCGTGACGGGCTGCGAGGTCGGCGGCAGCAAGCCGGGCGACCTGTCGGTGGAGACGTTGAAGTCCCAGTACGACGCGGTGGTCCTGGCAGTCGGCGCGCTGCGCGGCCGCGACGCACCGGACATCCCCGGCCGGCACCTGAACGGCGTGCACCTCGCGATGGAGCACCTGGTGCCCGCCAACAAGGAGTGCGAGGGCGACGGCCCGACCACGATCTCCGCGCAGGGCAAGCACGTGATCGTGATCGGCGGCGGTGACACCGGCGCCGACTGCTACGGCACCGCGACCCGCCAGGGCGCCACGTCGGTGACGCAGCTCGACCAGTACCCGCAGCCGCCGACGGTCCGCGACGACGAGCGGTCGCCGTGGCCGGTGTGGCCGTGGATCCTGCGTACCTACCCCGCGCACGAGGAGGCGGGGGAGCGGCGGTTCGCGGTCGCGGTCGAGTCCTTCGTGGACGACGGCGACGGCAACGTCCGCGCGGTCCGGCTGCGTGAGGTGAGGGTCCGCCGCGACCCGGTGACGGGCGTCCGCGAGGTCACCCCGGTGAACGACCACGTCGAGGAGCTGCCTGCCGACCTGGTGCTGCTGGCGATCGGCTTCGAGGGCGTGGAGCGCATGCCGCTGCTCGACGGCCTCGGCCTGTCGCTCACCGCCCGCGGCACCCTGTCGTGCGGTTCGGACTGGCAGACCCGGTCCGAGGGCGTCTTCGTCTGCGGCGACGCCCACCGCGGCGCGTCCCTCGTCGTGTGGGCGATCGCGGAGGGCCGGTCGGTGGCCAACGCCGTGGACGCGTTCCTCACCGGCCACTCCGACCTGCCCGCCCCGGTGATCCCGACGGCACTGCCACTGGCCGTCGTCTGAGAACTTGGGCCCGCACAACGTCGTGCGGGCCACGTGACGCCTGACCCCGCACGACGATGTGCGGGGTCAGGCCGCTTTCGTGGACACCGCCTCGCGCACGGCCGGTGCGATCTCCTCCGCCCAGCGCCCGAGCAGGACGTCGACCGGGGTGCCGTCCTGGACCGGGAAGTAGCTGAACCCGGCGGCGCCGTGCTCGAGCACCGCGCCGGTCAGCTCGTCGATCCACTGGTCGACCGAGCCGCCGAGCCAGCGCCCGTCCCGCCGCGTGTTCGGCAACGGCCGGTCGGTGATCCGCCCGGGCAGGTTGTAGATCGTGGCCACATCGGACGGTGCCCGCCCGGCGTCGGTGGCCGCCTCGTCGATGATCGGCCGCGACCAGCGGTACCGGTCACTCAGCCAGTCGGCCGCGTGCCCGGGAATCCACCCGTCGGCGAGTTTCCCCGTCACCGCAAGCGATTTCGGCCCGTTGGACCCGGTCCAGATCCGCGGCGCCGGCGCGGCCGACGGCGGGATGTCCACGAGCCGGTGGAACTCCCCGTCGAACGTCACCGGGTCACCGCCCCCGGAGAGCAGCCGCACGACGGTCATCGACTCCTCGAACGCCCGCACGGCCGCGGCGGGTTCGCGGCGCGGCATGCCCATCCGCTCGATGTCCTCCCACGAGCCACCGGCGCCCATGCCGAGCACGACCCGCCCGCCGGTCAGCTCGGACAGGCTCGTCACGGTCCGCGCGAGCATCGCCGTGGGGCGCAACGGGTTCGTGACGTTGACGAACCCGGAGATGTTCGTCGTGCGCCCGAGCAGCACGGAGATCGCGGCGTAGGCGTCGAGCCGGTCGCCGAAGTACGGGTGGTCGGACACGCTGACCACGTCGAGCCCCTGCCGGTCGGCCTGCTCCGCGTGCCGCAGCAACGTCGCCGCCGACGCCGAGGCGGAGTCGAGCCCGAAACCGAAGACGGTCATGACCATTCCCTCCCTGTTGATTCACGTCGTAAACCATTTATAGCATGAACCAATCGGGTAGGCTGGAACGCGATGACCACAGACGATCGCGAACTCGCCACGGCACTGGTCGGGCTCTCGCACCACGTGCTGCACCTGTTCGCCGACGTGGGTCGCTCGCACGGCCTGTCGCAGCAGCAGACGGAGCTGATCTGCGCGGTCGTGGTGCCGGGCCGCATCCGCATGGCCGACCTGGGTCGGCAGCTGCACATGGAGAAGTCGGCGCTGTCCAACCTCGTCGACCGTGCCGAGCAACGCGGCCTGCTGACCCGCGCCCGCGACGAGAACGACCGCCGCGTGACGTGGGTGACACTGACCGAGGCGGGGCACGAACTGGCGGTGCGCACCCACTGCGAGGTCACGGCCCGCACGTCGGAGCTGGTCAGCAAGCTCTCGCTCACCGACCAGCGCCACCTGACGGACGTGGTCCGCCGCCTCCTGGAGGAAGCGGACTGAGTTGTCCACAGCCGGGCACGTTGTCCACAGCCAAGATCGACAACCCCGGAACTGTCGGCACCCCCCGATAGACTGGCGTCGGGGTGGCCCCCCGGGTTCGGGTGGGGGCTGCCTAGGTGAGGTACTGGGCGGCAGCAGCGAAATCGTTTGCGCCGCGCGACCGGCGACCGCCGCCGAGGACCGGCGACCCGCCGCCGCGCGGGATCGGCGAACCGCCGCTTGGGATCGGCGAGCCGCTGCTTGGGGTTGGCGAGCCGCCGTTCGGGGTTGGCGACCCGTTCGGGATTGGCGAGCCGCTTGGGGTTGGCGAACCGCCGCTTGGGGTTGGCGAGTCGCTGCTTGGGGTTGGCGAGCCGCTGCTTGGGGTGGGCGAGCCGCCGTTTGGGGTTGGCGAGCCGCTGCTTGGGGTTGGCGAGCCGCCGTTTGGGGTTGGCGAGCCGCTGCTTGGGGTTGGCGAGCCGCTGCTTGGGGTGGGCGAGCCGCTGCTTGGGGTGGGCGAGCCGCCGTTCGGGGGGGGCGACCCGTTCGGGGTTGGCGACCCGCTGCTCGGGGCTGGCGAGCCGCCGTTCGGGGTTGGTGACCCGTTCGGGATTGGCGAGCCGCCGCTCGGGATTGGCGAGCCGCCGCTTGGGGTTGGCGAGCCGCTTGGGATTGACGAACCGCCGCTTGGCGTTGGCGAGCCGCTTGGGATCGGCGAACCGCTGCTCGGGGTTGGCGAGCCGCCGTTCGGGATTGGTGACCCGCCGCTCGCGATCGGCGACGGCAAGGTCGAAGGGCGCAAGCCCATCACCACAAAGGACTGCTGCCTGCCATCCCGTCGACCTGGCGAAGCCCGATCACGCCGGGTCAAGGGGGCCCGAAGCACGACGCGCCCACATGCCCAAAGCCGTCGGGCCCCCTTGACGCGGTGTGATAGCCCTCCGGGAGGTCGACGGGATGGCAGGCAGACCCTGGACACCAGTCCTTGCCAAACCAGCCCCGTGCAAGACCCCCGCCATCCCGGAGACCAGCCCCTCCGGCGAGGAGGCCCGTCCGGCAGGACGCCCTCCGGCGAGGACGCCCGTCCGGCGAGGACACCACCCAGGACGGGGACAACCCAGGACGGCGAAACCCCGCACAAGGCAAACCACCAAGCCAGACCGCCAAGCCAGACCGCCAGTCCAGACCGCCAAGCCAGACCGGACCAAACCCCCGCTCAGGTCAGGTTCAACTGCCAGGACACGCCGAACCGGTCGTTGCACCAGCCGAACTTCTTGCTGAACCCGTGGTTCCCGAGCGGCATGAGCACCCCGCCGTCGGCCGACAACGCCGCGAACAGCCGGTCGATCTCCGCCTCGTCGGCGCAGTCGACGTACAGCGAGACGGCGGGCGTGAACCCGAACCCGTGCTTGACGGCGCTGTCGATGCACATGAACTCCTGCCCGGCGAGCGTGAAGGTCGCGTGCATCACCGAGCCCTCCGCGCCGGGGCCCTCCGGGCCGTACCGGGTCAGCGACAGCACCTCCGCGTCGGCGAACAGCGACCGGTAGAAGGTCATCGCCTCCTCGGCCTTGCCCTCGAACATGAGGAAGGTCGTGATCTTCTGGGTCATCGCACACTCCTACAGTCGTCGCTTATATAAGCGGTGACTGTAGCAGGGTCAGAAGAGCTTGCCCGCCAGCAGGCTGTTCGCCACCACCCACAGCGCGGCGATGATCGCCAGGCAGACGAGGGGCACCCACGCGCGCGGCCGGTAGGGCGGCGCGAACCGCAGCCACGTCAACAGCAGGCCACCGGGCAGGACGAGCAACACGGGCACCGTCAGCAGCTTGACCACCGTCTGCGAGTGCCGGCACCAGTCCGGCTCGCCGGGCTGGTAGTCGCTCTCCGGGCCGCAGCCGTCGGTGATCAGCGGCGACAGCAGGCCGACGACGAACGTGAGCACGCCGAGTCCCACGAGCAGCACCGAGCCGACGGCCGCGAAGGCCAGTCCGGCGGTGGGTTCCTCGTCGCTCTCCTGACTGCCCGTTTTGTCCTCGTCGGTCACGGTCGTGATGATTCCAGGTCAGATCTCGGACAACGGCTCCAGGAGGGCCGCCGCCTTCGTGAGGTCGTCGGAGAACGGGCGGTCGGCGGTGCTCTCGTCCAGTGAGGCGTCCGCCAGGTCGAACGCGTCACGGACCGGCAGGTCCATCAGGTCCGCCGGGCGCATGCGCAGCGCCCGCACCGCGGCGACCAGCTCGCACGCCAGCACCTGCCGGTACGCGTCCACCGCCGCTCTGGCCTGGCGCGCCGCCTGGGTGGAGAAGCTCGCGTGGTCCTCCACGCCGCGGGACACCACCGCGGTGCCGAGCGTCACCGGCAGCGCTGCCTGCCGCAGCATCGCGAGCGCGTCGTGTGCCACGTACTCCAGGATCATCACGCCCGAGCTGCCGGGCGGGCCGTCGGCGAGGAACGCGGGCAGGTCGGTGAACGACGGCTCCACCAGGTCGCCCAGCCGGGCCGCGGACAGCTCCGCGACGTGGTGCACGGTCGCCCGCGCCTGGTCCAGCGCGGTCGCGAGGTAGGCGGTGTGGAAGTGCGCGTGGTGGAACACGTCCCCGGCGGCGAGCGACACCATCGGGTTCTCCGTGCTGGCGTTGATCTCGATGGTCAGCACGTTCCGCAGGTACGCGACCGCGTCCAGCGCCGGGCCCTGGACCTGCGGGAACGCGCGCAGACCGTACGGGTCCTGGATGCGCCTGCCCGGCTTCGGCGCGCCGGTCATGCCCAGCAGCCGCCGCATCTCGCCCGCGCACTGCACCTGCCCGGGGTGCGGCCGCGCGGCGTGCACGGCGGTCGCGTACGCCTCCGGTGAGCCGCCGAGCACGACGTACGACAGCGCCGCGACCACGTGGCTCGCCCGCAGCAGCCGCTCCAGCGACAGGCACGCGAGCGTCGCCTCTGCCAGGGTCGCGGCGTTGCTGCTCATGAACGCGAGCGCGTCGGAGGTGTCGAACGGCACCGGCGGCAGGTGCCCGATCGCCCACGGCCGCTCGCCTGCCAGCGTCAGCGCCGTCTCCGCCAGCACGGTCAGGTCGCCGGTGCCGATGGCGCCGGTCGCGTGGACGCGGGGGAGCGCGCCGCTGGTCAGCGCCTCGGCGAGCGCGGTGAGCAGGCGCGGGTGCACGCCGGAGCCACCCGCGGCGAGCTGGTTGAGGCGGATCAGCAGCATGGCGCGCACGTGGTCGTCCGGCAGCGGGTCACCGGCGCCGCCCGCGTGGCTGCGCAGCAGGCGCATGCCGTGCTCGGGGCCGGAGTCGTCGTCGACGGTGAGGTCGCGGTTGGCGCCGACACCGGTGGTGCGGCCGTAGATCTCGCGGCGTGCCGACAGCTCGGTGACCAGCCGCCACGCGTCCTCGGCCCGGCGCACGGCCGCCTCGTCGACCGTCACCGCGTCCCGCTCCAGCGCCACCTGCCGCACGTCCTCGCAGCGCAGCGTTCGACCGTCCACTGTGAACATGTCGCCAGAGTAGAACCACCGGGAATGTCATCCCTCGAATGGCGGGTCCGATGGCCCGAAACCCCCGGGTAACGTCCGACGATGACCTATCCCCTGCACGGCTCACTCGATCGGGGTAAGCCGAAAGGTAGGTGCGTATGAGCAAGAAGTTGTGGCGGTCAGCAGTGGCGCTGGCGGCCGCGTGCCTCGCCGTCCCGGCGTTCACGGCCACCGCGCAGGCCGCGCCGGCCGCGCCGGCCGCGCACGCCACCGTGCACCTCGCCGCCGACACCGCGGCCGAGGCACGTGCGGTCGCCGCGAAGTGGACACCGGAGGCGATGCGCAACGCGATCCCGCTGGACCGGCTGTTGCCGAGCGTGGACGCGTCGAAGCTGACCCAGGACGTCGCCAAGGGCGCCGCTCAGGTCGTGGCGCCGTCGGACGGCGCGTCGACGATGGCGTTCCCGTCGGGCGGCGCGGCGTGGACCGGCGGCGGCAAGGTGGTCACGACCGCGGGCCGCGTGTTCTTCACGTACCAGGGCCGGCAGGCCTCGTGCTCCGGCAACGCCGTGACCAGCGCGAACAAGAGCACGGTGATCACCGCCGGGCACTGCGTGAAGCTCGACGGCGCGTTCCACACGAACTGGGTGTTCGTGCCGGCGTACAACAACGGCAACGCCCCGTACGGCACGTGGACCGCGCGGGCGACCATGGCGACGCCGCAGTGGGTCGCGTCGGAGGACATCAACTACGACGTCGGCGCCGCGGTCGTGAACCAGCTGAACGGTCAGAGCCTCACCGACGTCGTCGGCGGCCAGGGTGTCGCGTTCAACCAGGCGCGCGGGCAGAACATGTACGCGTTCGGCTGGCCCGCGGCCTCGCCGTACGACGGCACGAAGATGATCTACTGCAGCGGCACGGTGTTCAACGCCTTCCTGTCCAACGGCATCGGCATGACGTGCAACATGACCGGCGGCGCCAGCGGCGGGCCGTGGTTCCTGCAGTTCAGCGAGGCGAGCGGCACCGGCCTCGTGAACTCGGTGAACAGCTACAAGATCAACTTCATCCCGACCTGGATGTTCGGCCCGTACTTCGGCGCCGACGCCCAGAACCTCTACAACCAGGCACAGGCGGCCTGATTCCGGGGTGCGAGGGGGCGGCCGTCGCGGTCGCCCCCTCGTTGCATACTGCGGCCATGGCGTTCACGGGGTTCGGCGAGCACGCGATCGACTTCTACGACGGCCTGGAGGCCGACAACTCGAAGTCGTACTGGGAGGACAACAAGCACGTCTACGCCGCCGACGTCCGCGCGCCCATGGAGGAACTGCTCGCGGAGCTGTCGCCGGAGTTCGCGACCGAGTCCAGCCGCGTGACGGTGTTCCGGCCGTACCGCGACGTCCGGTTCGCCCGCGACAAGACCCCGTACAAGACGCACTGCGGCGGTGTCATCGAGCCGGGCCGCGGGGCGGGGGCGTTCTACGTGGAGGTCGGGCCTGCCGGGTTGCGGGTCGGCGGCGGGTGCTTCCACCTGGAGCCGGACCAGCTGGCCCGGTTCCGCACGGCGGTCGCCGAGGACGTGCACGGGAAGGCGCTGGCGGACATCGTCGGCAAGCTGCGCCGCGGCGGCTGGGAGATCCGCGGCGAGCAGCTGAAGACCAAGCCGCGCGGCTTCGACGCCGACCACCCGAGGATCGACCTGCTGCGGCACCGGTCGCTGTACGCGATCAAGGTCTGGGAACCGGACGACGCGCTGCACGAGCGGGAGACGTTCAACCGGGTGCGCACGGCGTTCCGCGCGCTGCGGCCGATCAACGAGTGGGCCGCTGATCACGTGGGCATCTCGGAGGTGCCGCGCCGCTGAGGCCTCCGGCCCCCGGTTGCCAGCGTACCGGCGGGCACCGACATCGGCGGGCGCCGGAACGGGCCGCTGTGGACAACCGGCTCGGCTGTGGACAACCCGGCGGTCGCGCCGGTTCGCCGCGGCTCGCTGTCGGTGCCCGCCGCTAGGCTGGAAATCGGGGGCCGGCGGCCGCGCTCAGCCCGGAGCAGCGCCTGATCCAGGCCTCCGAGGTCCGAAAGGTGGGAACGCCCCGACCGCGTGCCGCTCCGTCGCACGTGGACCCGCCTGCCACCGCGCCGCGGGCACCACGATCAGGTCCGGACGCGTCAAAGAGCAGGTCATCGCAGGTGCAGCCGCACATCCGGCAGGACCGTTTGAAGCACCCGGGCCCGGGGAACGCGGAGTGCGGAACAGCCGCCGGACGTCCGGTGGACCAACACCTCGATAACTTTCTGGATCGATCCGCTGATTACTGCTCAGTATTTCGGGATCGTTCCAGCGCAGGGGGCTAAGCTACGTGTCCGTGAGTCGACGAGCGAAGATTGTATGCACTCTGGGGCCGGCGACGGCGACACCGGAGAAGGTGCGCGCCCTGGTCGCGGCCGGCATGGACGTCGCCAGGATGAACTTCAGCCACGGCAGCCAGAGCGACCATAAGCAGGTCTACGACCTGGTCCGCTCGGCGAGTGACGAGTCGGGGCGGGCCGTCGGCATCATGGCCGACCTGCAGGGCCCGAAGATCCGCCTCGGCACGTTCGCCGGCGGCAAGGCCGAGTGGCGGGTCGGCGACGTCGTGCGGATCACCGTCGAGGACGTCGAGGGCACCCACGACCGCGTGTCCACCACCTACAAGGGCCTCGCCAAGGACGCGAAGGCCGGGGACCGGCTGCTGGTCGACGACGGCAACGTCGGCCTCACCGTCCTCGAGGTGGCCGGGCCGGACGTGGTCTGCGAGGTCACCGAGGGCGGCAAGGTCAGCAACAACAAGGGCATCTCGCTGCCCGGCATGGACGTCTCCGTCCCGGCCATGTCCGAGAAGGACATCGAGGACCTGGAGTTCGCGCTCCAGCTGGGCGTCGACTTCGTCGCCCTGTCCTTCGTGCGCTCCCCGGCCGACATCGACCTGGTCCACCAGGTGATGGACCGGGTCGGCAAGGGCAGGCTGCCGGTCATCGCCAAGCTGGAGAAGCCCGAGGCCGTCTCGAACCTCGAGGCGATCGTGCTCGCCTTCGACGGGGTCATGGTCGCCCGCGGCGACCTGGGTGTCGAGCTGCCGCTCGAGCAGGTGCCGCTGGTGCAGAAGCGCACGATCCAGATCGCGCGCGAGAACGCCAAGCCGGTGATCGTCGCGACGCAGATGCTCGAGTCGATGATCAACAACTCCCGGCCGACGCGCGCGGAGGCCTCCGACGTCGCCAACGCGGTGCTCGACGGCGCCGACGCGGTCATGCTGTCCGGCGAGACCAGCGTCGGGCGGTACCCGATCGAGACCGTGCAGACGATGTCGCGCATCGTCGAGGCGGTCGAGAGCGAGTCCGTGGTCGTGCCGCCGCTGACGCACGTCCCGCGCACCAAGCGCGGCGTGATCTCCTACGCGGCCCGCGACATCGGCGAGCGGCTCAACGCCAAGGCCCTCGTCGCGTTCACCCAGTCCGGTGACACGGTCCGCCGCCTCGCGCGCCTGCACACCCACCTGCCGCTGCTGGCCTTCACGCCGGAACCCGCCGTGCGCAGCCAGCTCGCGCTGACCTGGGGTGTCGAGACCTTCATGGTGCCGGAGGTCAGCTCGACCGACCTCATGGTCCGCCAGGTCGACAACGCCATGCTGTCCATCGGCCGGTACCAGCCAGGCGACCTCGTGGTGGTCGTGGCGGGGTCCCCGCCCGGCACGGTCGGCTCGACTAACCTCATCCGAGTCCACCGGCTCGGGGAGGAAGACCACGCCTGAGCCCCGCGCGCGGAGGGTGCTCACATGACCGAAGCGGCACGTCAGGCCGCTGCCGACCTCGCGAAGAACCGGGTCCTGCGCGGCCAGCCGGTACTGGACGGGCTGGTCGCGCTCCTGGACCTGGAGCGCATCGAGGAGAACATCTTCCGCGGGGTCAGCCCGTCGGACTCACCCGTCCGGGTGTTCGGCGGGCAGGTCGCCGGGCAGGCGCTCGTCGCCGCCGGGCGGACCGTGCCCGCCGAACGGAAGGTGCACTCGCTGCACGCGTACTTCATACGGCCGGGCGATCCGAGCATCCCGATCGTGTACGAGGTGGATCGCATCCGTGACGGTCGGTCGTTCACGACGCGGCGGGTCATCGCGGTGCAGCGCGGCAAGGCGATCTTCGCGTTGTCCGCGTCGTTCCACACCCCGGAACCCGGCGTCGACCACGCGGAACCCATGCCGGACGTGCCGCCGCCGGACGCGCTGCCCTCCCGCATGGAGAGCATGAAGGCGTACGCCGAGAAACTCGGCCCGATCGCGACCATGCCGCGGCCGATCGACATCCGCTACGTCACCGATCCGCCGTGGGAGGTGCGCGGCCGCCGCGACAACAAGGCGCGCAACCAGGTCTGGATGCGTGCCGACGGCACGCTGCCGGACGACGAGCTGCTGCACGTCTGCGTGCTCACCTACGCCTCCGACATGACGCTGCTCGACTCCGTGCTCGTGCGGCACGGCGTGTACTGGGGCTTCGACCAGGTCCTCGGCGCGAGCCTGGACCACGCGCTGTGGTTCCACCGCCCGTTCCGCGCGGACGAGTGGTTCCTCTACGACGCGGAGTCCCCGAGCGCCTCCGGCGCGCGCGGGCTCGCGACCGGCCGGTTCTTCGCCGCGGACGGCACCCTGATCGCGACCGTGGTCCAGGAGGGACTGCTGCGCATCACCAGGAACGAGGACGGGTGAGCGCCAGGGAGATCCCGGTCGCCGCGACGGTCACCGTCGGGCACCGGGCGTACTTCGTGCGCCCGCGCGGCGACGGGTACGCCGCGATCTCGGCCGAGGGCGAGGTGACCCTCCTCGACAGCGGCTTGGGCGTGACCGGGCGGCTCGACCTGGGTGGCCCGGTCGACGACGTCGCCGTCGCGCCGGACGGGACGTGGGCCTGGGTGTCGGGCGGGCGGCTGTGGATCGGCGAGCCGGGCCGTGCCGAGGACGCGCCGCTGCCCGGTGAGGCCGCGTGCCGCTGGCAGCCGTCCGGCCGGGCGCTGTGGGTCGCCGAGGGCACCGGTGACCAGGTGCGCGTCGAGGTCCGCGACCGCGGCCACCGGGTCGCGCGGCAGGTGACGGTGCCGGACCCGTTCGGGACGTCCATGGTCGCCGTGTGCGAGCACCCGCGCGACGACGCCGTGGTCCTGTGGGTCGCCGCCGGTCAGGACGGTCAGCAGTCCTGGCTGGTCACCGACGACGGCACGGACCTGGCCGCCGCGCTGCTGCCCGCCGACGACTGCCTGCCCGCCCTGTTCGGGCCGGACGGTGACTGGTTCCTCGCCGCGGGCTCTGCCCGGCTGGCGCGTTTCTCCTGGCCGGAGCCCGCCGAGCTCGGCGGGCTGACCTGGGAGGAGATCGACCCGGAGGCCGCTGAGGACGGGCACGACGGGCCCGGCGCCGACCTGGTGCTGCTGCCGGGCGGTCACGCGAGCTGGAGCACCGGCAACGGCCGGGTGCGGGTGATCGACGTGACCACGATGTCGGTGGTCGACGAGATCACGTTCGCGGGCCATCCGCTGCGCACGGTCGCCGACCTGTACCCGCGCCTGGCCGGCGAGGAGAACCTGTGCACCGACTTCGCGTTCTCCGCGCTCGGCCACGGAGGCGCGGTGGTGTCGGTCCACGGGCAGGGCACGCTCGTGCTCTCCGCGCTCCGGGACTGGGCGCCCGCTCGCTGAATGCCGCCAGGTTGGCGATTGTCATGACGCACAGGGGATAGGAAGATTTCCCACCAACATCCCCTGTGACCCTGGGAGGCGCTCATGCGTTCCCGCTTGGTTGGTTTGTCCGCCCTGGCGGTCGGTGGCCTGCTGGTGTTCGGCGGCGGGTTCACCCCGCCGGTCGTCGCGCAGGACCGCGGCGCGCTCGCCGTCGACCTCGACGCGATCCTCGCCACGCCCGCCCTGGCGGGCGCGGACGTCGGGCTCGTCGTGACGACGCTGGACGGCGACATCGTGTACGCCCGCGACGCGGCGGGCAGGCAGCAGCCCGCGTCCAACGCGAAGCTCGTGACCTCGGTCGCCGCCTTCGACGTGCTCGGGCCGGACTACCGCTTCGACACCACCGTGCACGCGGCGGGCAGGCGCGCCGGGCCCGTGCTGGACGGCGACCTGTACCTCAAGGGCACCGGCGACCCGACGATGCTCGCCGCCGACTACGACGCGCTGGCCGCGCAGGTCGCGGCCGGCGGCGTGAAGTTCGTGCGCGGCAAGCTGTTCGCCGACGACACGTGGTTCGACGACGTGCGCCTCGGCACCAGCTGGGCCTGGGACGACGAGCCGTACTACTACTCGGCGCAGGTCTCCGCGCTGACCGCGGCGCCCGACACCGACTACGACGCCGGGTCGATCATCGTCCGCGTCGCGCCCGGCGCGGACGGCAAGGCCGTCGTGACCACGGAGCCGCCGACCGACTACGTCAAGGTCGTGAACACCGCGGTCACCGGCGCGGCGGGCACGCCGAACACGATCAATGTCGACCGCGTGCACGGTGCGAACACGATCACGGTCAGCGGATCCATCCCTTCGGGTGGCGCGACCACGAGTGAGTGGATGGCGGTGTGGGAGCCGACGGGGTACGCCGCCGCGCTGTTCCGTGCCGCGCTCGGCAAGCACGGCGTGCGGGTGCTCGGCCCGACGGCCCGCGGCGCGACGCCCGCGGCGGCCCCGGTGGTCGCGTCGCGGCAGTCCATGCCGCTCGCGGAGCTGGCGGTGCCGTTCATGAAGCTGTCGAACAACCTGCACGCGGAGATCCTCGTGAAGGCCATGGGCCGGGAGGTCTCCGGGAAGGGCACGTGGAGCGCGGGTCTCGCGGCGGTCGCCGGCGTGCTGCCGTCCTACGGCGTCGACCCGGCCCGGCTGTCCCTGCGGGACGGCTCCGGACTGTCCAGGATGGACCAGATCGCACCCGCCCAGCTCGCGGCGCTGCTCGGCGCGGCGCGGTCGCGGCCGTGGTTCGACACGTGGTACCGGGCGCTGCCGATCGCGGGCAAGGCGGAACGGCTGGTCGGCGGCACGTTGCGCAGCCGCATGCGCGGCACCGCGGCCGAGGGCAACGTGCACGCGAAGACCGGGTCGCTGACCGGCGTGAGCAGCCTGTCGGGCTACGTCACGACCGCGGGCGGTGAGCAGTGGGTGTTCTCGATGGTCACGAACAACTCGATCGGGGTGAACGTGAAGGGCCTCGAGGACGCGGTCGCGGTGCGGCTCGCCGAGGAGGGCGGTGCCGTGACCGCGCGGTCCGTCCCCGCACCGCGGGTGCCGTCGGAAACGCCCGAACTGGAATGCAGTTGGGTGAAGGCGTGCTGACATTGGGGCGGCCGAACGGGTTCACTCATACGGGTTAACTTGAACGGGTAGATCGCGATTCGCCGTTCCTGGGCGGCTGCGTGATTCGGTCAACTCTCCGTATATGTGCTGATGTTTCGAGATCCCATTGCGGGCATCTTGGAAAAGTGAAGAACACTCTGAGTTGTCTGCGTGGACGACAAAAAGCCACGGGTCCAGGGCCTGTCGGGGGGAGGTCCTGGACCCGTGGCATGTCGGGCGGCTCGGGGGAGATGGGGGAGACGAGCCGCTCGACCGGGACGAGCCGCGGGTTTCAGGGGAGCACCCGGGGCTCGCGTCTCGGCGGACGGGCGGGGGTCAGCTGCCGAAGGCCACCTGCCTGCGCATCGGCGCGGTGGTCTCCTCCGGGGTTTCGTCTTCGGTCACCACCAGGCAGAGGTGGGCCGTCAGATAGGCCCGGCACGGCGCGGGCGCGCGACCGAAACGCCTGGTCCGGCAGCTCGGGCAGCGCCCGTTGGCGTCCGGTGTGTGCTCGTCGAGCACGGCTTTCAGCGCCTCGACCACCCTCGGCAGCTCGAGGCGGGCGACGAGTGCCGCGGCCTGCTCGTCGCCGAACTGGGCGCGGTAGGTGACGTTGGTCAGATAGTCGGCCAGCGACGTTTCCAGCTGACCGAAGATCGGACTGCTCACGGTGTGACTCCCCGGGTCCTGGAGGAGGTGGTTAACCTGGGTGCACGTCTCGAGTTGCGCGAACTTGACCCACGCGTCAAATTGCTCCCGGACGTCACTCCTGGTCTGCCAAGCCCCGGCCGGCGCCAGAGGCTCGATTAGCAGCTTGCGGTGGGGAACAAGCATATTGCAAGTTGCAGTACACGATCGGGTGAAGCGCTTTCGGGTTGGGTGCAATTGCATACGCTGTGCATGCACCCTGATCACGGTTTCCGAGGTTCTCGTGACAACTCGTGTCCAAGTGAGAACATCGATCCGGCAACACCCGTCCAGAGTGAGGTGATCCATGTCGCGAGGTCCCAGCCCGACGGTCCGCCGTCGACGGCTCGCGGCCCGCCTGCGTGAGCTGCGCGAGAACGCCAACCTGACCATCGACGAGGTCGGCGACAAGCTGGAGTGTTCGGCATCGAAGATCAGTCGCATCGAGACCGGCCACGTCGGCGTGACCCCGCGGGACGTGCGGGACATGCTCGAGGTGTACGGCGTCGACGACGACGAGCGCGAGGCGCTCGTGCAACTGGCGAGGGAGGCGCGCAAGAAGGGCTGGTGGCACGCCTACAACGAGGTGTTCACCGGGTCGTTCGTCGGCCTGGAGTCCGACGCCTCGTTCCTGCACACGCACCAGGCGCTGCTCGTGCCGGGGCTGTTGCAGACCGAGCCGTACATGCGCGCGGTGATCCGCGCGATCCGGCCGGACGCCACCGAGGCCGATGTGGAGCTTCGCGTCCGCGCCCGTGTCAACCGGCAGAAGCTCATCACCGAGGAGCCGAACCCGCCGGAGTACTGGGCGGTGCTCGACGAGGCGGTGCTGAGCAGGGTGGTCGGTGGCCCGGAGGCGATGCGCGACCAGTTGAAGAAGCTGGTCGAGCTGGCCTCGTTGCCGCACGTGACCCTGCAGGTCGTGCCGTTCTCCGCGGGCGCGCACGCGGGCATGGAGGCGCCGTTCCTGATCCTGGGCTTCCCCGAGCAGGCCGATCCCGATGTCGTGTATGTCGAGAACACCACTTCCGGTGTCTACTTGGAACAACCGGAGGACGTTCATCGGTATACGTTGATGTTTGACCATTTGCGTGCGGCTGCGTTGAAACCAGACGACACCGTCGAATTGGTCGATCGGGCAGCCGACCGGCTGTCCTAGTGCAACACCGAGAGGAGCAGAGCGTGACCGTTTCTGACCTGACCGGGGCGCGGTGGCGCAAGAGCAGCCGCAGCGGCGCGGGCAACGACTGTGTCGAACTCGTCGTGGCCAGAATCGGCGCAGCGGTGCGTGACTCCAAGAACCCGGACGCGGGCCACGTCTCGTTCGAGACGACCGGCTGGGACGCGTTCATGGGAGTCGTCAAGGAGGGACGCCTCGACAGCGTGTGAGGCTTCCCAGGCTGCGCCGGACACCCGTCCAGCCCCTGCATGACCGCAGCCAGGTGCTCTCCTGACCCCGGAGCACCGCCCACGGCCCACCGGGCCCACCCCTTACCCCTCACCTCCGTGTTCCCGCCGGATCTGCGTGAACACCCGATGTCCTGCCACCGCCCTCAGCGGCAGGGTGGCCCCCGTGTTCCTGGCCACGAAAATGACGCGCGCCCGCCACGGTGGGGCGTGACAGTATGCAGGGCGTGGCGCGTCTCGGATCAGGAATTCCTCTGGTGGCACGTGACCGGGAGCTCGACCGGTTGCGTGGCGCCTTCGAACAGGCCGCGAGTGGTACCGCCACCGCGATGCTCATCTCCGGCGACGCCGGTGTCGGCAAGACCAGGCTGACCGATGAACTCGCGGCGCTCGCACGCGACAAGGGCGCGCTCGTGCTCACCGGCCGCTGCCTCGACGCGGGCGAGACCGGCCTGCCCTACCTGCCGTTCGCCGAGGCCCTGTCGCAGGTGCCCGACCGCGAGCAGACCGTGCTGGCCCACCCCGCGCTCGCGCGGCTGTTCCCCGACGTGACGCTGCCCGTCGGCGCCGACCGCCGCGAGACCAGCATGTCGGCGATCACCGCGGTCGTCCCCGGCGTCGGCGGCCGCGTCGGCAACCGGCCGGAACAGGACATCGGCCAGCTCCAGCTGTTCGACGCGGTGCACGCGTCGCTCACCGACCTCGCCGCCACCGCCCCCGTCGTGCTGATCCTCGAGGACCTGCACTGGGCGGACGGCTCCACCCGGCGGCTCCTGTCGTTCCTGGTCGCGCGGCTGCGTGACCAGCGCGTCCTCATCGTCGGCACCTACCGCAGCGACGACCTGCACCGCCGCCACCCGCTGCGGCCGCTGCTCGCCGAGCTGCTCCGCCAGCCCGCCATGGAGCGGATGGAGCTGACGCCGTTCAACAACGCCGACTCGCGCCTGTTCGTGAGCTCGCTCGCCGAGGAGGGCCTGCCGGACGACCTGGTCCGCGAGGTGGCGGGCCGCTCGGAGGGCAACGCGTTCTTCGCCGAGGAGCTGCTCGCCGCGTACACCGAGGACGGCGACGAGCTGCCCGCCACGCTGGTCGACGTGCTGCTCGCCAGGGTGGAGCGGTTGAGCGAGGCCGCGCAGCGGGTCGTCCGGGTCGCGTCCGTCGCCGGGCGCCGCGCACCGCACGCCCGGCTGCTCGCGGTGTCCGAGCTGTCGGAGCCCGAGCTGGAGGAGGCGCTGCGCGAGGCCGTGCAGCACCACGTGCTGGTGGCCAAGCGGGACCAGTGGATGGACGTGTACGCGTTCCGCCACGCGCTGCTGTCCGAGGCCGTCTACAGCGACCTGCTGCCCGGCGAGCGGGTGCGGCTGCACGCCGCGTACGCGCGTGAGCTGGCCGGTGAGCAGGGCCACCGCGGTGCGGCGGCCGCGCTCGCGCACCACAGCATGGAGAGCCACCAGCTGCCGCAGGCGCTGGCCGCGTCGGTGGTCGCCGCCCGCGAGGCCGCCGACAGCGGCGCGCCGGCCGAGGCGCTCGGGCACCTGGAGCGTGCGCTGAAGCTGTGGGACGGCGTGGCGCCCGCCGACCGGCCCGAGGGCATGGACGAGGTGACGCTGCTGCGCACGGCGTCGTTCATGGCGGGCAGCTCCGGCGACCCGGAGCGGGCGGTGTCGTTCGCGCGGTCCGCGGTGAAGCTCGCCGACGCCTCCGGTGACCGCGAGGTCGCGGCCATGATGCGCAGGCGTCTCGCGTCGGCGCTGTTCGTCGTGGAGGGCCGCGAGGACGAGGCGCGGCAGGTCATCGAACGGGCGTGGGAGATCGCCGAGGACCTGCCGCCGAGCTGCGAGAAGGCGTGGATCCTCGCCGTGTACGCGCTGATCCTGCGCAGCATGCGGGAGCCGGTCGAGTCGCGGAAGTTCGCCGAGCTCGCGGTCCAGGAGGCGCGGGCGTGCGACGAGGTCGGCGTGGTCGCCGACGCGTTGATCACCCTCGGCGCGCTCGACGAGTCGGAGGGCCGCGTCGAGGCGGGCCGGGAGCGGCTGCGGGAGGCCATCCGCCTCGCCCGCGACGACGACGCGTTGAGCGTGGAGCTGCGGGCCCGCTACTACCTCGCGATCAACACGTACGAGGCGGGCGAGCTGGACGACGCCGTGCGGATCATCGAGGAGGGCGTCGAACGGGCCCGCGACACGGGCCTCACGTGGAGCACCTACGGCTTCGAGCTGCGTGCCATCAAGGTGATCGCCCGGTACGCGCGCGGCGACTGGGACGAGAGCGAGGCGGCTGCGGAGCCACCGGGCATGCGCGTGTCGAGCACCGTGTCCGCGCGGCTCGCGGCGGTCGGCAGCTACGTGATGGTGTCACGCGGCCGGCTCGCCGAGGCGGCGCGGCTGGCGGCGGAGCTGCGGTCGGAGTGGCACCGGGACTTCCAGATCTTCGCGTCCATGAGCGCCGCGGGCGCCGAGCTGGCGCTGTGGCAGGGGCGTCCCGAGGAGGGCGCGAAGCTGGTGAGCGAGGCCCTGGAGTGGGCGGAGCGGGTCGGCGGCCAGTGGGTGCTCGTGAACATCAAGCTGGGGGCGCTCGGCGCCACCCTGTACGCCGACTGCGCCGAGCGGGCCGCGCGCCGCAAGGACGCGGCGGAGCACCGGTCGTTCGTCGAGGAGGGTGTGCGGCTGGTCGAGCTGGCGCGCAAGACCGCGAAGTTCGGCCGTCCGCGGACCGGGACGCTCGGTCCGGAGGGGCGGGCGTGGCTCGCGCGTGCCGAGGCCGAGGAGAGCAGGCTGAAGGGGGCCAGCGACCCGGCGCTGTGGTCGAAGGCCGCCGAGGCGTTCGCCTACGGCGCGGTGTACGAGCAGGCGATCTGCCAGTGGCGGCTGGGGGAGGCGCTGCTCGGGTCCGAGCGGCGGGACGAGGCCGCGTCGGTGCTGAAGGCCGCCGACGAGGTCGCTGTCCGGTTGGGGGCCCGGCCGTTGCGGGACGCGCTGCGCAAACTGGCGCGGCGGGGACGGATCGTGCTGTCCGACGGGCAGGCGCCCCGGGAGACGTTGGACCCGTTCACGCCGCGGGAGCGGTCGGTGCTGCGGCTGGTCGCCCTGGGGCGGACCAACCGGCAGGTCGGGGAGGAGCTGTTCATCTCGGAGAAGACGGTGAGCGTGCACCTTTCGCGGATCATGGCCAAGCTGGGGGCCAATCGACGGGCCGAGGCGGTGGCGATCGCTTACGACCGGGGGTTGCTGGAGGAGGAGAGCGTTTAGCGCTCGGTTGTCCACAGGTGGGCCGGTTGTCCACAGGTGGGCCTTGCTCCCCGGGTTTTGTCGGTGGGTGCCGGTAGACTGGACAGCGGGGTGCCCCCGGGAGTGGTGGGGGCTGCCCGTATGTACTGGGTGGGGCGTTTTCGCAGGTCAGCGCGGTTGTGGCGGTTCGTGTTCCCGGGTTTGGTGGTGTGCCTTGCGCGGGGTTTTCCCTCCGGGGGGTCCTCGCCGGACGGGCTGGTCTCCGGGATGGCAGCGGGTCTTGCACGGGGTGGGGTTGGCAAGGACTGCTGTTGAGTGGTCTGCCTGCCATCCCGTCGACCTCCCACGGGCTATCACACCGCGTCAAGGGGGCCCGGCGGCTTGGGCATGTGGGCGCTTTGGGTTTCGGGCCCCCTTGACCCGGTGTGATAGCCCGTGGGAGGTCGACGGGATGGCAGGCAGGCTGTGCGTGGTGGGCTGGCGCCTGGCTTGCGTGTGGTCGTTGGGGTTCGGTTGGTTCGGGGGGGGCCCGCTTCGCGTCCGGCTTTCAGGACAAGGGCGGGCCCGGGGTCGGCGGCGTGATCGGGTTCGCTGGGGGTCTCGTGCCGGGGACGGTCACCGGGGGGTGAGTCTGCCCGGGGTGATCGGGGCCGCCACCAGCAGGACCATGCCGATCGACGCCAGTTCCTTCTCGTGGTGGAGGAACCAGCCGCTTGCCGTGTCGTCGTTGATCGGGGGGCGGTCGGCGGTGGGGAGGGCGGTGACGGCCAGTGCGTAGGTCGCCGTGCCGTGGACGGCCACCGCGTCGTGGGTGAAATCGACCGCGCAGTCGCCGGTGAAGGTGATCGTGTTCGGGGCCTTGAAGTCGTGGTGGCTCTGGGTGAAGCGGTGCCCCGCCGACGCCGAGACACTGGGGGTCGGGGAGCCCAGCCCGCGGATCATCAGTCCCTTCGCGACGGTGCGCAGCGCGGTCAGCGCCCTGGTGCGGTCGTCGGGACCGGCGATCGCCAGTACGTCCAGGTCGCCCGTCATGCGCAGCTCGACCGTCACCGCGACGTGGCCGATCTCCATCGTCGCGCCTGCCAGTGGGGTCGGGGGCAGCGCGTAGCGGAACGCCACGTGGTCGTCGGTCTCGGCGGCGACCATCACGCCACCTCCTCGAGGCCCGCGGTGACGGGCAGCGCCACCGCACCGACGTCCGTGAGGCAGGCCAGCCACTCGGCCACCGACGTGGCCTCGGGCGCTGGGTCGACGGTCACCGCCAGGACGTAGCCCGTCGCGTCCGCCGCGCCCGGGAGGGCGCACGTGCCGCTGAACTCGACCGTCGTCCCGCCCACCAGCTCCGCGGTGCCGGGGAGGAAGGTCGCGCCGGGGGAGACGAGGACCGGTTCGGTGGCCAGGCCCTCGACGGTCAGGTCGGCGAGCGCGTCCACGGCCTCACCCGTCAGGGTCAGCGCCAGGTGGACGACAAACTCCGCGGTGCGCACCTCGGCGGTGGCGACCGGGCCGTCCGGCCAGCGGTAGCGGGTGCCGGTGAGCGCCTGCCACGTCACCGCGTCCACGACGCCGTCGGCATCGATGCCCTGCTGCGCCTGGAAGTGCCGCACGACGCCGTCCAGCGCGGCGTCGAACTCGCCCGACTCCGCGATCACCTGTTGCTGGTAGTGGTGGTTGAGCGACTGCTGGAGGTAGAGCACCCATTCACCGCCGTCGCCTGCCCGCAGCTCCGGCTCACCCGCCATGGCACTCCTCCAACAACGAGCACGACCCCACGCCGAACCGTACGTCCCGTTGATCACTCGGCCGATGGCCGATGGGGCAGAACTTGGGGCGACTCAGCCACCGATCATCACCGTGCTGACGGCGACGATCGAGCCGGTCGGGGCCGGGGACGGGTCGTTGCACGTCATGACCGTGTCGCCGGTGCGGGCCGCCGGTTTGCCGTTGATCAGCACCGTGCCGCTGCCCTTCGTGACCGTGCCCTGGTTCGTCGGCGGGACCTGGAACGGGCCGCCCTGCGGGACGTGCGGCGGCGCGTTCGTCGCCGTGCTGCCCACCACCGCGGCCGGCTGGCCGCCGATCATCACGTCCGTGCTGCACCCGCCGGTGATGGTGCCCGCGAACGGGTGGGGGAGCGGCGTCGGCACCGGCCCGCCCGGCGACGGGATCATGATGATGTGGATGTCGGTGCCGACCACCTTGTCGCCCATCTTCGCCGCCGGGCTCACGGGGTACGCACCCAGCGGCGCGGCTGCGCGGGCGCCAGGGACCCGCGCGCGGGGACGTTCTGGCCGCTGTTGAGGCGGATCTTCTCGGCGGGCGGCGCGAGGTCCGTCTCGGGGTCGGGCAGGAACGGTGCGCTCACGGCGATCGCGAACGACGCCCGCGCCGGCATGCCGAGGTTGCTCCACAGCGCGCCGGGGTCGGAGTCCGCGATCGTGATCAGCACCGGGGCGGCGGCCGCCGCCAGCGCGGCGGGCATGCAGTCCTCGGGCAGCGAGTCGGTGAACAGCATCGTGCGCAGCGCCGCCGCGAGCAGCTGGTGTTCCTCGTTGACCTTCTCCGCGCGTGCCGTGACCAGGTAGGACAGCACACAGCGCCGGTTCGGTTCGCGTCTGGCGCGGACCGCGCCGCGGTCGTCGCGCTCGTCGGCCCACCCCGACTCGCGGCCGCCGCGGTCGTCGCGCAGCCCGAACAGGAACAGGTCGATCGCCTTCGACGGTTTCTCCGTCTCCCACGTCGGCTTCGGCGGGTCGAGCCGGACCATCGTGCCCTCCGGCAGCGACCGGCCGAGCAGCACGCACAACGCCTCGTCCACCTCGGTGATCACGAGCACCAGTCTCGCGACGGGACACCGCGGGCGCAGCCGCCCGCCGCCCGTCCTTTCAGCGCGCGCGGGCCGCCCGAAAGGGCACCGCGCGCCGCCCGGCGCCCCTCCCCGCGACGCCTGCCACGGCGGCCGGACCGCCAGGAGGCTCGGAGATCGGGATCAGACAGGGGGACAGGGGCTAGCGGTCGCCCGAAAGGGCGGGCCTGCCCGCCCTCCCCACCGCCCCGCGACGACTGAGTCGTCCGGTGCGGAATGAACACACTCAGACGGGGCCGGTCACGCCGGTCACGCGTACGACGCAACGAGGGAGACACCCGAGATGGCCAGCAGTTACCTCGCGCCCGGTGTGTACATGGAGGAGGTTTCCTCAGGTTCGCGGCCCATCGAGGCCGTGGGAACCGCGGTGGCCGCCTTCGTGGGCTTCGCCGAGCGCGGTCCCCTGCACGAGCCCGTGATGGTCACCAACTGGACGCAGTTCAAGCAGAACTTCGGCGACTTCGTCGAGGGTTACTACCTCGCGCACGCCGTGTACGGCTACTTCCAGAACGGTGGCGGCACGGCCTACGTCGTGCGTGTCGGTGGCGAAGGGCAGAACGGCTCCAGCAACGGCCAGGTGGCGCTGCCCGCCGCCGAGCTGCCCGCCGCGACCGCGGACCGCCCCGGCCTCACGATCTCCGCCCGCACCGCCGAGACCGCCGACCTGACCGTCGAGGTCGCGCCGGCGTCCGAGGAGGGCGAGGACAACTTCAAGCTCGTCGTCAAGCAGCAGGGCCAGCCGGTCGAGACGTTCGACAACGTCACCACCAAGCGCGGCCCCAACAACGTGGCGACCGTGGTCCGCCAGCAGTCGAAGCTGATCGTCGTCGAGGAGACCAAGGGCAAGGCGCTCGCGCTGCCGAAGGCGGGCGAGGTCGCGCTCGGCAACCCGGCGCCCGCGCCGGTCAAGGTCGAGGCGAACGCCTACGTCGGCAACTCCGCCGACCGCACCGGCTTCGGCGGCCTCGAGGCCATCGACGAGGTCACGATGCTGTGCGTGCCGGACCTGATGGCCGCCTACCAGCGCGGCGCGCTGTCCGTCGAGGACGTCAAGGCCGTGCAGCTGGCGATGATCGCGCACTGCGAGCTGATGGCCGACCGCGTCGCCATCCTCGACACCCCGCCCGGGCTCAACGCCCAGGAGGTCAAGGAGTGGCGCCAGGACGTCACCGGCTACGACTCGAAGTACGCCGCCATGTACTGGCCGTGGATCAAGGTCGCGGACCCGGTGGCCGGCAAGCAGGTCTTCGTGCCGCCGTCGGGCCACATGGCGGGCATCTGGGCGCGCAACGACTCGACCCGCGGTGTGCACAAGGCGCCCGCGAACGAGGTCGTGCGCGGCGCGGTGACGCTCGAGCTGAACATCACCAAGGGCGAGCACGACGCGCTCAACCCGGTCGCCGTCAACTGCATCCGCAGCTTCCGCGGCCAGGGCATCCGGGTGTGGGGCGCGCGGACGCTGTCCAGCGACCCCGAGTGGCGTTACCTGAACGTGCGGCGGCTGTTCAACTACGTCGAGAAGTCGATCCTGCAGGGCACCAACTGGGTCGTGTTCGAGCCGAACGACCCGAAGCTGTGGGACTCGGTCAAGCGCACGGTCACCATGTTCCTGCGCCGCGTGTGGCGGGACGGCGCGCTGTTCGGGCAGCTGCCCGCGCAGGCGTTCTTCGTCAAGTGCGACGAGGAGAACAACCCGCCGGAGAACCGCGACGCCGGGATCCTGACCGTCGAGATCGGCATCGCGCCGGTGAAGCCGGCCGAGTTCGTGGTCTTCCGGATCTCGCAGTTCGCCGAGGGCGCCGGCCTCGAAGAGTGACAAGCCCCCTTTCTCTTCTCGCGTAAGGAGTTTCCAACATGGCTGCTGGCGACCCGATCACAGCTGCACGGTTCTCGATCACCATCGACGGCTACGAGATCGCCGCGTTCTCCGAGCTGCAGGGCATCACCACCGAGGTGAAGCCGGTGGAGCACCTGGAGTCGTCCGACAAAGAGGTCATCCTCAAGAAGCTGCCGGGCAAGACCGAGCCGGCGACCGTCGTGCTCAAGCGCGGCAAGTCCGACCACATGGCGCTGTGGGCGTGGCACGAGTCCGTGCTCAACGGCGACATCATCAACGCGCGCAAGTCGTGCTCGCTGGTGATGTACGGGCCGGACGGCAAGCCGGTCGCGCGGTACCACCTCGAGCACGCCTGGCCGTCGAAGCTGGAGATCGGCGCGCTGAAGGCGGGTTCGTCCGAGGTGCTGATGGAGACGGTCACGATCGTGTCCGAGCGCATCCAGCGCGTGTCCGCGTGACGGCGCCTGCCCAGGCGCCCGCCGAGACGGGGCTGCGCACCGAGTACCCGTTCACGTTGCCGCGCGGCTACGTGGACGAGGCGGGGCGCGTGCACCGCGAGGGCGTGATGCGGCTCGCGACCGCGCGGGACGAGATCACCACGCAGTCCGACCAGCGCGCCAAGCAGAACCCGGCGTACCTGACGGTCCTGCTGCTGGAGCGGACGGTCACCGCGCTCGGCGACGTGCCGGTGGTGGACACGTTCGTGATCGAGAGCCTGTTCGCCTCGGACCTCGCCTTCCTGCAGGACCTGTACCGGCGGATCAACGCCGACGGCCACACCGAGGTCGCGGTGAGCTGCCCGCACTGCGGTGGCGACTTCGCGGTGGACGTCGCCGGTGATGCGCCGGGGGGATCGTGACGTACGCGGTTGACCGCGTCTGGGAGGAAATCGCGTACGTCGCGTACTACCTGCACTGGGATCTGGACAAGATCCTCGACCTCGAACACCCGGTCCGGAACCGCGTGATCGGTGAGATCGGCAAGATCCACACGCGGTTCACGGACGAGTCCTGAGTGGACTCATGAACAGGAGGGGAGCACCGATGCGCTGGCCATTCCGGCGGCGGCGGGAGACCGCGGCGCACACCGCGGCACCCGAGGCGGCCGCGACGCCTGCCGCCGCGGCGACGACGCCCACGCCCGCGCCGGCGTCCGGTGGACGGCAGTGGGCCGCGCTGCCCGTCATCCCCGTCACGATCAGCCGGGCCGCGCCACTGGTCGCGGGCCCGGCGCCGGTGCTGCCGCCGCTGCGGCCCGCCACCCGCGGTGCGTCCGCACCCGAGGTGGCGCCCGCCACCGGCTCCGTCACCGGGATCGCCCAGCCGGTCCCGGTGACGGCCGCCGAGCCGGTGGCCGACGTGCCGCTCCCGCAGCCGCTGCCGCCCGCGCCGGTGGTGCGCAGGGCGGTCCGGTCCACCCCCGCCGAGGCACCCGTGCTGACCGACGCGGTCGACGAGTACCTCGGCGAACCCAGGGAGGCGCTGGAGCCGTACCGGGCGCCGAGCTGGCTGCGGTACGCCACCAACCCCGGCCTCCCGGTGTTCCCCGGTCTCCCCGGGCCGGAACCCGAGACCGCGATCGCCGAACCGCCGTCGTTCCTGCCGCCCGAGCTGCGGGCCAAGCCGGAACCGGCGCCGGAACCACCGCCCTCACCCGTGCAGGCGAACGAGCCACCGCCGCGCATGGTGGAGGGCGTGGAAAGGGCCGAGGCCCCGGTGCGGCGCCCGATGCGCCCGCGCCGTCCCAACCTCGGCCAGTCACGCAGGCTCGGCCTCGGCGCCCCCATCCCGGCGCCGGCGAAGGAAGACCTCGTCCACCCCGAGGCACCGCCACGGGTCGTGGACGGGGTCGTCGAGCCGGCCACACCACAGGAGCCGCCGCCCCCACCGGCGGCCCCTGTGCGTGTGGTGGCCGAACCCGAGCCGCGGCCGGCGCCCGCACCCGAACCGGAGCCCGCACCTGAACCGGCGCCCGAGCAGGCGCCCGCTCCCCGGCCCGGACCGCCCTCGGCGCAGGGCACACCCCCGGTCGTCCGGCCGAAGCCGCCCGCCGAGGGCCCGGCGCCGGAGAAGCGTGCCGTGGCCACCTCCTTCCGGGCCACGGCCGACCTGCTGCCGCCGCGCACCCCGCGGCCGAAGCCGCGCGCGACGGTCGTCGACGCCGTGCCGCCCGACCTGGCCAACTCGATCCGCGCCCGCCAGCACGCCGACGTGTCGGACGTGCCGGTGTACCGCGGACCGGCGGTCGACGCGGCCGCGAAGGCACGCGGTGCCAAGGCGTTCGCGTCCGGTGGCGCGGTCTTCCTGCCCGACGAGGCGGGCCCGACCGACTCGCCGAAGGCCCGCGGCGTGCTCGCCCACGAGCTGGTGCACGCGGTCCAGCAGCGCACGCTCGGCCCGGTGCTCCCGGCGGTCGACTCGCCGCTCGGGCAGCAGCTGGAGGCGGAAGCACAGGCCGCGGAACGGTTCTACGGCGGGGAGGCCGGCGCCGAGGAGCCGCAGCCGCTGATCCACGCCCCGCAACCCGCGGTCGCCGCACCGGAAGCGGCGCCCGACATGACCGCCCCCGCGCAGCTGCTGACCAGCCCGGCGCAGGCGCCGGCCCCGCAGCCGCCCGCGCCCGTCCAGAGCCCGTTCGACGCCGCCGCGCGGGCGGAGGTCGGCCGCATCGCCGAGGAGTCCGCGCGGCACGTGGTGACCGAGTGGACGAACCCGAGGCTGGCACCCGGGCAGGCCGGCACGTCCGGCACGTCCGGCTCGTCCGCCACGACCCAGGCCAGGCCCTCGTTCGACCGCACCGCGCGCCGCGAGGAGATGGCCCGCCAGACGCTCGAGATCATCAACCAGGAGCGGTTCGAGCAGGGCAAGGAGCCGCTGACCGACCTCGACGCCGCGCACTACGAGCGGATCGACCGCCAGCTCGACGACATGCAGAACGGCACCACGTCGTCGCCGTCGACGCCGCATCGCCCGAGCTACCGGGCGAACTCGAAGGAGGCGTGGCTGCACGGCCTGACCGGCATGGACCCGAACTCCGGGCTCGGGCTCACCGGGCTGTTCGCGGAGCCGGGCTCCGAGCAGAGCTGGTTCCAGGGCCCCAAGGACGAGCGGCCGCTGGCACAACGGCTGATGACCGGCCTCGGTCTCGCGACCGAGGAGTCGGCGAGGCAGTTCGACACGGACAGCTGGTTCGCCGACGAGCCGGAGCAGCGGTCCGGCACGCCGGGACGGCAGGGCACGGCGGCGCAGCGGCAGAACGCGGACTCCGCGGCCGCCCACGGCGCGGCGGGCGCGCACGCCGACGACGACGAGGAGCCCATCCCGGCCAGCAGGCTCGACCTCGACGAGCTGTCCGACCGCCTGTACGACCGCCTGCGCAGCAGGCTGCGCACCGAACTGCTCGTCGACCGTGAGCGCGCGGGACTGCTCAGCGATTTCCGTTAGGAGAGGAACACCATGGGACTGACCGACACGTCATCGATCGGCCTCGCGAACCGCTTCGTGGTGAGCATGTCCGGCAAGTCGGAGTACGACCTCGGCAGCTGGACCAAGGCCGAGGGGCTCGACGTCGCCTGGGACATCGCCGAGTACCGCATGGGCGACGGCGGCAACGACCGCCTCTACTTCCCCGGCAACACCAAGTACACCAACGTGAAGCTCATCCGCGGTGTGTCCGAGGAGACCGAGAAGGTCAAGCAGTGGCTGAACAAGAACTCCTGGGAGATGGAGGTCTTCACCGGCTCCATCCAGCTGTTCACCACCGCGGCCAAGAAGGTCACCGAGTGGACGCTGCGGGACGTGATGCCCGCCAAGTGGTCGATCACGTCGTTCGACGCGGGCGCGAGCCAGGTCGCCATGGAGACCCTCGAGCTCGTCCACCGCGGCTTCCTCGAGGACGAGCGCAAGCTCGCCTGACCCGCCGGAGGACTCACGATGCCGATCAGTCTCGACACCATGCTCGCCCTGACGACGCGGTTCCACGTGTCGGTCGACGGGGTGGACCTCGGTGGCTGGGCGCGCTGCAACGGCCTCGAGGTGAAGTTCAACCCCGAGACGCAGCCCGACGGGGGTAACTACCAGTACGAGACGGTCCTGCCGGGACACATCACGTACCCGCACGTCACGCTGGAACGCGCGATCAGCGCCGCGGACTCCGCGAAGGTGCAGGCGTGGCTGCGCGACCGCGCGTCGACCTGGATCGACGCCAACGCCAGCGGCGGGGGCGGCACCGCGCAGATCACGCTGTACGACGCGCACGCGCAGAAGGTCGCGACGTGGACGCTGCGGAACGTGTACCCGGACAGCTGGAAGGGCCCGGACCTCAACGCCGGGACGCTCGGCATCGCCACGGAGACGCTCGTGCTCGTGCACGAGGGGTTCCTCTGAGCGGAGCTTGCGGAGCGAACGGACAGCGCCGCGCGACGCGGCACAGACGACACCGATCGAAAGGACGACACGATGACCGCCGCCATGATGGCCGGTGCGGGCGCGAACCTCGCCGCGGGCGCGGCCATCGGTGCCGCCTCGCTCGCCGGGGCGCGGGTGCCCGCGTCGCTGCGCTGCACCACCCTGCCGCACATCGGGTTCGTCTACTTCGACTTCAACCCGAAAGAGATCACGATCCAGCGCACCTCGCGGATCAAGTCGGTCGCCTCGCCGGGCAACGGCGGTTCCCAGCAGTCCGCGCAGAAGTCGGACCCCGCGAAGATCACGATGAACGACGTGCTGATGGAGGGCATGGACACGAAGCTGCGGTGCGACACGCTGCTCACGTGGACGTCCCCGGACGCCGGGTTCCTCGGCCAGCTGATGTCGGTGGTCACCGGGCAGAACCTCAAGACGCAGCCGCCGCCGCTGACGTTCCAGTGGGGACCGCCGATGGTCGGGTTCATGTACACGGTGCTGATGCAGTCGGTCAGCGTGAAGTACACCCGCTTCACCTCCGCGGGCATTCCCGTGCGCGCCAAGGTGAACCTCGGTTTTTACGAGATCCCGTCCCTGCTGGGGACGCTGCCGCAGAACCCGACGTCCGGTGGTCTGGTCGGCAGGCGCGCGCACACCGTGGGGCACGGTGAGTCGCTGCAGTCGATCGCGACCGCCAACTACGGCAACCCGGGCGCGTGGCGGCGGATCGCCGAGGTGAACGGCATCCAGGACCCGAACCGGGTGCGGCCCGGCGACACGATCTACCTGCCGAACCCGCAGGAGCTGGCCGACGGGGGCACGCGATGACGCTCGGCGGTCTCCTCGGCGGCAGCAAGTCCGCCATCGTCTGGCCCACCATCAAGATCGGCAAGCCCATCGGGATGCCGCTCTCGCCGCTGGTGCTGCCGAGCCTGATGCGCGCGGTCGTCGACACGCACCTGCACCTGCCGGACATGTTCGAGCTGACCTTCCACGACCTGGAGGGCACCGTCGTCAAGGACGCGGGCCTCAAGATCGGGTCGGTGGTGGAGATCGCGGCCGGTCCCGCCGACAGCGACAGCACGACCTCGCTCATCAAGGGCGAGGTGACGTCGATCGAGGCGATCTGCCAGGAGGGCCTCATCTACTCGGTGGTGCGCGGCTACGAGAAGGCGCACCGGCTGCAGCGCGCCAAGCGCACCCGCACGTACCTGAACATGAAGGACTCCGAGATCGCCAGGGAGGTCGCGTCGAACGCGGGCCTGGAGATCGGCACGGTCGAGGAGACCGCGGTCGCGCACGACCACGTCGCGCAGGTCGCCCAGTCCGACTGGGACTTCCTGCAGGAGCGCGCCAGGGAGATCGGCTACGAGACCGGTGTGGTCGGCGGGAAGTTCTTCTTCCGCAAGGCGTCCGGCCGCAAGGACGGCGGCGGGCTCGGCGGCGCGCTGTCGGCGGCGGTCGACGCGGTCGCGAGCATGGTAGGGCTCGGCAACGGCAAGCTGACGTTCAAGGACAACCTGCACACGTTCCTGCCGAGGATCTCGGCCGCGAACATCACCCCGGACGTCGAGGTGCGGGTGTGGGACCCCAAGGACGCGCGCGTGGCGGTCGCCAAGGTCGACGCGGCCACCGGCACCGCGAACATCAAGGACCAGGACCCCGCCGACCTCGCGAAGTCGTTCACCGACGGGCTGATCTCACTGCCGTCGATGCCGTCGCTGCCGTCCATCCCCGGGCTGCCCAAGCTCGACTTCGGCCTGCCCGCGAGCAACACCGCCTACCTGGTGGTGGACCGGCCGCTGGGCGTCGGGCCCGCGGCGGACACGGCGGCCGAGGCCGCGGCGAAGGGCGTCGCCGACCACATCGCCAGCACGTTCGCCGAGGCGGAGGGCGACGCGAACGGCGACCCGGCGATCCAGGCAGGCGCCGAGGTGGAGATCGCCGGGGTGCCGGAACAGTTCTGCGGCAAGTGGTTCGTCACCAACGCCCGGCACGTGTTCAACCCGGAGGAGTTCGGCTACCGCACCCGGTTCTGGGTGTCCGGCAGGCAGAACCGGTCGCTGCTCGGCCTCACGTCCGGTGGCGGGGCGCCGAAGAAGACCGACTTCGGCGGGCTGGTGTGCGGGGTCGTCACCAACGTCGCCGACCCGGACAAGCTCGGCCGGGTGAAGGTCGCGCTGCCGTGGCTCGCGCCGAACTTCGAGTCGGACTGGGCGCGGGTCGTGCAGTTCGGCGCCGGCGCGAAGACCGGTGCGCTGTTCCTGCCGTCGGTGGGCGACGAGGTGCTGCTGGGCTTCGAGTTCGGCGACTCCCGCCGGCCGTACGTCCTCGGTGGACTGATCAACAGCAAGTCGGACTTCGGTGAGCTGAAGAACGCCGTGGCCGGGTCGGGCATCGTCACCAAGCGCGGGATCGCCACCCCGGCGGCGAACCAGCTGACGTTCACCGACGAGCTGCCGCCCGGACCGCCCGGCAGCCTGCCGCCGATCCAGTCGAAGATCCAGCTCGGCACCAAGGGCGACAAGCTCGGCCTCGTCATCGACCAGGTGGCGGGCACGGTGACGCTGGCGTGCAACCCGAAACCGCCGGAGTCCAAGTCGCCCAACGGGTCGCTGACCATCGAGTGCGGTGACCTCGGTGGCATCACGATCAAGGGCGGCATGGGCGGCATCAAGGTCGAGACCGACGGGCAGCTCTCGCTCTCCGGGAAGATGGGCGTGAAGATCGAGAGCAGCGCCATCGTCGAGGTCTCCGGCAAGCTCATCAAGCTGAACTAGGGGATTCCGTGACTACCCAACAAGATTTCATCGGCGCTGGGTGGGCCTTCCCGCTCGGTGTCGCCCCGCAGGGCGGGATCGCGCTCGTGCGCAGGGAGGTGGAGCTGGAGCAGGCCATGCGGCTGATCCTCGCCACCTACCCCGGTGAGCGGCCCATGCGCCCGCAGTTCGGCAGCCGGATCCGCGACTTCGTGTTCCGGCCGATCAACGTGGAGACGATCGGCGAGCTGGCCCAGGTGGTGCGGGAGGCGCTGCTGCGCTGGGAACCGCGTGTGGACGTCGAGGGCGTGCTGGTCACGCCGCACCCGGAGGAGGACGGCGTGCTGTACATCGACATCCAGTACCGCCCGAAGGACACCAACGACCGGCGCAACCTGGTCTTCCCCTTCTACACCATCCCAGAGGACGGGAGTGACTACTGATGGCGCTGCCTGCCCCGAACCTCGACGACCGGCGGTTCCAGGACCTGGTCGACGACGCGAAGCGCATGGTCATGCGCCGCTGTCCGGAGTGGACGGACCACAACGTGTCCGACCCGGGCGTCACGCTGATCGAGACGTTCGCGTTCATGACCGACCAGCTGCTGTTCCGCCTCAACCAGGTGCCGGACCGGCTGTACGTGAAGTTCCTGGAGCTGATCGGGCTGCGGCTGATCCCCGCGACCCCCGCCCAGGCGGACGTCACGTTCTGGCTCTCCGCGCCCGCGATCACGCCGGTCGGCGTGCCGATGGGCACCGACGTGGCCACGCTGCGCACCGAGACCGAGGAGTCGGTGGTGTTCTCCACCGGCGCGGACCTGCGGATCCTGCCGTGCGCGCTGAACTACGTGGCCACGCAGGCCGCGGACGCCGACGCGCAGGTGGACCGGACCGACGAGCTCAAGATGGGCCAGTCGTTCCAGGCGTTCTCCGCCGTGCCGCGGCCCGGTGACGCGGTGCTCGTCGGCCTGTCCGACCCGGTGCCGAACTGCGTGGTGCGCCTGGACTTCGACTGCACCGTCGAGGGCGTCGGCGTGCACCCCGACCACCCGCCGCTCGTGTGGGAGGCGTGGAACGGCAAGGAGTGGCGCAAGTGTCTCGTCAGCTCCGACGGCACGGGCGCGCTGAACACGACCGGTGAGGTGCACGTCCACGTGCCGTCCGACCACGAGTCCGCCGTGCTCGGCGGCACCGCGGCGGGCTGGCTGCGGGCCAGGGTGATCGAGGTGGACGCGGACTGGCCGACCTACCAGGCGTCGCCGCTGGTGACGGCCCTGTCGGCGAGCACGATCGGCGGCACCGTCCAGGCGAACCACTGCGAGATCGTCGAGGACGAGGTGCTCGGCGACTCGGAGGGCGTGCCGGGGCAGGAGTTCCACACCGCGCGCCGCCCGGTCGTCATCGGCGCGGGCGAGGCCGTGCTGGAGACCATGTCCGACGACGGCTGGCAGGAGTGGACACCGGTCCACAACTTCGCCGGCAGCGGCCCCGGCGACCGGCACTACATCCTCGACGGCACGTCCGGCACCGTCCAGTTCGGACCCGCGATCCGCGAGCCGGACGGCGGGCTGCGGCAGTACGGCGCGGTGCCGCCGTACGGGGCGACGATCCGGATGCGCCGCTACGCCACCGGCGGCGGCCGCGTCGGCAACGTCGGCAAGGGCGCGATCCGGACGCTGAAGTCGTCGATCCCGTTCGTGTCCCGGGTGGAGAACATCGAGGCGGCGTGGGGTGGCGTCGACGGCGAGAGCGTCGACGACGCCAAGTCCCGCGGGCCGATCCTGCTGCGCACCCGCAGCCGCGCGGTCACCGCGGAGGACTACGAGGCGATCACGCAGGAGGCGGCGCCGGACGTGGCCCGCGTGCGCTGCGTGACCGCGGGCGACGAGGACACCGACGCCGGTTCCGTGCGGGTGCTGATCGTGCCCGCGGCGGCGGAGGTGGACGGCCGCATCGACTTCGCGGAGCTGGTGCCGGAGGAGGAGACGCTGCAGCGGATCACCGAGCGGCTCGACGAGGTGCGGCTGATCGGCACGCGCGTGCTGGTGTCGCCGCCGCGGTACCGGGGCGTGACGGTCGTGGCGCGCATCGTGGCCCGGCCCCGGCTGGACAAGGCCCGCGTGCGTGCCGACGCGCTGGCCGCGCTGTACGGGTACCTGAACCCGATCAGCGGCGGCCGCGACGGCCGCGGCTGGGAGTTCGGCAGGCCGGTGCAGGCCGGGGACGTGTACGCGCTGCTGCAGCGGGTGCGCGGGGTCGACCTCGTGGAGGACGTGCGGCTGTTCGGCGCCAACCCGGTCACCGGCGAGCGCGGCGAGGAGTGCCAGCGGCTCGACGTGGACCGGCACAGCCTCATCTTCTCGTTCGAGCACCACGTGAAGGTGGAGGACAACTGATGCGTGGTCTGGTTGCCGGGATGCCGAGCGCGGCGCCGTTCATCCGGATGCTGCCCGCGGTCTACCAGGAGGACGAGTTCACCGACCGCTTCGTCGGCGGCTTCGACGACGTGCTCGCCCCCGTGCTGTCCACTCTGGACTGCCTGGTGGACTACTTCGACCCGTACCTCGCGCCGGAGGACTTCCTCGAGTGGATCGCCGGCTGGGTCGGGATCGAACTGGAGGAGGGCTGGCCGATCGAGCGCCGCCGCGCGGTGGTCGCCACGGCCGTCGAGATGTACCGCATGCGCGGGACCGTGGCCGGTCTGCGCGCGAACCTGCAGGTGCTGACGGGCGGCCGCGTCGAGATCGCCGACAGCGGCGGGGTCGGCTGGTCGAAGAACCCGGGCGCCGACATGCCGGGCGAGGCGTCGCCGCGGCTCGCCGTCCGGATACGGGTGCACGACCCGTCAAGCGTGCCGATGGACCTCGTCGACTCCGCGGTCGCGGCCGCCAAGCCGGCGCACGTGGTGCACAGAGTGGAGGTGGACCGACCGTGATCGTGTGCAAGACGTGCGGTTTCCACAACAAGGAGACGGACGCGTTCTGCGGTTCGTGCGGTGCGTTCCTGGAGTGGACGGGCGAGAAGGTCGCCGTCGCCCCGAAGCCGGTCGCCGCCGAGCCGGAGGAAGAGGAGAAGCCGAAACGCGGGTGGCTGTCGCGGATCCAGTCGGCGCTGTACCTGGACGTGGGCGACCGCGAACCGGTGCAGACCCCGGCGAAGCCCGGGCTGCCCGGACGGCCTGGTGCCGGTCCGCCGGGACCGCCCGGCGCCAAGCCGGGTCCGCCCGGCCCGCCCAAGCCGCCGGGTGCTCCCGGTGGGCCGCCGAAGCCGCCCGGTCCGCCCGGCGGGCCGCCCAAGCCACCGCCTCCGCCCGGCGCGGGCGGGCCACCGAAGCCGCCACCGCCGCCGGGGGCCGGGGGACCGCCGAAGCCGCCGCCACCACCTGGTGCGCCGCCGCCTCCGCCGGGAGCGCCGCCGAAGCCGCCGCCCCCTCCTGGTGCGTCGGGTGCCGCGTCTGCGGCACCGCCGAAGCCGCCGCCTCCGCCTGGTGCGCCGCCTGCGCCGCCGGGTGCGTCGGGTGCCGCGTCTGCGGCACCGCCGAAGCCACCCCCTCCACCAGGGGCATCGGCTGCTGCGCCGCCGCCTCCTCCGGGGGCCGGTGGGCCGCCGAAGCCGCCGCCTCCCCCTGGTGCGTCGGCCGCCGCGCCTTCGGCACCGCCGAAGCCACCGCCTCCGCCTGGTGCGCCACCTGCGCCGCCGGGTGCGTCGGCTGCCGCGCCTGCGGCGCCGCCCAAGCTGCCGCCTCCGCCAGGGGCATCGGCTGCTGCGCCGCCGTCTCCTCCGGGGGCCGGTGGGCCGCCGAAGCCGCCGCCTCCGCCGGGTGCGCCGTCGGCGGTCGCCTCGGCTCCGCCCGCGCTCCCCGCGGCGCCGCCGAAGCTGCCGCCCGCTCCCGGCGCGGCTCCCGCACCGCCTGCCGGTGCGCTGCCGCTGCCGGTGGGGACGGCGTCGTCGGTGCCGCCGAAGCTGCCGCCGCCGGGGGTGTCCCCGGCCGGTGGCGCGCCGTCGTCCGACGCGCTGCCGCTGAAGCCGCCGCCGCCCAAGCTGCCACCGGACCCGCCGGCCCCGACGGCGTCCGGCGGCCCGGCGCTGCCACCGCCCAAGCCCAAGGCCAGCGACGCCGAGGCAGGCGAGCTGGTGGCCCCCGTCACGGGCAAGGCGACCACGCAACCCGACGCCGTCGTCCCGCAGGAGGCGCTGAAGAAGCCGCCGCAGGTCCGCAAGCAGCCGCCGACGAAGAAGCTCCAGCCGGGCGAGCTCGTCTGCGGCGAGTGCGGTGAGGGCAACCCGCCCACCCGCAAGTTCTGCAGCCGCTGTGGCACGTCGCTCGCCGAGGCGGCGGTCGTCAAGACGCCGTGGTGGCGCAAGCTGCTCCCGCGGCGTGGCGCGAAGGTGCGCAAGGCGGGCGAACGGCCCAAGCGCCGCGGCCGGGCCGGCAAGAGCAAGCTCGGCGTCGCGTTCAGCGCCACCTTCAAGGTCGTGCGCAGGGTGGTCGCGATCGCGCTCGTGCTCGGTGGCATCGCGTACGGGTTGTTCGCGCCGTTCCGCGGCTGGGTGAACGAGCAGGCGGCGGAGGCGAAGGGGACGTTCGAGCGGCTCGTGTTCCCGCAGTACGTGCCCGTGTCCGCGGCGGAGGCCCCGACGGCGTCGGCCGCGTTGCCGAAGCACCCCGCGAACCTCGCGGTCGACGGCGCGTCCGACAGCTTCTGGGCGGCGCCGGTCGGCCCGAAGGAGCCGAACATGGTCGTCAAGTTCGACCGGACGGTGGACCTCGCGCGGATCATCGTCCACAACGGCGACGGCGGGGACTTCAAGGGCACGTTCCGCGCCCAGAAGCTGCACCTCGTGTTCTCCACCGGCAAGACGACCGACATCGACCTGCAGGACCTGCCCGACCCGCAGACACTGGAGATCGAGAACGGCGAGGGTGTGAACAGCGTGGAGATCCACGTCGTCGGCACCTTCAAGGCGGTCAAGGGCAACACCTTGGCCATCAGCGAAATCGAGTTCTTCGAGGAGATCTAGCGGCTACCGTCGCCGCATGACCCCCGTCGTGCTCCTGCACGCGCTGGGCAGCTCGGCCCGCACCTGGGACAGGTTCGCGGCCGGGCTGCCCCGCACGTCCATCGCGCTCGACCTGCCCGGCCACGGCACGGCCCCGCGCACCGGCGACTACTCGATCAGCGCCATGGCCGACCACGTCCTGCGCGCCATCGCCGCCCACGACACCGTCGACCTGGTCGGCCACTCGATGGGCGGCGCCGTCGCCATGCACGTCGCGATGCGCGCCCCCGGGCTGGTCCGCCGCATGGTGATCGAGGACGCCCCACCGCCACCGCACGAACCCGTGCCACTGCTCGAACCGCCCGCCCGGCCACCCGAGCCGGTGGACTTCGACTGGGCGGTCGTCGAGCCCGTCTTCCGCACGGTCCGCACCCCCGACCCGGCGTGGTGGGCGGGCCTCGCGGCTGTCCCGGCCGACACGCTGTGGCTGGCAGGCGGCCCGGCGAGCCACGTCGACCAGGACCGCATCCACGAGGCCGCGGCACGCATGCCGTCCGCGCGCGTGGTCGAGATCCCGGCCGGTCACCGCATCCACAGCGAGGCGGCGGAGGAGTTCGCCGCCGTCGTCGTACCGTTCCTGGCCGAGTAGCGGCGGTTTCGCCGGGCATGCTGGGCGCAGTCACTCGCGGAGCGCGGGATGGGTGGTGTCCTGACAGGCGCGTTCAGCTCAGGTGGGGTGTTCTGAAAGGCGCGTTCAGGTCACTGGGCGACATGAACGCGCCTTTCAGGACACCCGAGGCGGCCGCGGGGGCTGGGGTCCACAGTCGGGTCTTCCCTGGATGGGGTTTCCCGCTTGGGGCTTGCCCCCGCTTCGCGGGGGCCGGGCGCGCAGCGCCCGGCCCCCAGCTGAGGATCAGTTGCGGATCACGAAGTCGGCCGGGGTGACCGACGGGGCGACGATCAGGACCGGCTTGGCGGCTTCGATCGGCGGGTCCGTCTCGTCGATGGTCGCGGTCACCGGGTACGTGCCGATCGCCGTCTTGGGCAGGACCAGCAGCATCGCGGTGAAGCGGCCGTCGGCGCCCGGGGTCGCGGTCGCCTGCTGGGCGAAGACACCCATCTTGACGGTCACCGGCTTGCCCGGGGCGAACCCGCTGCCCGACACCGCGAGCACGCGGCCCGGTGGGCTCACGCCCGGGGAGACCTCGATGGCCGGGACGCCGGCGGCGCCGGTCAGCCCGATCAGGTGCGGCGTGCCGCCCGGCACGTCGTCGGTGAACCGGAGCACCGCGGCCCGCGGCCCCGACGCCCGCGGCGAGAACGCCACCGCCACCTGGCACGTCTCGCCCGGCTTCACCGGGGTGCCGGTGCACGTGTCCGACTCGATCGTGTAGTCGCCCGGTGCGAGCGGCGACACGATGCTGACCGCGGTCACCGTCAGGTCCTGCCCGCCCGTGTTCGTCACCGTCACGGCCTTCGCGGGCGCCTTCGACAGCAGCAGCCGGTCACCGAACGCCAGCGGGTCCGGGGCCGCGGCGAACCGCGCGTCCGGTGGCACCGGCGGGTCCTCCTTCTCGACCCCGGTGCCGCGCAACGGCACGGTGAACTCGCGGCCGTCCCGCAGCCGCACGACCAGCGTGCCGGTCCGCTCACCCGCGTTCTCCGGGGTGAACAGGACGGACACCTCGCAGCTGCCGGTCTGTTGCAGCACAACGGTTTCCGGACCGGTGCAGGTCTGCGCGCCGAGCGTGAACTCCGGTGAGCCGACGGTCAGTTCGGACACGACGAGCGGGCCGAAGCCGGTGTGGTCGAGCCGCACCACGCGGTCGAGCGCCTCGCCGAGCGTCACCTCGCCGAACTCCAGCGGGTTCGGGTCGGCACGCAGTTCGGGGCGGAACGTCCGCACATACACGTCGGTGTCCGGGTTGTCGTCCGCGGGCTCGGTGAGGTCCGACGCCCACGAGTCGTACGCGACCGTGGAACCGTTGCCCGACAGGGTCGGCCCGCCCGAGTCGTACGGCGGTGAGTCGTCGTTGCCACCGCACGTGGCGTCCGCGGGCAGGTCCTCCACGCAGTCCCGGCTGGTGCCCGGCGACGCGAGCGTGCCGGGCAGCCGGGGCTCCTCGTCGCGGAGCCGCTGCCGGTCGACGACCAGGTCCCGCACCACGACCTGGCACACGACGCGCCGGTCGCGGTCGTCGGTGGTGGGCGGCAGGTCCGCGCGCTTCAGGCCCTCCGGCTCGTAGGTGCGGCAGCTGTCCGAGTCGCCGAGCGGGATGTCGACGCCGTCGTGCGCGTTCGCGTTGTCCGTGGCGAACGCGAGGAAGCGGCCGTCGGCGGACAGCGCGGGCCCGAAACCGTTGATGATCTCGTTGTCGTTGTCCCGGGACACGATCGCCGAGTCGACGGGCGTGCCGTCCTCCTGGACGCGCACCACGTACACCGTCGGCTGGTCGGCGACCGAGTACCAGCACTGCTCGGAGGAGCACCTGTTCTCGTACGCCTCGGCCTCGAACGCGATCGTGCCGCCGTCACCGGAGATCGCCGGCGAGGCCAGGAACACCGACTCGTCGACCGACAGCGGTTCCCGCTCGTCGGGCGTGGTGTTCACGTCCCAGTCGGCGCGGACCACGGCGCCCGTCGCCATGTCCTGGCGGATGATCGCGTGGAACGGGATGTAGATGGGGAACTCGCCGCCGCCCTCCTGGCGCTCGTAGTCGGCGACCAGCACCACGAACCGGCCGTCCGACGACACGTCGGGCTTCCGCTGCGCGGTCGGCCTGCGGCCGTCGAGGGCCGGGCGGAGCACCTCGACCTGGCCGGGGCCGGCCGGGGTGACGCTCGTGGTGAACACCGCGTCGTAGGGGTAGCCACCGTCGTCGGAGCGGCGGTCCTGCCACACGAGCCGGGTCGCGTCGTCGGACAGCTTCGGCACCCGCGGCCGGTCGATGCGGTACACGTAACCGTCGCCCTGGTCCGTCTGCGGCTCGCTCACCCGGAAGTAGTTGTAGACGAGGCTGCCGTCGTCGCGGCGTTCGTCGAACTCGCCGTCGCCGTCCGGGTCGCGGTCGCACAGCACCAGGTCGCGGTCCTCGTCGTCGTCCTCGACGACGATGTTGTCGGCCCGGGTCACGAACGCGACGAACCGGCCGTCACCGGAGATCGTCGGCTCCGTGCTGCCCCAGCTCGGCGGCACCTCGCCGAACACCGGCCCCTCCTGCTGCCGCCGCCTGCCGTTCAACGACAGCAACGGGTCCCCGGCCAGCTTCGGCTGCGTGAACGTCGGGGGCGGCGTCGTGGTGGTCGTGGTCGTCGTGGTCGTGGTCGTCGTCGTGGTCGGCGGGGCGGGGCGCACGAACTGGCCCCGGCTGATCATGACGGTGCGACCCGACCGCAGGTCGCGCACGTACACGGCCTCGTTGCCGTTGTTGGACAGGCTGTCGAGCCGCGCGTAGCTGGAGAACACGACGGTCGTGCCGTTCGCGGACAGCTCCTGGTTCTCACCGCCGCTCTCGGGGCCGCCGTCGCCTTCCGGCGCGGACGCGTCGGCGACGGACGCGCGTACGGTGGAACCGGGCGCGGTGGCGGCCCGCGCGGACGTGGTCTGGCCGGACAGGGCCACGACGGCGGAAACGCCGACGACCGTCGCGACGACGGCCATCACGACGGCACGTTTGCTGCGGAGCAGGGACTCGGGCACGGGGGACCTCCAGATCTACCGCGCCCGACCGTATGGGGGATCGGGACGCGCCGGTCCCGGCTCGCGGGTGGCGTAGCGGACGCCTGGGTGCGCCCTATCGGGCAGTTCCGGCCGCCCCGCCATGCTCCCTCGCGCAAGCTGTCCGCCACCCGGCACCTCACCGACACTGCTTCCTCATGGGAGCTACCACGTCGCTGGCGAACAGGCAGCTGTCCGTGACTCCGGGTCAGGCGGTCGAGGCGACGGTCCTGGTGCGGAACAACGGCACGCTGGTCGACCAGTTCACCTTGGACATAGTCGGTGATTCTCGGGAGTGGACCGAGGTCACGCCGCGCGTCATGAACCTGATGCCGGGGCAGGACGGCGAGGCCACCGTGCGGTTCGCGCCGCCGAGGGACTCGTCGGTGCCCGCCGGGCAGGTGCCGTTCGGCGTGCGCGTGCTGTCCCGCGAGGACCCGCCGAACTCGTCGGTCGCCGAGGGGTCGGTCGACGTCGAGCCGTTCATGGACCTGCAGCTGGAGCTGACGCCGAAGACGTCGCGGTGCCGCACCAAGGCCGTGCACGAGGTCGTCGTCGAGAACTCCGGCAACTACCCGATCCCGGTCGAGGTCGTCACCAACGACCCCGAGGAGCAGCTGAAGCTGTCCCTGGACCACAGCACGCTCACCGTGCAGCCGGGCACGTCCGCGTTCCTGAAGCTGCGGGCCAAGCCGTACGACCGGTTCCTGCGCGGCGCCGACAAGCGGCTGCCGTTCGGGGTCACCGCGATCGCGCCGGACCAGCCGCCGGTCAACATGGACGGCACCGTCGTGCAGCAGCAGATGCTGCCGAAGTGGCTGCTGCCCGTCGCCGCGGCCGTGCTGGCCGCGGCCGTCGTGCTGGCGGTGCTGTGGTTCACGCTCGTCAAGCCGACCGTGCAGACCGCGGCCCGCGAGGCGGGCAAGACGGCGGCCGAGGAGGCGCAGGCCGAGCTGAAGGACAAGGCGGACCTCGCCGAGCGGCGTGCCGTCGCGGCCGAGGAGAAGGCCAACGCGGCGCAGAAGAAGGTCGACGACATGGCGGCCAAGGGCGGCGCGGGCGGCGGCGGTGCCGGTGCCGGCGGCCGGGGTGCGACGACCGACGAGAAGGGCGTCGACATCTCGACCGGCTCCGCGGTGGACTTCCGGATCACGACCAGCGCGGACGCGCAGGCCGACCCGGCGAAGTTCGACAAGTTCAAGGTGCCCGCCGGCTCGATCCCGCCGAACAAGACGCTGGTGCTGACCGACATCATCCTGCAGAACCCGCGCGGCGACAGCGGCACGCTCGCCATCAAGCGCGGCGACGAGGTGCTGTACGCGACCGGGCTGCAGAACTTCCGGGACATGGACTTCCACTTCCTGGAGCCGTGGACGTTCAGCCCGGACCAGCCCCTGACCGTCGAGGTGAGCTGCCAGCTGCCCGGCGCGCCGGAACCGGCGACCGGCAAGTGCACGCCCGCCGTCTCCTTCTCGGGCAGGCTCGCGGGCCCGACGCCCAGCTGACTGGTCCTTTCGGGGCCCCCGACGCGGTCGGGGGCCCCGCTGCGTGCCCGCCCGGGCACGGTCCGTGGTCCGGCCGTGCAAAACCGGGACACCGGTCCCATGTGCCTGGGACGCACCTTGGGGCAACCTTCTCTCTGCGCGGGTTCGACGTGCTGGGCGTCGAGTCGGGGGCGTGCTAGAGAAGCGGAAGATTTCGATGTTGGAGCAAAGCCGTATCCCGGTCGTCGTGCGTGCGACCGATCCGATCCTGCAGAGCGGCGTCCAGATGGCGCTGCGCACGCGGCAGGAGGTGTGGCTGGTCGACGAGGACACCGCGTCCACGGAGGCCGTCGCGCTGGTGGTGACCGACCGGTTCGACGACCGGGGGGCACAGCTGCTGCGCACCCTGCAGGTGCGCGGGTTCACGAGGGTGGTCCTCATCGCGGGGGAGCTGGAGGACACGGAGATCCTGACCGCCGTCGAGGGCGGGGTGTGCGCGGTGGCCCGCCGCGCCGACACGACACCGGACGTCCTGGTCCGTCTGATCAAGGCCGCCGCGGCCGGTGAGGGCGCGCTGCCGCCGGACCTGCTCGGCAGGCTGCTGAACCGGGTGTCCCGGCTGCAGCGGCACGTGCTCGAGCCGAGGGGCCTGCACCTGGCGGGCATCACGAACCGGGAGACCGAGGTGCTGCGCCTGGTCGCGTCCGGACTGTCCACGAAGGAGATCGCGGACAAGCTCTGCTACTCGCAGCGCACCGTCAAGAGCATCCTCCACGACGTGACGAACCGTTTCCAACTGCGAAACCGCTCCCACGCCGTGGCCTACGCCCTCCGCGAAGGCCTGATCTAACCCCGCGAGTCCCGCTCCAGAACATCGCGAGTCGCGCTCTCCAACACACCGAGTTGTCAGTTTCGTGCAGATCTTGGGGACCAAGATCTGCACGAAAACGGAACTCGGTATGCGTGAGAGCGCGACTCGCGGTGTTTGAGAGCGTGACTCGCCGGGGTTTGAGGGCGGGGGTGGGGGTTAGTTTGGGGTGTTGTTGTCGCCCAGGCCTGCTTTGCGGGCGCGGACTATGGCCTGGGCTCGGTCTGCCACGTGGAGTTTGGTGAAGATGCTCGACACGTGGTTGCGGACCGTTTTGGGGGACAGGGACAGGCGGCGGGCGATGGTCGAGTTGCTCTCGCCGTCGGCGATCAGGGCGAGCACCTCCCGCTCGCGGGACGTCAGCTCCGGGAACACGGTGTCCGCCGGCGCGACCGGGCCACTGTTGAAGAACCCCAGGACGCGGGTCGCGATGTCCGGGCCGAAGATCGCCTCGCCGCGGCCGACCGCGTGCACCGCGCGCACGATCTCCTCCTGACCGGACCCCTTCAGCAGGTACCCGCGCGCCCCCGCGCGCATGGCCGCGAACACCGACTCCGTGTCGTTGAACATGGTCAGCACCATCACGCCGGTGCCCGGCCGCTCGCCGACGATCTGCCGGGTCGCCTCGATGCCGTCGATGTCCGGCAGGTGCAGGTCCATCACCACCACGTCGGGGGTGAACGTCCGCGCCGCCGACACGGCGTCCCGCCCGTTCGCGGCCTCGCCGACCACGTCCAGCGACGGCTCCGCCGCCAGCACCGTGCACAGCCCGAACCGGAACAGGGGATGGTCGTCGACCACCAGCACCCGCAGCCTCGGTTCCGGTGTCGGCTCCATCAACCGCCCTCCTTCGGCAGGGGAAGCGTCGCGAAGACCCGTGTCCCGCCGTCGGATTCCGCTTCCACCAGACACTCACCACCCAGCTCCGTCGCCCGTTCCCGCATCGACGACAGGCCGACGCCGCCGTTCGTCACCGCGGGCAGCCCGACCCCGTCGTCGACGACCTCGATGTGCAGGTCGTCGTCCACCCACAGCCGCACCGCGCACGAGCTGGCCGCCGCGTGCCGGGTCACGTTCGTCAGCGCCTCACAGATGATCCGGTACGCCGCGACGTCGACGGGAGCCGGGAGCTTCGGCATGGCCGACGGCACCTCGAGCACGATCGTCACCCCGTCCACCGACGAGTCGCCGCCGGCGCTGCGGCTCGCGAGCGCGCCCGCGTACTCGCGGATCGCCGGGATCAGCCCGATCCGGTCCAGCACCGGCGGCCGCAGTCCGTGCGCGAGCCTGCGGATCTCCACGATCGCGGCCTGCAGCTCGTCCCGCAACCGGCCGAGCAGCTCACCGGTCGGCGTCGTGTCCCCGACGGTCCGCCTGCTCACGTCCAGCCCCAGCGCGACCGCCGCCAGCGTCGGCCCGACCCCGTCGTGCAGCTCGTGCAGGATCCGCCGCCGCTCCATCTCCCGCGCCCGCACGAGCCGGTCACGGGACCGGCGCAGGTCGCGGGTGAGGCGGGCGGTGTACACGGCAGCGCCCGCGTGCCGCGCGACCTCCGCGAGCGCGATCCGGTCCGGCCGCGTCAGCTCCCGCTGCGACGACCGCCTGCCCACGACCAGGTTGCCGACCCGTTCGCCGTGGAACGTCAGCGGCATCCGGTACAGCTCCCCGGTCGGCGTGCCGACGCTCGCCGCGGTCTCGCTGCGGCCACGCGCCTGGATCTCGATCGCCATGTACGGCAGCCGCAGCGCCGCCGACACCGTCTCGACGATCTCCGGCAGCATCGTCGCCGCGGTCGGCGTGTTCTCCAGCCGTGACGCGAGCGCCGACACCACGCGGTACGGGTCGTCCCGCTCGCCGTAGAGCCGCCGGTTGATCAGCCCCTGCAGCCGCCTGCGCAACGGCTGGGACAGCACGGCGATCGCGGCCACCACGACGGCCTGCCACCACACGTTGGTGACCGGCCCGAACACCGCGCTCCACGCGGAGATCACCCCGACGTACACGCCGACGGCGCCGATCGTCAGGGCGCCGTAGACGACCATGCGGCTGACCGCGACCTCGATGTTCAGCGCCCGGTACCGCAGCACGGCCGCCGCCATCGCGATCGGGACGGCCATGAACGGCAGCGCCTGCATCTCGTACGGCACCACCGGCCTGCCCGTCGCGAGCACCGGCACCACCCAGATCGCGAAGTACGCGATCACGCTGCCCGCCAGCGCCACCAGCAGCCACAGGATCGGCCTGCGTGTCGGTTCGCCGCGCTTGCCCGCGTACTTGCGGACCAGCACGGTCACGATCAGCGGCGGGTAGGTGAACAGGGCGGGCAGCACCGGCACCACGAGCACGTGGATCCGTTCGAGCGGCGACCCGAGCACCACCAGCGCCAGCAGCCACACGAACGCGAACAGCACCAGCGGCCCGGCGTACCCGGCCGCGATCAGCCACCGCTGCCCGCGGCTGACCGTCGAGGTGGGGAAGGCGATCGCGAAGTGCAGCGTCGCGCCCCACAGCAGCGCGAACGCCACCTGCCCGGTGAAGTGGCGCCAGAACTGGTCCCCGGCGACGAGGTCGACCGCCATCAACGGGAAGAACCCGGCCCCGATGATCGCGACGATCCCGATCGCCGAGGTCAGCAGCGTGGCGTGCGCGGCCGGGTCCCTCGGCCGGGCCCAGAACACGGTCACGCTCGTGGCGACCAGCAGCGCGGCGACCAGCAGCATGGGCCACCAGTCGCTGATGGCGCGCAGGATGGGGAAGTGGTGCAGCGTGACGTGCACCGGCAACGTCTCCCCGGCGCGGTCCACCAGGTAGGTCAGCGTGTCCCCGGCGTGCACGGGCGGCCCGCCGGGCAGGTGGGCGGTGCGCTCGGCGAGCCGCCGCCCGTCGATCGCGAGGATCTCGTCGCCCCGCCGCAGCCCGCTCCCCGGCTCCACATCGGACACGATGATGTGCCCGATGTGGACAGCACTGACCGAGGGGCTGACGGTGGCGCCGTCCGTTGGCGAGGTGGCCCTCGACCAGACGCACCAGCCGGCCACCCCGAACAGGACGAGGGTGAGCAGTAGGAGCGAGGCGGGTACACGCCGCGCGCCCGCCGGGCTGATCACGCCCAGGATCATCCCCCACCGTCCGTGCTCAGGACAGGGCATTTGGGCACCGCTGCCCGATCGTGCGCGATACCGTGACCGGCTGGTTCGTTACTTTCCGGTCTTGTCGTCGTCCGGGGCCGGGGGAGCCGCCGGGAAGTCGGGCAGCGCGCTCCGCTCGCCGGGCGCCGCCGAGCCGGGCGGGGCAGGCGGCGCGGGGGTGGCCGACGGCGTGGCGGGCGGCGTGGCCGCCGGTTCGGCGGCGGGCGCGGGCGGGGTGGTGGGCGCGGGCGCGGCGGGTGGTGTGGCGGCCGGGGGCTCGGCCTCGGCCGCCGGGGGAGCGGGTTCGGCCGGGGACTCCGCGCCGGCGGGCTTCGCGGCGGCGGGTTCGCTCGCGGGCTGCGCGGCCGGGGGTTCCGCGACCGTGGGCTTCTCCTGCTCGACCGGCTGCGGGCCCGTGGCGGGGACCGACGTCGTCGCCGGGGTGAGCGGGGCGGGGGCGGCGACCGGGGCCTGGCCGGGCGGCGTGACCGGGGCGAACGTGCCGCTGGCCGTCGCGCCGCTGACCCGCTGCGTGGTCGTGGCGTCGTCGCCCTCGGGCTGTACGTCCGTTGGCCGCTCCGCGACCGGCATGTGCTGCGGCCGGTACCCGTACGGCGCGGGGAACCCCATCCGCGGGGTGTTCGGCTCCACGCGGGCCCGCTGCCCGACGTGCGCCAGCACGACCGCGACCAACCCGAGGACGAGACCGCCGAGCGGCAGCCACAACCCGAGGTCGGCGGAGTACTCGAGTGACTCGCCCGCGTCCAGCTCCTGGTCGTTGTACACCGACATGCTCGTCAGCACGTTCGCCAGCTGGAACAGGATCACACCGGCGAGCACACCGACACCCGCCGAGATCAGCGACCGCGTGCCGGACACCGCGCCGGCACGCCTGCTGCGCGACGCCACGAACGCGAACACCGCACCGATCACGAGCAGCGCCGCGGCCAGCACCAGCGTGACGCCGCCGAACAGGTCCTGCTCGGTCACCGACGTGGTGCGTGTGGTGTGTCCCCACCACGAGGCCTCCTGGGAGAAGGTGACCCCCTCACCGCCGCCCGCGTCGCGTTCGTTGCGGTAGGACCAGATGACACCGAACGAACCGCCGACCGCCAGGCCGGCCACGACCAGCGCCAGCAGGCCGGCCACCAGTGTCGTGACACCGCCTCTCGACGGCTTCGGCGGCACGGGGGCGCCCATCATGGGCCTCATGGGCTGCTGGTACGGCGGGTATGCGGGCTGAGTCACACGCGAATGATGCCAGTGCCCCAATGTGACGCGTTCGTCGCCCGAACGGTCTCCCGCGGCCCACTGCCCGGCCGCCCCGCGACCTGAACTACTTGGCCCATGACCGAGACCACCATCGTGCTCGGCGCCGCCATCGTCCGTGACTTCCGGCTGTTCGTGGCGCGCAGGTCGCAGCCGCCGTCGATGTCCGGGTTCTGGGAGCTGCCCGGCGACGAGCTGGCCGGCGACGAGCGCGGCACGCTGCAGGACCTGTTCACCACCGAGTTCGGCGTCTCGCTGAGCCCCGTCGACCAGATCCTGGGCGACCGGGTGCTGATGAGCTGGCGGGACGCGCAGAGCAACAGCGTCGACGCGGCGCTGCGGGTGTGGCGCTGCCAGTTCCCCGCCGAGGTCACCTTCGACGAGGGCGAGCCCCGCCCGAACATGTACCGCTACGACGAGACCTGCTGGGTACCGGTCGACGAGCTGGACTCGGTCGGGCCGTGGCGGGACGAGGCACGCATCGCGGCCGGGGAGGTCGTGGACTGGTTCCTCAGCGACGTGCCGTGGCAGAACGCGGACTGAGCGCAAACAGTTGCGGGTGCAAACGTCACGTTTCGCGTTCGTTGCCCTCTTCTCTGTCAGCGAGGTGAGCGGCCCGAGCGAGGGCCGGGCCGCTCACCCGCCTTCCACCGGCCGCCACGCGGGCTGTGCCAGCAGCGGCCAGTGCTGCCAGTGCCGGTACGCCTCGTAGCTCGCGTACCCGGCGGCGACGACCACGATCGCCCACCCGAGCACGCCGTCGGGCAGCGCGGCGCCGCCGTCCGGCGCGGCGAGGTAGCCGATCACGAAGTTGCCCGCGAGGTAGATGAACCCCAGCCACGGCTGACTGCCGCGGTTCTGGATGTTCATGCAGGTGATCGACCCGAGCAGCACCCCGGCGACCGCGAGGATCCCGCCCGCGGCCGTGTCGCCGGCGAGCATGCCCACCACCACGAGCCCGATGGCGACGAGCGACGACGGCTGCCGCAGCGCGTCGAAGGCCGCGCGCCGGGTCGGCCACGAGAACAGCATCACCAGCAGCAGGACGAAGCTGACGATGCCGGGCCCGCCGACGACGCTGAGCACGCCGAGCACCAGCTCGTCCTCGGCCGGCTCGGCGCCGGCCGCCAACGTCGGCAGCAGCCCGCTCAGGAACAGCAGTCCGTCGATCGCGGCGCCCTTCAGCCACATCACGGCGGCTTCCTTCGGCTTGAGCCGCTCCACCGCCGGCTGTGCCACCGCGATCCCGCGGGCCTGCAGCCACGGCACCTCGTACCGGCGCCGGAACACCCGCGAGCTGTACCCGGCCCCGGCGAGCACCATGAGCCCGGCGAACAGGACCAGCACCGGCACGGGGTAGTCGGCGAGCCCGTCGCGGTAGGAGCCCTCCTCGACGGGCTGGTGCGCGAAGTACGTGCCCATCACCAGCCCGCCCGCGACGACGAGCAGCAGCCACGCGACCAGCGTGTACGCGTACGTGGCCGAGCCGGTGAACCTGCCGGTGCGCTCGGCCCTGGCGAGGTAGCGCCGGGACGCCCGCCGCCGCAGCGCGTGGCAGAGCGCGTAACCGACGACGGCGATCGCGGCCACGACCAGCGCCGGTGTCCAGGACGGCGGCGTGCCCCGGCCGAGCAGCACGGTGGCGGGCGCACCGGCCAGCAGGATCGCCACGAAGCAGAACGACGCCACGGTCAGGTTCTTGCGCAGCCCCATGACCATGTGTCTACCGCACGTCACGCTCCGCACGTGCCGGGATGTGCGGTCAGTGTGCGGCGAACTGCGCCAGCACCAGCGCTTTCCACTCGGTGAGCAGCGCTGTCCGCCGGGCCGGGTCGCCGCCGATCATGGCGTCCAGCGCCAGGCCGCGGATCAGGTTCACGGTCAGCAGGAGCAGCGTCTCGGCCCGCTGCTCGTCGACGTCCGGGCCGACGATCTGCCGGTAGAACCGCAGCGTCGCGTGCCCGAGCGCGCGGTCCACCGGCAGCAGGCTCTTGCGCAGCTCGGGATCGGTGCGGGCGGCGACCCACAGCTCGACGGCCGCGGTCGACAGCGTCCCGGAGTAGGCGGCCCACAGCTGGTCGATGCCGACCTCGATGCGTTCCGGCCCGGGCGGGAGCTCGGCGGTGGCGTTCAGTATCTGTGCCGACAGGCGCGCGAACAGGTGCTCCAGCGCGCTCGTCATCAGCTCGGCCTTGGTCGTGAAGTGGTGCTGCTGGGCGCCGCGCGACAGGCCGGCCCGCTGGCAGATCTCCTGCACGGTGGTGTGCGCGTACCCCAGCTCGACCAGGCACTCGACGGTCGCGTCGAGCAGCAGCTCACGCGTGCGCTCGCTGCGTTCGGCCTGCGTCCGGTGCTTGCGGGCGGTCGGGGTGGCCATGGTGCTCCTCCGCTTTACGTGCATGTCTGCACGCAGGTACATTCGAGCCAGACTTTACATGCCATCCGGATTGTTTTTGGAGTCCTCATGCCGCTCACCCAGCGTTCCTCCTGGTTGGACCCCGATCTCGACGCGTTCCGCGAGCTCGCGCAGTCGTTCTGCCAGAAGGAGCTGGCCCCCAACATCGAGCGCTGGGGTGAGCAGAAGCAGGTCGACCGCGAGCTGTGGAACAAGGCGGGGGAGGTGGGCCTGCTGTGCCTGTCGATCCCGGAGGAGTACGGCGGCGGTGGCGGCACGTTCGCCCACGAGGCGATCCTGCTCGAGGAGCAGGCCAAGGCCGGTGACGACTCCTGGGGCAACTCGGTGCACTCCGGGATCGTCGCCCACTACATCAACTCGTGCGGCACCGAGGACCAGAAGAAGCGGTGGCTGCCGAAGCTGGCGTCCGGCGAGCTGGTCTCCGCGATCGCGATGACCGAGCCCGGCACCGGCTCCGACCTGCAGAACGTCAAGACGAAGGCGATCCGCGACGGCGACCACTACGTGCTCAACGGCGCCAAGACGTTCATCACCAACGGCGCACAGGCCGGGCTGATCGTCGTGGTCGCGAAGACCGACCCGAACGAGGCCGCCAAGGGCGTGTCCCTGCTGGTGCTGGAGACCGAGGGCGCCGAGGGCTTCCGGCGCGGCCGGGTGCTCGACAAGGTCGGCATGCACGGCCAGGACACCTCCGAGCTGTTCTTCGACGACGTGCGCGTGCCCGTGGAGAACCTGCTCGGCGGCCAGGAAGGGCTCGGTTTCATCCACCTCATGCAGCAGCTGCCGCAGGAACGCCTGATCATCGCGGTGGGCGCGGTGGCGGCCATGGAGAGCGCGGTCGAGCAGACCATCCGGTACACCAAGGAGCGCACCGCGTTCGGCCGCGAGATCTTCAAGTTCCAGAACACCCGGTTCAAGCTGGCCGAGGCGGCGACCGAGGTGGCCGTGGCGAAGGCGTACCTCGACCAGTGCATCGAGCGGCACCTGAAGGGCGAGCTCGACGTCACCGGCGCGGCGATGGTCAAGTGGTGGACCACCGACCGGCTGTCCCGGGTCGCCGACGAGTGCCTGCAGCTGTTCGGCGGCTACGGCTACATGACCGAGTACCCGATCTCGCGGGCCTGGACGTCCGCGCGCGTGCAGCGGATCTTCGGCGGCACCAACGAGATCATGAAGGAAATCATCTCCCGCTCGCTGTAAGGGGCTGCCGTGGGACCGCTCAACGGACTGAAGGTCGTCGAACTGGCCGGTCTCGCACCGGCCCCGTTCGCGACGACGGTGCTGGCCGACCTGGGCGCGGACGTCGTCCGGGTCGACCGCGCCAAGCCGGGCTTCGACGTGCTGACCTTCCCGCACGACCCGCTGTCGCGCTCGCGGCGCTGGATCGGCGTCGACACGAAGAACCCGGAGGGCCGCGACATCGTGCTGCGGCTGATCGAGGACGCGGACGTGCTGATCGAGGGCTTCCGGCCGGGTGTGACGGAACGGCTGGGCCTGGGCCCGGACGATTGTCTGGCCCGCAACCCGAGGCTGGTCTACGGCCGGATCACCGGCTGGGGCCAGGACGGCCCGCTGGCGCAGGCGGCCGGGCACGACATCAACTACATCGGCCTGGCGGGCGCCCTGGAACCGATCGGCCGCGAAGGTGAGCGTCCGGTCCCCCCGCTCAACTTGCTGGCCGACTTCGGCGGCGGCGGCATGCTGCTGGCGATGGGCGTGCTCGCCGCCCTGGTGGAACGTTCCGTGTCGGGCCGCGGCCAGGTGGTGGACGCCGCGATGGTCGAGGGTTCCGCGCTGCTCACCGCGGGGCTGCACGGCCTGCGGAACATCGGCATGTGGAGCCGGGGCCGCGGCAGGAACATGCTCGACGGCGGCGCCCCGTTCTACGACACGTACGAGACGTCGGACGGCAAGTACGTGGCGGTGGGCGCCATCGAGGAGCGGTTCTGGGGTGACCTGCTGAAGGTCCTGGAGATCGACCCGGAGTCGGTGGCGGACCGCCTGAACCCCGACCGGTGGGCGGCCGTCCGGGAGGTGCTGGCCGCACGCATCAGGACGAAGACCCGTGACGAGTGGACCGCGCTGGCTGACGGTACGGACGCCTGCCTGACCCCGGTCCTCGACACCACCGAGGCGGCGGCGCACCCCCACAACGTGGCGCGTGAGACTTTCGTCTCGCTGGAGGGCCACACGCAGCCCGCCCCGGCGCCGAAGTTCTCCCGCACCGCGCCGGAGACGCCAAAAGCCCCGGTAGAGCCCAGGTCATCGACCACGGACGTGCTCACCGAACTGGGGTACGCATCCGCCGAGATTGACCGATTGCGCACAAATGGAGTGGTTGCGTAAATCTCAGGGTCCACCCGGATGTGTGAACGGGGTGTGTCGACATAGTCTCCGCGTCATGACCTACACAGGGCCCCGGCCGGTGACCATCTCCGTCGACTGCAGGACAGGGATCTGCGTCACCGGCACCCTCGACACGACGACGTTGCCCGAGCTGACCCGCTCGGTGACCGAGTTCTTCGAGGAGGCGGACCTGGCGGAGCTGGACGTGCTGACCCTCGACCTCAGCACGGTGTCGTTCTGCGACCAGGCGGTGTCCGCCGCCGTCCGGCACGCGCAGTCGGTGTGCGCCGAACGGGCGGTGGCGTTACGCGTCGTACCCAGCGAAGCCGTGCGACAGGTGATGACCGCTCGGCGCTGAGTCCTGTGGTTGGGGGTTGGCGGGTTGGGTGGTGCTTGGGGGTTGTCCTGAAGGCGTGGTCATGTCGCCCAGTGACATGAACGGGCCTTTCTGGGCAGTGCGGGTGTCCTGAACGCGCCTTTCATGGGGGGAGAGGTGGGCTGCGGGCGGTGCCTGCCGGGCTCGCGTTGCCGGGCCCGCGGAGCGCGCGGTGCCTGGTTGGCCCGCGTTGCGGGCGGTGCCTGGTTGGCCCGCGTTGCGGGCGGTTGCGTTGCGGGCGGTGCCTGCTTGGCCTGCGGAGCGGGCGGTTGCGTTGCGGGCGGTGCCTGCCGGGCTCGCGTTGCCGGGCCCGTGGAGCGCGCGGTGCCTGTTTGGCCCGCGTTGCGGGCGGTGCCTGTTTGGCCCGCGTTGCGGGCGGTGCCCGCTTGGCCCGCGTTGCGGGCGGTGCCCGCTTGGCCCGCGTTGCGGGCGGTGCCCGCTTGGCCCGCGTTGCGGGCGGTGCCCGCTTGGCCCGCGTTGCGGGCAGTGCCCGCCGGGCCCCGCGCAGCGGGGTGCACCACCGGCAGCACCGGCCGCGACCGGCGCGTGGCACCACCGACCACGCGACAGTCACGAGCGACGACAGTCAGAACGCCCCATGCCGTCCAGCGCCGGCCGCGAACCGGGCCGCCCCTTCCAGCCCCTCCGCGAGCGCGCGTTCGCCGTACGAGAACTCCGTCGCCAGTGGCGACGGGGACTCCCACTGCGCCAGGACTGACGCCCGGTCGGATCGCATGCACACCTGCGGGAACTCCGCCAACCGGGCCGCCAGGTCCTGCGCCTCGGCCAGGGCCGTCCCCGCCGCCACGACCCGGTTCGCCAGTCCCATGGCCAGGGCCTCGTCCGCGGGCACGGGCCGGCCAGTCAGGATCATGTCCATGGCCCGGCTCTGGCCGATCAACCTGGGCAGCCGCACGGTGCCGCCGTCGATCAGGGGCACGCCCCACCGCCTGCAGAACACCCCGAACACGGCCGTCGTGTCGGCCACGCGCAGGTCGCACCACAGGGCCAGCTCCAGCCCGCCCGCGACGGCGTGGCCCTGCACCGCCGCGATGACGGGCTTCGACAGGACCATCCTGGTGGGGCCCATGGGGCCGTCACCGTCAGCCACAGGGGTGAGCTGATTCCCCCGGTCGGTACCCACCGACTTGAGGTCGGCGCCCGCGCAGAACGCCTCGCCGACGCCGCCCAGCACGGCCACCGACGCGTCCGGGTCCGCGTCGAACGACCGGAACGCCTCCGCCAACGCCGCTGCTGTCGGGCCGTCCACCGCGTTGCGCGCGGACGGGCGGTTGATGAGGACCGTCGTGACCGGGCCTGCCTTCTCGACCCGTACCGACTCCACCATGGGTATGCCTCCTCGCTGGGTTGGATGAAGACGCTGTGCGCGACGGTGTACGCACCGTAAGCTGGTGCTCAGCCATCTGCATGAACGCGGGTCCAACCGCGTGGGATGGTTGAACCACGGGCGACCGACGGGGTAGTAGGCGGACGGAGAGTCTGATGAACGCGAAGAAGGCCATGATGCTCGTGGCCGTGGCGCTGATCCTGTTCTACGTGATCACCCAGCCCTCGCAGGCGGCGGAGGCCGTCCAGGGCATCCTCGGCTGGCTCCGCGACGGCGCCGAGGCCATCATCACGTTCATGAAGAACCTGTTCGCCTGACCTGTAGCACCACGGAGCGCCGCCCGGCAAGGCCGTCGGCGGCGCTTCGCCGCGTCTCGGGTCCGGCTGGATCACGGAACGTGATTGTCTTCCCTCGAACTACGCGCCACATTGGACCGTACGGGTGGATTCGGGGTCCGAACGCCCTGTTGGCGGGCTTTCGTCGAGATCAGGTCTGGCGAATTGTCGGTGGTGGCCTTTACGGTTCCCGCATCGACTTCGCGAAAGCACGCGAAGCGATCCCCCAAACGCAGTCCGCGGGGCAGTCCGCAGTTCTCGAAGGAGGCAGGATGCTCGACGATCCCGGTGTGGATGACCTGGTGCGGCAGTGGACTGAGGACCACTCGAAGGCCGCCGAGTCGGACGAGATCAACCGCATCGCGTCGGAGTGGCTCGCGGAAGTGCCGGTCCAGCCGCAGGGGATCCCCGGCCAGCGCGCACGCGGTGGCAGCAACCCCTGGGCCGCCGTCGAGGCGACGGACCCGAGGTTCTTCGCCGCCATGCGCGAGCGGCTGCCGGACGTGCCCGCCGAGCTGATCTCCGCCGCCGCGGGCTGGTGGCAGATGGTCGGTGGCCTCGCCGAGGCCAAGGAGTGGTGGGACGCCGGCATCAGCCCGCTCGACCAGCGCGCGCTCGACTACCGCGCCGCCGGTCTCGCCCCCTCCGACCTCAAGCGCAGGCTCGGTCCCCTCACCGTCCTCGACCACCTCCGCCGCGGCAGCGCCCCGGCCTGGTGCGTGAACCGGCTGCAGCGCGCCAACGAGCGCCGGTCGGCCTGATCTTCGTAACGTTGTGGCACGGCCGTCGTTGACCTGGTGTGACCGACGGCCAGCTACCTGACATCCGAGGCGTGCTCCTCCGCGCCGGCCTGGTCCTGCTGGTCATCGCGGTTGCCGGTGGCGGCGTGTGGCTGTACAAGGCGGCGACGGAACCGGAGCAGAGCCCCATCGAGGTCCCGGCCGCGTCCGTTCCCGTCGCCGATGTGCGACCCGGTGCGGTGGCCCCACCGCAGCCCCAGGCGGGCGCGGTAGGCGAGGACCCCCTCAAGACCTGGGCAGGCCGCGTGGCCGGGGCCATCGACGTGCCGGCCAGGGCGCTCATGGCGTACGGTAACGCCGAACTCGTCCTCAGGTCCGAACTCCCTGGTTGTCACCTCTCCTGGGCGACGCTCGCGGGCATCGGCCGCGTCGAGTCGAACCACGGCCGCTACGGCGGCGCGCGGTTGAACGACGACGGCCGCCCCTCTAAAGCCATCATCGGCGTCCCCCTCGACGGGTCGGCCGGCGTGCAGGCCATCGCCGACACCGACGGCGGCCGCTACGACGGCGACCCCACCCACGACCGCGCGGTCGGCCCGATGCAGTTCATCCCGTCGACGTGGCAGCGCTGGACGGCCGACGCCAACCTCGACGGCATCGGCGATCCGCAGCAGATCGACGACGCCGCCCTCGCCGCGGGCCGGTACCTGTGCGCGGGCGGCCGCGACCTCGCCACCCCGAAGGACTGGTGGGCCGCGGTCTTCTCGTACAACAACTCCGTGCCCTACGGGCAGAAAGTCTTCGGCCTCGCCGACAGCTACGCACGGACGGCCTCCTGACTGGGATTCCCACCTGAGCACTCCCGGCTGCGATCATGCTGTGATCGTTCGAGCACGGGAGGTAACCGGGGTGACGCCCACGTTCCGGCGGCGACGCCTGGCGCGGCGGCTGCGGCAGATGCGGGAGCAGGCGGGCCTGACCCTGGAGGAAGCCGCGCGGCTGCTGGACAAGACCCGCAGCTCGCTGGGTCGCATCGAGACGGGCCAGTCACGGGCGGACGTCCACCTGGCCCGCTCGATGATGGACTTCTACGACATCTACGACCCCGAGCTGCTCGACCTCGTCCGCGAGGCCAACCGCCCGGGCTGGTGGACCAAGTACGGGACCGACGAGCGTGGCTACATCAGCATGGAGACCGACGCCTCGACCCTGCGCGAACTCGCCATCATCAACATCCCCGGCTTGTTGCAGACCGAGCCCTACATGCGAGCGCAGTTCGCCGCCCACCGGCTTCCGGCGGATCGGGTCGAAGCTGAGGTGAAGATCCGCCTGTTCCGCCAGCGGCGCCTCCTCGACGAGGAGTTCCCTCTGGAGCTGGTGGCGATCATCGACGAGGCGGCTCTGCGCAAGAGGGTCGGAGGAGTCGACGTCATGCGCGGTCAGCTCCGCCGCCTGGCCGAGAGCGCGGAGCTGCCGACGGTCAGCATCCAGGTCCTGCCCGACGCGGCAGGAAGCCACCCCGGAGCGGATGGTGCCTACACGATCCTCAGTTTCCCGGAGGGCGACCCGAGTCTCCTCTACGTGGCCTATGTGCTGGGGGCGATTCACATCGAGAAACCCGACGAGGTGTCGCAGGCTAGACTCAAGTTCGACCAGCTGCGGTCTGAAGCGCTGAGTCCGATGGAATCCGTGGCGCTCATCGAGCGGCTGGCTGGCGAACTGTAGTCCGGAGGGGCGATTTGGTGTCCACGGTGGAGTCTGGTGCGGTCTGGCGCAAGAGCAGTCGGAGCGGTGGCGGCGGTGGCGGCGACAACTGTGTCGAGGTGGCGTTCGTCGACGCCGCTGTCGGGGTGCGGGACTCCAAGAACGTGGCGGCGGGCCACCTGGTGTTCGGGCGCGCGGCGTGGGCCGCGTTCGCTAGTCGAGCCTCGTCCTGATCTCCCGCAGCAGCCGGACCGCGTGCGGGTCCGGGAAGGCGGTGAGCAGGGCGGCTGACTCCCGCCAATGCCGTTCCGCCTCTGCCGGGGCGGCCCGCGCGAGGTGGTCGAGCGCGAGGGCGAGCGGCCAGCGTTCCCCGGTGTCGCGGAAGACCGTCACGGCGAGGCGGTGGAAGTCGGCGGCGTCGTCCGGGCGGTCCATGAGCCGGTAGACGGTGCCCGTCCCGTCGTGCGCCCACGCCTCCCGGCTGCGATCGCCCAGCCGCCGGTGCAGCACGGCCGCGTGCTGGAGGGACACCAGGGCACCCGGCAGGTCGTTCAGCTCGATCAGCACGCGGCCGTGTTCGACCAGCCAGTGCGCCTCCCACGCCACGTTCGAATGGCCGCGCGCCAGGTCCAGCGCCTCCTCGATGCGTGCCCGCGCCGCCGCCGGCCTGCCGAGACCGCGGTGGGCGTGGCTGAGGCCGCGCAGCGCGTCACCCTCGAAGCCGGTCTGCCCCAGCCGCCGGTAGATGTCGAGCGCGGCCACGAGCAGTCCGTGGGCCTCGTCGAACCTCTCCAGCTCCAGGTGGACGTTCGCGGTGTTGTTCATCGCCACGGCGCGCCAGTGGTGGCTGTCGAGCTCCTCGGCCAGCCGGGCGGTCTCGCCGAACCTGGTCAGCGCGTCCCGCAGGTCGTGCGCACGCAGGTGGACCAGGCCGATGGCGTTCGTCGAGGTGATCCGGCCGACGAGGTCGCCGGTCCGGGTGTGGACCTCCAGCGCGCCCGTCTGGTACCGGATGGCCTCGTCCAGGTGCACGGCCTGGGCATGCGCCTTGCCGAGGCTCTCCAGCAGCACCGCCTCGGCCCGTTCGTCGCCCAGCTGCCGGGCGGCGGTCAGGCCCACCTCGCTCGTCGCCAGCCAGTGGTCCACCTGGTTCCGGTTCGCGTACACCGGGTAGAGCGACGCGGCCAGCAGCCAGGTGAGGTCGTGGATCCCCAGGTCACCGGCGAAGCCCACCGCCGTCCGGAGGTTCCGCTGCTCGCGGGAGAACCAGGCGTGCGCGGCAGGGTAGTCCTCGTGCCGCACCCCGTCGGCGGGGCCGGGAACGTCGAGGTCCGCGGCCTCCGGGGCGAGGAAGGCCAGCGCGTGGCGCAGCGAGTGGAGGTACCAGAGCACGACCCGCCGCACCGCGTCCAGGTAGCTCGCGGACGGCTCCTCCGCGCGTGCCTGGTCGAGCGCGTACAACCGCAGCAGGTCGTGGAACTGGAACCGGTCGGGGTCGAGCTGCTCGAGCAGGTGCGCGCCGACGAGCGTGTCCAGCAGGCGGCGCGTGGTCGCCGTGGGCAGGGCGCCGATCGCGGCGGCGGCCGCCGTGCAGAAGTCCGGGCCCGGGTGCAGACCGAGGAAGCGGAACAACCGGCCCGCCTCGGGTGGCAGCGCGCGGTAGGACCACGCGAACACCGTGCGGACCGCGTCGGACTCGTCGTCGTCCTCCGCGGTCAGCGCGTCCCAGAGACCGGACTCGTCCCGCAGGTCCGCGACGAGCTCACCCATGGACGTCCATGGCCTGCTGATGGCCCGTTCGGCCGCGATGCGCAGCGCGAGTGGCAGCCGGGCGCACAGTTTCGCAAGCTCACGCAGGTCGCGGAGGTCGTCGCCGGTGCGGTGGCGGGACGTGATGGTGCTCAGCAGCTCGACGGCGTCGTCCTCGGACAGCAGCGTCAGCGGCAAGGGGTCGGCCCCGTCGCGTGCCACCAGTCCGGACAGCCTGCCGCGGGTGGTCACCAGCACGAGACACCCCGGGACACCGGGCATCAGCTGCCGAACCTGGCTGGTCGTCGCGGCGTTGTCCAGGACGACCAGCACCCTGCGGCCCGCGAGGCGCGACCGGTACAGGGCCGCCCGCGACTCGACGTCCCGCGGGATCTCCTCCGCCCGCGCGCCCAGCGCGCGGAGGAACCGTTCCAGCGCCTCGGCCGCGGTCACCGGCGGGCCCGGGTCGTAGCCGCGCAGGTTGACGTACAACTGCCCGTCCGGGAACGCGCCCGCCACCCGGTGCGCCCAGTGGACCGCCAGCGAGGTCTTCCCGACCCCCGCCGTGCCCGCGATCACGCACACCGCGGTGGCGTTCGCGTGCTCCTCGGACAGGAGCAGGTCGAGCCGCTCCAGGTCGGGGGCCCGGTTGACGAACCCCCGCACGTCCGCCGGGAGCTGGCGGGGCGGACCGGTGGCGGTGTCGGCGGGACCGTGGAAATGCACGCCGCCACTGACCTGTCCGGCCTGGACCACCTCGCGGGCCGCGCCGGACAGGTCGTTGTGGAGAGTGTGCTCCGGACGGTCGGTCATGTCCGCGTCACGCGTGTGCGGGGCGCAGACCGGCGATCTCGCGCGCGAAGAACTCCGCCAGGTTCTCCCCTCGGCCGAAGAGCCCCCGGACGAACTCGGCCCACGAGCGGACCGTGTCCGGCCGGGTGGCGCGCACCGCCCCGGTCGCGGTGCCGCTGTCGTCGTAGAGGACCTCGTAGACGACCTCCCTGCCGAGCACGAGAATCTCCGGGAGCACCCCGCCGCTTTCCAGGGCGGACAGCTCCGCCGCGGGCAGCACCCGGATTCGTTCGCCGTACTCGTGTCGAATGAGGATCGAGTTCAGCTCCCAGATGAGATAGGGGCTGTAGGGCTTTTCGACGATCCGAAGTCGACGGAACTCGAAACCGTGATCGAGTATTTTCCGTTGATATTCCCGCACGTTGTCCCGCGCCTGGTGGAGCAGTTCGATCGCATGGTCCCAGTCGCCGCGGGCCGACGCCGCCCAGCTCGCGTTGCCCGGTTCGCGGAACGTCTGCCTGCGCTCCAGCTTCCAGCACCCGCTCGGCCCGGTGCGCCAGAAGCGCGCGTGGTAGTCCGCCAGGTACTCGTCGAGCGACAACCGGTCACCCGCGAATCGCCGTGGTGCCTCAGGCATCGGGAATGTCCGTCTTCGCGGCCCGGAGCATGACGCCCGGAATCACCACCAGGCGCTCGTCGTGCCCGACGGTCACGTCGCGGGGCATCCGGCCCGAGTACGCGGACGTGAGGTCCCGGCCGATGACGGCGACGTCACCGTTGTCCAGTTCCCAGATGTCCGGGCAGGTCGGGTTGTCGCTGGTGCTGCCGAGTTCGAGCGCCGACTTGCCGATGCGTCTTTTGAACGATGCGTGCGGGTCTGCTTCCCATGGTCGTGCCATGACCCGGTTCCTCCTCACCCCAGACGGAACAACGACTTTACGCATTGATATTCAGTGGGTATACCGCCGCCGGTGTCAAATGGGGAAACAAACTCGTGGTATGGCCAGGAATTGTCATCTTTCGGTGAGCGCGTGCACGAACGATCGATGCTCCCGGGCGGCCCGGCCGGGTGAGTACTGGCGCAGTGTTACCGTCGTTGGTGTGAATGGCGGAACGCTGGCGCGCCGCGCAGGGATCGTTCTCCTCTGCGTGGTGGCCTTCGTCGGGTGCCTCGGGCTGGCCTGGTGGCAGTGGAGCCGCTTCCTCGAGGCGGGTGGCGACTGGCAGAACTTCGGCTACGCCCTGCTCTGGCCGCTGTTCGGGGTGTTCCCCGCGTTCATGTTCTGGCGGATGCGCACGCTGAAGGCGCGGGCCTCGTCGGAGGAGCAAGCCCCGTCACAACCCGCACCCCCTCCTGAACCGGACAAAACGCCGGTCCGGCAGACTGCGGTGCGGGACGCCGAGGACGATCCCGAGCTGGCCGCGTACAACGCCTACCTCGCCCAGCTCAACGCGCGACACGAGCAGGAGACGCGATGACCGCCGAGTCCCCCGTCACCGACGAGGAGAACCCCGCCCAGGCCGTCGGCGACGCTGGCGTCAAGGGAGCGCTCGCCCGGTTCCGCGTGTTCGCCTACATCGTGGGTGTCGGCCTGCTCGCGCTCTGCTTCGCGATGATCATGCGCTACGTGTTCAAGGAGCCGGTGTACTCGGCGATCATCGGGCCGGCGCACGGCTTCCTCTACATCGTCTACCTGGTGACGATCGTCGACCTCGCGCTCAAGGCCCGCTGGTCGCTCAAGGGCACGATCCTCGTGATGCTGTCCGGCGTCGTGCCGATCGGCTCGTTCTTCGCCGAGCGCACGGTGACGCGGAAGGTCCGCGCGGGCGAAGCCATCTAGGTGATCACGCCGCGTCAGGCGGCGTCACCGGATAGGCCGTACGGCCGCATTTGGCCGGTTGTGTCATCTCGACCAGCCTTGTCACATATTTTCTGACCGACTCTCGGATGCGTGTTCGCGTAACCGTCAGGAGGTCGGATGACCAACCGGATCAACCGCAGGACCTTCCTCGGCGCGGTGGGGGTGACCGCCGCGGCCCTCGGCGGTCAGGCCCTCGTCGCGCCGGAGGCCGCGGCTCAGCTCGACCTGCCGCTGATCGGCCCGATCGGCGACGGCGACCACATGAACGTCATGACCTACAACCTGCGGGTGCCGGTCGACCAGGACTGGCGCGCGTGGAGCCACCGGATCGACCACGTCGACTGGCTCTTCCACAAGGAACAACCGACGATCATGGGCACGCAGGAGGCCCACGTCTGGCAGATCGTCCAGCTGATGGACAAGATCCGGGCCCGGTTCGGCGACCGGTACCGCGCGGTCCGCCGCGGCGTCTACGCCGACGACACCGGACCGAGCAACGGCGTCGTCTACGACAGCGACCGGCTCCGGCTGGACGACCACGGCCACTGGTGGTTCTCCGACACCCCCAACGTCGCCGGCTCGAAGGGCTGGGGCAACGAGCAGCCCAGGATGATGGTCTGGCTGCGTTTCCACGACCGGCGCACCGGCCGGGACTTCGTGCACGTCAACACGCACCTGGACCACCAGTCGTCGGAGTCGCGGAACAAGAGCGCCGCGTTCATCAAGGACAAGATCCCCGGGTTCGGCGTCCCCGTCGTGGTCACCGGCGACTTCAACGCCGAACCGGGCTCCCCGGTGCACGCCAAGATGGTCGACGGCGGCACCCACGACTCGTGGATCACCGCCGCGCAGCGGCTCACCCAGCAGTGGAACACGACGAACGGCTGGAGCACCGCGCTGCACGACACCGGCCGCCGGATCGACTGGATCATCGGCACCGCCGCCGTCGACGTCCGGCAGGCGGGCATCAACCACTGGTACCCGCACGACCACCTGCACGTCGCGTCCGACCACTGGGCCTACCAGGCGAAGCTGCGGCTGAGCTGAAGGGAACCGCCATGATCAAACACCTCGCGCGCCTGCTCGCGGTCGCCGTCGTCGCCACGTGCGCGACGGCGGGCGTCGCGCACGCCGCCAACGAGTCGCCGTTCCCGCTGGCCGACCCGGACACCGTGCTCGCCAAGGACGGCCGGTACGTCACCTACGGCACGACCGTCGGCGCGGGCACCGGCAAGCGCTGCGGCGCGACGGGCAAGTTGTTCGTGCCGGTGCTGGTGCACGGCTCGGGCAGCACCGTCGGCATCACCGACTGCGCCTCGGGCGACGCGATGCCGAACGGGCCGGGCGCGTGGGCCGAGGGCAACATCTGGGCGCCGGGCGTGGTGCGCTTCGGTGACCGGTTCTTCCTGTACTACACGGCGTCCAAGCGCGGCACCGGGCAGAAGTGCATCGGGCGGGCGGTGTCCGGCAGCGCCCGCGGCCCGTTCACGGGCGCGGCGGAGTGGGCGTGCCCGGCCGGTGGCCGCTGGGCGATCGACGCGAACCCGTTCGTCGCGGGCAGCAGCATGTACGTGGCCTACCGGGACGACGCGATCACGTCCGGCGCCGAGACCGGGATTTCCGTGGTGCGGACCGACGGCAACGGCTGGGCGGTCTGGTCGACGCGGCGGGACGCGCTGAAGAGCACCGACATCACGTGGGACACGAAGAAGACCAGCGGCGGCACCCACGTGGTCGAGAACCCGTCGATGTTCAAGGCGGCCGACGGCTACTGGTATCTCGCGTACTCGGGCAACAACTGGGACAGCGCGCGGTACTCGACCGGCATCGCCAGGTGCGGCACCGCCCCGATCCCCGGCGCGCGGTGCACGCCGCTCCAGAACGGTGTCGAGCGGCCGTACTTCGGGTTCACCGGCGACGCGGGGCTCAACCCGTACCGCGGGATGCCCGGCAACCACCGGGGCCCGGGCGGCATGGACGTCTTCCGCGCGGCCAACGGCAGCTACCGCGTGGTGTACCACTGGTGGGACGGCACCCGCAGGTTCCCGGTCACGGCAGCGTTCGGCCGCAACTCGGGTGGTTTCTACGTGAGCTAGAGCCCGACCCGGCGCAGCGCCAGCGTGACGAAGCCCCGCATCGAGCGGTCCCAGCCAGGGGGCGCCGGTGGCGGGGCTTCGTCGACGAGCAGGTCCAGCGCGTGCTCCGGCAGGTCGGGCCCCATGCGGAACGCGAGCGCGATGGCGGCGGTCATGCGCACGTCCCGTGCCGTGGACTCCAGGGCCGCGGTCAGGTGGGCGTCGATCTCCGGGAACCCGGTGACGTACCCCAGGGTGAGGTTGGCGCTGGCGGGCGCCGCGGACGCCAGCAGCGCGTCGACGACGTCCTGCGTGACGGGGAAGTACGCGAGCAGCTCCGCCGCCTGGGCCGCGACCAGCGGATCGGCCAGCCAGGCGACGTAGGAGTCGACGTGCTTGCTCGCCGCGGTGAACGCGTCCCCGGGCTCGAAGTCGTCGGGCAGCGGCAGGTCGATGTCCTGCAGCGCGATGTCGTGCAACAGGCTGACCAGCGACTCCCGGTCCGGCGTCGACGCGTCGTCGATCAGCGCGACGAGGAACTCCACCACCGCGGCGCCCGCCGTCGAGCCGGGCACCTTGGTGAGCCAGGCCAGCGCACCGGAACGGGTGGCGAGGTGTTCGGAGCGCAGCATCCGCAGCCGGTCGGGCACGTCCACCGCGTCGCCGTCGGCATGGTTCAGCTGCCGCCACGGCACGTCGGCCAGGCCCGCGAGTGGGTCACGCACACTGACGTTTCTACCCCACGCGCGGGCGTTCGTCAGTGAACGATTCGCCACTCCCACCGGAAGTGCGGCGGCCGAGCGCCCGCAACGCCGCCGGCTCGCGGGCCGTCTCGTCGGCGTTCGAACCTTCGACCACGCGGACGAACCAGGACGCGATCAGCCCGGTGACCATCCCGAACAGCGGAATGCCCTGGCAGCGGGGCGCGGGCCGCTGCCAGGGCACTCACTCACGGGCGGATGCCGGTCAGCGAGCGGACCGCCATCTCCTTCTGCAGTGCCGGGTCGGCCTGCTCCTTCGACAGGATCGTGCCGAGGTAGCCCGCCAGGAAGGAGATCGGGATCGACACGATGCCCGGGTTGGTCAGCGGGAACAGGTGGAAGTCCACGCCGGAGAAGATGGACGTCTCGGCACCGGACACGACCGGCGAGAAGAACACCAGGAGCAGGCACGAACCCAGCCCGCTGTACATGCCCCACAGCGTCCCGGTGGTGTTGAACCGCTTCCAGAACAGGGAGTACAGCAGCGTCGACAGGTTCGCCGACGCGGCGAAGGCGAACGCCAGCGCCACCAGGAACGCCACGTTCTGGCCGTTCGCGAGGATGCCGCCGATCATGGCGAGCACGCCGACCACGACCGCGGTCAGGCGGGCCACCTTGACCTCCGACCTCGGCTCCGCCTTGCCGCCGCGGAAGATGTTCGCGTACACGTCGTGGGCGAAGGACGCCGACGCGGTCAGGGTGAGGCCCGCGACCACGGCGAGGATGGTCGCGAACGCGACCGCCGCGACGATGCCCAGCAGCAGGGTGCCGCCGACCTCGAACGCCAGCAGCGGTGCCGCCGAGTTCTCCTTGCCCGTCGACGCGAGGATGCGGTCGGAGCCGACGAGCGCGGACGCGCCGTAGCCGATCACGAGGGTGGCCAGGTAGAACACGGCCATGCAGCCGATGGCCCACACCACGGACCGCCGCGCCTGCTTCGCGTTCGGCACCGTGTAGAACCGCATCAGCACGTGGGGGAGGGCCGCCGCGCCCAGGATCAGCGACAGCGACAGCGACACGAAGTCCAGCTGGGTGATCGCCGTCTTGCCGTACTGGGCGCCCGGCTCGAGCACACCCTGGCCGTTGGCGTTGTGGTCCGCGGCGTCCTCGAGCAGCGCCGAGATGCTGAACCCGAACTTGCCGAGCAGGAACACGGTCATCAGCACGACGCACAGCACGAGCAGCGTCGCCTTGATGATCTGCACCCACGTGGTGCCCTTCATGCCGCCGACGAGCACGTAGAAGATCATGACCAGGCCCACGACGCAGATCACGAGCGCCTGGCCGCCCTTGCCGTGCACGTCGAGCAGCAGCGCGACGAGACCGCCCGCGCCCGCCATCTGCGCGAGCATGTAGAAGAACGAGATCACGAGCGTCGACGTCGCGGCCGCGGCGCGGACCGGGCGCTGGCGCATCCGGTACGCCAGCACGTCACCCATCGTGAACCGGCCCGTGTTGCGGACCAGCTCCGCGACCAGCAGCAACGCCACCAGCCACGCGACGAGGAAGCCGATCGAGTACAGGAAGCCGTCGTAGCCGTGCACGGCGATCGCGCCCGCGATGCCGAGGAACGACGCCGCCGACAGGTAGTCGCCGGTGATGGCGACGCCGTTCTGCGAACCGGTGAACGCGCTGCCCGCCGCGTAGTAGTCCGCTGTGGACGTGTTGCGGTGGCTCGCGCGGTACACGACGTACAGCGTGATCGCGACGAAGCCTGCGAACACGGCCAGGTTCAGCAGCGGGCTGCCGACCTGGCCGGACTGTGCGGAGATCATCGGTCGGCAACCCCCACGTCGGCACGCAACCGGTCGATCGCGGGGTCGAGGTTCCGCCGCGCGAACCGCACGTAGGCGGTGGTGATGGCGATCGTCGACGCGAACTGCAGCAGGCCGAGCACCAGGCCGACCGTCACCAGCCCGAACAGGCGGTGGCTCATGAACCCGTGCGCGTACGCGGCCAGCAGCACGTAGGTGAGGTACCAGCAGAAGAACAGGGCCGCCATGGGGAACACGAAGCGCCGGAAGCGGCGGCGCAGCGCCGCGAACTGCGGGCTGTCGTGGATCGCGGCGAAGTCCGGGGCACCGGTGGGGACCGGGGGAGTACTGGGGTGTCCGGTGATTCCGCCGAAGCTCACGCCGGTTTGTTCCGGGGCGCGCGCCGTTATCGGGGTGTGCACCACCTGGGTCATGTGTTCCTCCGTTGAAGTGGTCGCGGGCAATTGTGCGCGACCTGATTTCAATGTGGAGACGAAGCCGTTGGAGAACCGGCGGGCGCCATAGTAACCACGACGCGGATGAACTCCTAATCGCTCCCGAACGGGGGCGTTCTCGATAAACGCATCACCTCTCGCGTGACCGAAGTAGACACTACCGGGCGAGCTGTGTCCAGGCGTTCACACCTCTCGGTGAATCTGCGCGTGACGTTGCGTTGCGAAAGTTGCACACCGCAGGATCGAGGTGACGGATCGTGATCGCGCACGCCGGTTGTGCCCGGTGCACAGCACCGCAGGATGACCCTCTCACCAGCGCATCACGCGTCCGGGTGAAGCGCGGCCACGGCCTGTTTGTGCTGCTGGCAGCGTTGCTCAGGGTCACTGCACGTGCATCTGCACCCCTTTCGAGGGTGCCGCCATGATCGTCGCCGACGGCGCCGCCCGCCGGCTCCGGGGCAACGTAACCCGATCGGGGTATTAAGTCAGTCCTGTTCAGACACACAGTAGAAGCGGCATGATCCGAAACCGTCCGCGCGAGGTCAGCGGACCCTTATTTGATCGCTTTGCGACCGGTTTTCGCAGGTCATGAGCCGTCTTTTCGAGGGCTTTCGAGATCGGGTGGCTGAGGTACGATCGATGCTCAGTTCTCGCCGCGGCGGCACCCCGACTCGAGCCGCGCGGTGCGCTCGACTGGAATTGTCGTCTCCTCATTCTGAAATGAGGCGCTGTCTTGAAAGCTGCGTCACAAAGCGTGGAGCCCACGTCCCGGTGGTCGGCGCTGGTGAGCGTGCTCGCGAACTGGCGGGACTGGAACATCCCCGTCAAGCTCGCGGCCGTCACGCTCGTACCGGTCGTCTTCGCGATCGTGCTCGGCACGATGCAGATCTCCGACCAGGTGGACAAGGCGAGCTCCTACCGCCGCGTCGACCGCATGGTCGTGGTCAACGAAGAGCTGCGCGGACTGGTCGGGGCACTGCAGGGCGAACGCGGGGCGGCGAGCGTGCTGCTCGCCGCGCGCGCCAAGGACATCGTGGCCCGGATGGCAGGCGAGCGGCGGGCCACCGACACCGCGCAGGCCGCGTTCCTGCGCGCCGCGGGCCGCGTCACGCTCGACCACGAGGCCGCCGCCGCCCGCTACGCCGACGTCGAGCGCTGGCTCGGCGAACTGGGGAACATCCGCGCGCAGGTCGCGAAGCCCGGCTTCGACGCGGCCAACGCGGTCACCCGCTACTCCGCCGTCGTCGACGCGCTGCTGCGCTTCGACCGGACGATGGCGTCGGAGGCCATCGACCCGACGCTGGCCTCGACCGCCTCCGCCCTCTACGACCTCGAGGAGATCAAGGAGGAGGTCGCCTACCAGCAGGCCGTGATCGCGGTCGGCATCGCGCGGGGCAGCCTCACCAGCCCCGAGATCGAGGCGCTCACCGCGTCCGTCGGCAGGCAGGCCGACCGGCTCGCCGACTTCTACTCGCTCGCCGGCGAGGACCGCGCCGAGCTGTACGACACCACCGTCGCCGGCACCGGCATCGCGGGCCGCAACAACGTGGTCGCCGCCGTGACCGGCAACCGGCCCGGCGCGCCGATCCCGACCACCGCCGCCGCCTGGCACGAGGGCTCGACGCTCACCGCCAAGCGGATCGGCGACGTCGCCGCCGTGCTCGCCGCGGACCTCAGCGACCGGTCCGCCGCGCTGCAGGACGAGGCGAGCGACGGCGCCGGCCTCGCCGCGGTCATCCTGCTCGTGGCGCTGGTCGTCGCGATCGGCGTGATGGTCGTGGTCGGCCGCCACCTGCTCGGCTCGCTCAACGCGCTGCGCAACGGCGCGCTCGACGTGGCGGAGCGCGCGCTGCCCGCCGCGGTCGTCCGCATCCGCGACCGCGGCGAGCACGCGGGCGACATCGAGCTGCCGCCCGTGCCGGTGACGTCGATGGACGAGGTCGGGCAGGTGGCCCGCGCGTTCGACGCCGTGCAGCGCCAGGCGGTCAAGCTCGCCACCGAGCAGGCCGGCCTGCGCGCCACCTACTCGTCGGTGTTCGTGAACCTGTCGCGCCGCAGCCAGGGGCTGGTGCAGCGCCAGCTGCAGCTGCTGGAGCGGCTGGAGCGCGACGAGGAGGACGCCGACCAGCTCGCCACGCTGTTCCAGCTCGACCACCTCGCCACCCGCATGCGCCGCAACAACGAGAACCTCATGGTGCTGTCGGGCAGCGAGGGCGGCAGGCGCGCGCAGCGGCCGACGAACCTGGCCGACCTGCTGCGCGCGTCGGTCTCGGAGATCGAGCAGTACCAGCGGGTCGTGCTGCTGCCGCCGCCGTCGGTGCAGGTGGTCGGGTACGCCGTGGGCGACCTGGTGCGCCTGGTGGCGGAGCTGCTCGACAACGCGACCGCGTTCTCCGCGCCGGACACGCAGGTGACCATCGCGAGCCACTCCTTCGAGGACGGCTCGGTCTGCATCGCGGTGCTCGACGAGGGCATCGGCATGAGCCAGGCCGAACTGGACGAGGCGAACGCGAAGCTCGCCGACTCCGGCCTGATCGACGTGGCCACCTCGCGGCGCATGGGCCTGTTCGTCATCGGCCGCCTCGCCGGGCGGCACGGCATCGAGGTCCGGCTGAACGGCGGCGCCGACGTCAAGGGCGTGCGGGCCACCGTCACCGTGCCCGCGGACGTGATCGTGCCCGCCGAGACCCCCGCGGAGCCGCGGCGCGAGAAGTCCCCGGCGAACGGCACCAGCCTGCTCGCGCCGTTCTCGCTGGCGGGGGAGCGCTCGCACGGCAACGGCTCCAACGGCACGCACGTCAACGGTGTCAATGGTGTCAACGGTGTCAACGGGACCAACGGGAGCCACGTCAACGGGACCAACGGCCACGCGAACGGGCACACCAACGGCGTCAACCGGCTCAAGCCCGCGCCGCTGCCCAAGCCCGCTCCCCAGGAGGAGCCCGACCCGGCGGCCGACGAGCAGCCCGCGGCGTCCACACCGGACGAGCAGGCCGACGGTCACACGCCGCTGCCGCGCCGCTCGCCGGGCGGGAAGGTGCCCGGCCCGCGCGGGAACGCACCGGGCCAGAAGGACATCGCCCGCCCGCGCGGCCCGTTCGAGCCCCCCGCCCGCCAGGCCGACGGCGCCGGGCTGTTCTCCGCGCCCGGCAAGGAGCAGAAGAACGGCGCCGGGTGGTGGACCGCGGGCACCCCGGCCGACCGGTCGGCGATCGAGGAGACCACCCCGATCTTCGACGAGATGGTGTCGGCCTGGTTCCGCGCGGTGTCCGACCCGGCGGTGGACGACGCCACCGCCGCCGCCATGAGGCCTCAGCCACCGAGCAAGGACGATCAGCAGAGCGGTGCGTGGAACTTCGCCGCCGACTCCGGCCACGACGCCGCCCGTGCCGCGTCGAAGGCCGTGCCGTCCGACTTCACCTCGGGTGGGCTGCCGCGCCGCAGTCCGAGGCAGAACCTGGTCCCCGGCAGCGCCGCTCCCGGCGCGGCGGGCGGACCGCCTCGGCACGGGCGCGACGCGGACGACGTTCGCAGCCGGTTGAGCGACTACCGGCAGGGCGTCCGCAGGGCGCGGGATCACCGGGGCGGCGACGAACCCCCCTCCCCGAACGCCGCCCCGGTGATCCCGCCCCGTCCGCAACGACCGGCCGGCCCGCCGGTGTCCGGCACGGACACCGCACGGCTCGACCTGTCCGGCGCCGGCTGGCGGTTCGCCGCCGACATCGGCTGGCAGGCCGCGAACCAGGTGTCCACGGCCACCCCGGTGGACTTCACGTCCGGCGGCCTGCCCCGGCGCAGCCCCCGGCAGAACCTCGTGCCGGGCAGCGTCGGCCACAACGGCAACGGCAACGGGGGCGGACCGCCCCGCGCCGGCCGTGCCGAGGAGACACGGGGGCGGCTCGCCGGCCTCCAGAAGGGACTGACCCGCGGCCGCAGGAGCCTCGCCGACCGCGGTTCCGCGACCGGTTTCGACCACAAGCAGCAACAGGAGAGTGAATGACTTCGCCGCAGACCCAGCCGAGTCAGTTCGGATGGTTGGTCAACGACTTCGCCGAGCGGGTCCCGGGTGTCGCGCACGCCGTCGTGGTGTCCGCGGACGGGATGCTGCTCACCTCTTCCGCCCGGCTGCCGATCGACCGCGCGGACCAGCTGGCCGCCGTCGCGTCCGGCCTCGTGTCCCTCACCCAGGGCGCGGCCCGCTGCTTCGAGGCGGGTGGCGTCAAGGAGACCATCGTCGAGATGGACGGCGGGATCATGTTGCTGATGGCGATCAGCGACGGGTCGTCCCTGGCCGTGCTCGCGTCGCCGCTGTGCGACATCGGGCAGGTCGCGTACGAGATGACGCTGCTCGTCGACCGGGTCGGCCAGATTCTGACGCCTGAGCTCCGGGCGCAGCTCCAGGGGGCCGCCGGGAGGATGGTTGGGCTGCCGGCGTGAGCACCGACGGCACCGACGACGGCTTCGCCGACGTCCTCAACGGGCTGACGCTCGGGGGCGGGAAGCGCAAGCGGAAGAAGAGGGGCGTCGAGCAGGTGGCCCAGCCACCGCCGCCGGGCGACCCGTCCGGGCAGGAGATCGTGGACCGCGCCGCGTGGTCGTGGACCATCCCGTCCTCCGCGCCGGTGGTGACCCCGGCGATCTACCCGGTCACCGACGAGGACCTCGTCGCGGACGCGCAGATGGTGCGGCCCTACGCGTGGACCAGAGGCCGCACCAAGTCCACAGTGGATCTCCGCATCGAGACGATGGTGTCCACGAGCGAACACGGCGAGAACATCGAGGCCCTGACGCAGACCGAGCACCGGAGTGTCGCGGAGCTGTGCGCGGAGCCGAGGTCGGTCGCCGAGGTCGCCACGCTGCTGGCCGTGCCACTCGGCGTGGCGAAGGTGCTGCTCGGCGACATGGCCGGGCTCGGACTCGTGATCGTGCACAAGACCGCCACCGGTGGCGCGAACAAAGCACATCTCATGTTGATGGAAAGGGTTTTGAGTGGACTCCGTCGGCTTTGACGCCCCGTCGCTCACATCGGTGAAGATCGTCGTCGGTGGCGGCTTCGGCGCGGGCAAGACCACGTTCGTCGGCTCGGTGTCGGAGATCATGCCGCTGACCACCGAGGCGGTCATGACCGAGGCGAGCGTCGGCGTCGACAACCTCGATGCCGTGCCGCGCAAGCAGACCACCACGGTCGCCATGGACTTCGGCCGCGTGTCGCTGGACAAGGACCTCGTCCTGTACCTGTTCGGCACCCCCGGCCAGGAACGGTTCTGGTTCATGTGGGACGACCTGGTGCGCGGCGCCATCGGGGCCGTCGTGCTCACCGACACCCGCCGCCTCGCGGACTCGTTCTCCCCGATCGACTTCTTCGAGGACCGCGGGCTGCCGTACGTGGTGGGCCTCAACTGCTTCGACGGCAAACAGACCCACGGCATCGACGAGGTCCGCGACGCCCTCGCCATCCCCGACACGGTCCCCATCGTCCGCTGCGACGCCCGCGACCGCGACTCGGTGAAGAACACCCTGATCACGATGGTCGAGTACTCGATGGAACGCTGGGTCGCCGCGCACGGCGCCGGGGTGAGCTGAACGGCGCGTGTCCTGAAAGGCGCGTCGAGGACATCCGGCGTGTCCTGAACGCGCCTTTCGCGGCGCCGGGGTGAGTGGCCCGCGTGCCGGGGCGCGCGGGCCGGGTCGAGAACTCACCACAGGTGGGCCACGTCGACGACCACCTTGCCCGGCAACGTGAACACGCGGAACGGCAGCCGTGCCCGCACGCCGAGGCCGACCGTGGTCAGCCCCTCGAACGAGCCCGCGAACGCGACCTGCCGGAACGTGCGGTACCCGCTCACGTTCACCAGCTCGTTGCGGTTCGCGTACCGGTAGGTCGGCCGGCCCGCGAGGTCGTACGCCGGGCCGTGGACCGTCACCGACAGCTTCGCGCCGCCGCGCAACGGGATCACGCGGCCGGTGGGGTCCTCGTACATCGTGTTCACATAGGACACGTGGTAGCCGCGGACGTCACCGGTCACGTCGAAAACGAGGCGGTCGTAGCAGTCGTGGCGGCCTGCTCTGATGTTCGTCAGGGTGCCGGTTCCCGTCATCGGGGCCGACTTCGTGAGTGATCCCCACGTGATACCGCAATACGGGGCCGCCGTGGCGGTCGTCGCGGGCAGCAGGGTGATCAACAATGCCAGCAGGGAAACCAGTGATCCGGTTCTTCGCAACATTTTCGGGCTCCCTCCCAATGGGGCTTTCGTGGGAGGACGTGTGATGTTCGCGCGCGTTGCGTCGGACACGGAGGTGGGCGCGGCCGGGCGCGCTGCGTGACAGTGCGCGCCGCACAGGGGGGTTGGGCGGTGCAAACGGTCTTTCCGGGCAGGGCAGCCGACGCGGCCCCGATGACCGTAAGGTGCAGGTCATGGACTTGTCGCTCACCGAAGAGCAGGCCGCGCTGCGGGAGCTCGCGCGGGACTTCGTCGACCGCGAGGTCGTGCCCCACGTCCGCGACTGGGACCGGGCCGAGCAGGTCGACCGGGCGATCGTCGGCAAGCTCGCCGGCGTCGGCTTCCTGGGGCTGACCATCCCCGAGGAGTACGGCGGCTCCGGCGGGAACCACCTGTCGTACTGCCTGATGATGGAGGAACTCGGCCGCGGCGACTCGGCCATCCGCGGCATCGTGTCCGTCTCGCTCGGGCTGGTCGGCAAGACGATCAGCACCTACGGCACCGACGAGCAGAAGAAGCGGTGGCTCACCCGCCTGTGCGCGGGCGAGTCGCTCGCCTGCTTCGGGCTGACCGAACCCGACACCGGCTCGGACGCGGGCAACCTCGCCACCAAGGCCGTCCGCGACGGCGACGGGTGGGTGCTGTCCGGCTCGAAGATGTTCATCACCAACGGCACCTGGGCCGACGTGGCGCTGATCTTCGCCCGCACCGGGGAGCCCGGGCCGCGCGGCGTGACCGCGTTCCTGGTGCCCACCGCCGCCGACGGGTTCACGCACCGCGAGATCAAGGGCAAGCTCGGCCTGCGCGGCCAGTCGACCGGCGAGCTCGTCCTCGACGGCGTCCGGGTCGGCGACGACGCCGTGCTCGGCGAACCCGGCCAGGGCTTCAAGATCGCGATGGCGGCCCTGGACAAGGGGCGCATGTCGGTCGCCGCCGGGTGCGTCGGTCTCGCGCGGGCGGCACTCGAGGCCTCGGTGCGGTACGCGGGGGAGCGGCACCAGTTCGGCAAGCCGATCGCCTCGTTCCAGCTGGTCCAGCAGATGCTCGCGGACATGGCCGTCGGCACCGACGCGGCGCGCCTGCTGGTGTGGCGGGTGGCCGACCTCGTCGACCGAGGACTCCCGTTCAACACCGAGGCCTCCATGGCGAAGCTGTACGCGAGCGAGAACGCCGTCTCGGCCGCGAACCTCGCGATCCAGGTGTACGGCGGCTACGGCTACCTCGACGAGTACCCGGTCGCCAAGATCCTCCGCGACGCCCGCGTGATGACCCTCTACGAAGGCACGAGCCAGGTGCAGAAGCTCCTGATCGGCCGCAAGCTCACCGGCATCAACGCGTTCGTGTGACGACGTGACGCCCCGGAAGACGCTTTCGGGCGTCCGGAAAGCGTCTTCCAGGGCATCGGCCTCAGCGGGCCGCCGGCGACCCCCAGTCGTCGGCAGCCCGCACCACCGGCCCCCTCACAGCAGGATCAGCAGGAAATGGCTTTCCATCGCAGGCCTCCTTTTTCCTCGCGTCAGGCGTGGAGGCCGATGAAGAGTCCGCACACGACCCCGGCCAGGAACATCCAGAATCCCAACCGCAATGCCGCGGAAACCGTGCAGATGTATCTCATGTCAGCCTCCCCGCCCCGGCATTTCCTTTTCCGCCGGGCAAGGAGTAGCGTGCGCTCTGCGTGAAACTTCTTCGACGACCGATGGCACCTTCGCTATGTGCCATTTGGCATGTTGCCGGTGAACGACCGCAACACGCCGGGGTCGGTCAGCACGAACGCGCGCCGGCCGGTGATCAGGATCCCGCGCTCCCGGAACGTCGCCACGGCACGGGCGACGGCCCGCAGCGAACCACCGACGCGGTTCGCGATGTCCTGCTGTGTCAACGGCATCCGCACCTCGACGCCGCGGTCGGTCATGGTGCCGTGCATGTCCGCGAGGTACACCAGGTACGCCGCGACCCGCTGCGCGACGTCCATCGCCGCGAAGTCGTACCGCGCCGCGTCGGAGTCGCGCAGCCGCACCGCCATCTGCTTCACCAGCGCGAGACCCAGCGCCGGCCGCTCGTGCACGCACGCGAGGAACTCGTCGTTGCGGTACTGCACGAACGCGGTGTCCTGCATGGAATCCACGGTCGCGGTGCGCGGGAAGTCCAGCAGCGCCGCGATGTCCCCGATCACGTCGCCCGGCCCGCGCAACGCGAGCAGCACGACCTGACCGTCCGGTGTGGTCCGGTACACCCGCACCCAGCCCGACAGCAGCACCAGCACGTGGTTGGTGGGGTCGCCCTCGTGCATCAGCACGGTGTCGGCGGGCCGCCTGCGTGTCTCGCCCCTGCCGAGCAGGTAGGCGTGGTCGTCGGGGCTGAGGTAGCTCAGGAACGTCTCGGGAACCAGCTCACCCGGCGTCACAGCGCCGCCCACCGCACGCCGTAGCTCAGCCCCTGGTGCAGTCGCGAGAACTCGAGCGCCACCTCACCGAACCGGTCGGCGGCCACCAGCGCGTCGTCGGGCGCGAAGTCGTCGATGGTGCGCGGCGGGATGCCGTCGACCCGCCAGATCTGCTTGGGCACGTCGGCGCCGAACCGGACACGGAGGCTGAACTTCGCACACGGCTGCAGCGGCGTCAGCACGTAGAAGGGCGGCATGACCGCGCGCGGCCGTGCGTTGAACCGGACGCCGTACTCGTGCTGCTCGCCCGCCCGCAGCGGGACGGGCAGCCGCAGCGCGAACGTGCGGTGGCTCGGCACGACGCTGTCGGTGCGGGTGATCTCCCCGCCGTACATGACGCTGGCCGTGATCGGGGTGGCGTGGTCCTGGTCGGCCTTGCCGTGGGCCGAGAACCGCAGCTCGACCTCCTCCAGCCCGTCGGCGGTCGCCACGATGGTCCGCTCCTCGAGCACCTGCGGCGGGTCGACGTCCATTCGGAGCAACGCGCGCAGCGAGCCGGTGTGCCAGCCCTGGTTGATGCTCGGGTCGTCGACGAGGTCGTCGAGCTGCTCGGCGATGATCCCGAACCCGACCTTCATCCGCCGCACGGCCGCCCTCGGGTGGTCGCGGTTGATCTGCCGGGCGGCCCACCCCATCCGGTCCTGCATGAACTGGTGGTCGGCCTCCGGGTGCAGCGCGAGCGCCGCCAGAACGGATATCCGCAGGTCAGTGGGCAGTCTGCCGCACAGTTCGGTCAGCCGGTCGCCGACCTTGCGCCGGACGACCGCGGGCGAGTCGTCCGGGGTCACGCCGCACGCGACCCGCAACCCCGGCCCGATCCGCTCCGCGACGTCGTTCGCCAGCATCCCGCGGCCGCGCGGTATTTCCAGCAGTTCGTCGTACGTGCTCTCCGCCCTCACCTGAACATGGTTACAGCACGTGGATTGTCAAGTCCACCGGCGAAGTGTCCACAAATTGTCGCCGGACATATCTTTGACAAAACCGGACCGTTTCCCTGCCGCGAAATCAATCCCCGCTACGGTCGAAAACATGCCGAGGGAACCCGTTGAGCCCACGGCGTCGCCGTACCCGCCGGCGAGGGGGCGGCGGGTCCGGACCGACCGGCTCGGGTTCGCGGTGGACGTCGTCAGCTACGGACAGCGCACCGAACAGGCACAGCAGCGCCTGCGGGATCGCCTGCGGGCGCTGCTGACGCAGGTGGTCACGGACCTGGGCGACGCCGTGGACGAGGTCGACCACGACAGCGGGGCAGGCGACGGCACGGTCGTCTGCCTGCCCGCCCGCGGCGACCCCACGATGCTCCTGCCCACGGTGTTGCGGTCCGCGGCCGACCGGCTCGCCGCCGACAACGCCGTGCACGGGGACCGGATCCGGTTGCGCATGGTCGTCGGGTCCGGTCCCGCGGGCGGCAACAGCCAGGCCGGGCCGCTCGTGATCAACATCAGCAGGCTCGTGGACAGCGAGCCGCTGCGCCGCGTCGCCGCCACCAACCTCGACGCCGACCTGGTCGTGCTGGTCCTGGGCATGGCGGACGGCCGGTTCCTGGCACCGGGCTACCTGCCGGTCACCGCGGACCGGGTGCGGCTGGTGGACCTCGCGATGAAGGAGTCGGTGCAGCGGGCGTGGCTGTGGGTCAGCGCGCCTCATGGCCGGTAGGTGCCGAACGACCACAGGTTCCCGGCGAGGTCGCGGGCGGAGTACTCGTGCGAGCCGTAGTCCATGTGCTCCGGTTCGCGCACGATCTCCGCGCCCGCGGCGGCCGCCCGGTCGCGGTGCGCCACCGGGTCGTCGACGACGGCGTACAGGCTGATGGGGGAGGCCAGCGGCGCCGCGGCCGTGCTCCCGAGCCAGCCGGGCTCGCGGGGCCCGCTGACCATGACCTTCCCAGCGTCCTTCCCGGACCCCAGCGACAGCACGGCGTGCTGGACGACGCCCGCGTCGTCGTGGAAGACCTCCTCGGCGGTGAACCCGAACGCCGTGCACAGCCAGTCGACGGCGGCGTTGGGGTCGGGGTAGTTGACGGCGGCGTGGATGCTCATGCCCGCGACGCTAGGTCGCGCGCACCCACGGGTATTGGACGGAAGGGAACCGGGCGAGCCAGGCGCCGGGTGTCGTGCCCGCGAACTCGCGGAAGTCGCGGTTCATGTGCGCCTGGTCGTAGTACCCGCACGCGGCGGCGGCCTCGGCGAGTCCGGTGCCGGGCAGGCGGCGCAGCAGCTCCTCGAACCGCAGGACCCGCGCGAGGGTCTTCGGCGCCAGCCCGGTCTGCGCGCGGAACCGGTCGACCAGGTGCCGCCTGCTCCAGCCCACCTCGGTGGCGAGCGCCGAGATCGGCAGGTTCCCGTGCGCGGCGTGCAGCCGCCGCCACACCCACGCGACCTCGCCCGCAGGCGCCGGGCCCGCGTCGGCGAGCCGCAGGAGGTCCTCGTCCAGCCGGCCGGCACGCAGGTCGGCCAGCTCGGCGAGGTCGACGACCGCGTTGGTCAGCTCGGACACCGGCACCCCGAACAGGCGGTACGCGCCGAGCGGCGTGAGCTTCAGCTCGACGCAGTCGATCTCGCCGGTCATCGACACCACGTCGCAGGCGTCGGAGGGCCCCGCGACGAACGCCCGGGGGAGGCCGCCGAACGCATCACCCATGTTGATGATCACAGTCACCGCGGTCGACGGCGGCGCCAGCCAGTCCGCGCCGGCCTCGGCGTGCTGGCGGAAGCGCACGTAGTACCTGGTCAGCAGGGGTCGCAGCCGAGCATCGGGCGGGACGGCGACCGACCGGGGCGAGGACATGGCACCAGCCTAGGCCCGCACGCTTGTTGCAAAAACCTGGTGATTACCGCTGAGTGGTAACTACGCTGAGGTCGTGTCCGCAACCGTAGCCATGCACATGAGCGACGGCCTGATCAACGCCCCGACCTCGCTGATCTTCGGCGGCGTGGCGGTGGCCGGCATGGCCGTCGCCATGGTCGGCGCTCGCCGTGACCTCGACGACCGCACCGCGCCGATGGCCGGCCTCGTCGCCGCCTTCGTGTTCGCCACCCAGATGCTCAACTTCCCGGTTCTGCCGGGGGTGAGCGGCCACCTGCTCGGTGGCGCGCTCGCGGCCATCCTCGCCGGGCCGTACGTGGGCGCGCTGTGCGTCGGCATCGTGCTGGTCGTGCAGGCGCTCGTGTTCGCCGACGGCGGGCTGACCGCGCTGGGCGCGAACATCACGAACATGGCGGTCATCGGCACCGCGGCGGGCTACCTGGTCGCGGTCGCGCTGCGGCGGTTCGCCACCCGCGGCAAGACGGGCCTGGCCGCGGTCGCGTTCCTCGCCGCGTTCGTCAACACGGTGGTCGCCTCGCTCGGGTTCGTGCTCGAGTTCGCCATCGGCGGCGACGCCGCGTTCTCGCTCGGCGGGGTCACCGCCACGATGGTCGGGCTGCACGCGCTGATCGGCGTCGGCGAGGGCGTCATCACCGCACTGACCGTCACCGCCGTCGCCGCCACCCGGCCCGACCTGGTGCACCTGCTGCGCGGCACGGCCAAGCCACTCGAGATCAGGAGCGCGGCATGACCGGGGCGACCACGAAGAGGACGTGGGTGTTCTTCGCGGCGTTCGCGCTCGTGGCACTCGTGTTCGCCGGGGTGTTCTCCTACTTCGCCGACGCCGACCCCGACGGGCTGGACTCGGCGACGCTCAAGGGCTGCGAGGTCGTCGAGACCGACGCGGGCGAGGAGCTGACCGGCGACTGCATCGCCAAGAACGCGAAGGACCACGACCTGGCAGGCAGCCCGCTGGCCGACTACGCGGTCGGCGGTGACGACCGGTTCACCGGCGTGGCCGGCGTCCTGGGCGTGGCGGGCACCCTGGTCGTCGCCGGGGGCCTGTTCTGGGTGCTGCGCCGCCGCCCGGCGAAGCAGGACGACAGCCGGGACGCATGAGCGGCGGTCACGCGGGCACGCACGTCCTGCACCACCCCGGTGACTCGCCCGTCCACCGGCTCCCGGCGCAGGTCAAGATCGTGGCCGCCCTGCTCACGGTCATCGGGGTCGTCGCGACACCCCGCGAGCAGTACTGGGCGTTCGGGCTGTACCTCGCGCTGATCGTCACCGTGTGGGTGATCGCGCGGGTGCCCGTGTCGCACTTCGTGAAACGGGCTGTGATCGAGGTGCCGTTCGTGGTGATCGCGCTGCTCATGCCCGTGTTCGGCGGCGCGGCCGGCGCGCTCGCCGGGTGGAACATCCTCGCCAAGGGCACGCTCGGCGTCCTCACCTCGCTGACGCTCGCCGCGACGACCACACCCCGCGAGCTGATCGTCGGCCTGCAGCGGCTGCGCACCCCGGCCGTCCTGACCACGATCGCCACGCTGATGCTGCGCTACCTGGAGGTCATCGCCGCCGAGGCGCGGCGGATGCGGCTCGCCAGGATCTCCCGCGGCCACGACCCGCGCTTCCTGTGGCAGGTCGGCGCCACCGCACGCGGCATCGGCGCGCTGTTCATCCGCAGCTACGAACGCGGCGAACGGGTGCACCTCGCGATGGTGTCCCGCGGCTGGACCGGCGCCATGCCCGACCGTGGCAGGCCCGCCCGCCCCGCGACCTGGCTCGCGGGCCTCACCCCGGTGCTGGTCACGGCCGCGGTGCTGGGCACGGCAGTATGGCTGCCGTGACACCCGCGCTGCTGGTCAAGGGCCTCGCGTTCGCCTACCCCGACGGGCACCAGGCCCTCTACGGCATCGACCTGCGCGTCGAGCCGGGGGAGCGGGTGGCCGTGCTCGGCCCCAACGGCGCCGGCAAGACCACGCTGGTGCTGCACCTCAACGGCGTGCTGACCGCGGGCGCGGGGACCATCGAGGTCGCCGGGCTGCCCGTGGCGAAGGCCAACCTGCACGAGATCCGGCGCCGCGTCGGCATCGTGTTCCAGGACCCCGACGACCAGCTGTTCATGCAGACCGTCGGCGAGGACGTCGCGTTCGGGCCCGCCAACTTCGGGCTGACCGGCGCCGAGCTGGACGCGCGCGTGCACCAGGCGCTGGACGCGGTCGGCATGACCGCGCACATCGACCGGTCGCCGCTGCACCTGTCGGGCGGGCAGCGCCGCCGCGTCGCGCTCGCGACCGTGCTGGCGTGCGACCCGGAGATCCTCGTGCTCGACGAGCCGTCGGCGAACCTCGAGCCGGTGGCGCGCCGCGAGCTGGCCGAGGTGCTGCTGTCGCTCGGCCGCACCATGCTGATGGTCACCCACGACCTGCCCTACGCGCTGCAGCTGTGCCCGCGCAGCGTCCTCGTCGACGACGGCGTCGTGGTCGCCGACGGCCCCACTCGCGACCTGCTCGCCGACGCCGACCTGCTGGCCGCGCACCGGTTGGAACTCCCCTTCGGATTTCGTCTCGACTGAGGCAACCTCGCCCGGCACGGGGTGCGTTCCTGATGTTGTAGAGGCACAACACAGGAGGTCACCGGGGTGAAACGCGCCGAGGAGAACGCGTACCGCGAGTACGTGGTAGCTCGGATGGAGACCATGCGGCGCACCGCGTACCTCCTCTGCCGGGACTGGCACACCGCGGACGACCTCGTGTCGATCACCATCAGCAAGCTGTACCGGCACTGGCCGAGGGTCGGCGGGACCCCCGGCATCGACGCGTACGTCCGCAAGGCGCTGCTGCGCACCTGGCTGGACGAGAAGCGCAGGCCGTGGCGCCGCGAGCAGTCCGTGGCGGAGCTGCCCGAGCTGCCGGCGCCCGCGGAGTTCGCGGTGGTCAGCCGGGCCCAGCTGCTCGACCTGCTCGACGGGCTGCCGCCCAGGCGCAGAGCCGCGGTGGTGTTGCGCCTCTACTGCGATCTCTCGGTGGAGGAGACCGCCGAGATCCTCGGGTGCTCGGTGGGCACCGTGAAGAGCCAGACCGCGCGGGGGCTCGACACGTTGCGCACCAAGACAGCGCAGGCCGACTAGCGGAGAGGTGCGGAATGGACAAGCGAGTCTTCGACGACGCGATCGGGGAGGTGCCGCCGTCCACGGTCGACGTGGACGCGGCCATCGCCCGCGGCCGCCGCGCGGCCAGGCTTCGCCGGGTGGCGAACCCGGCGGTCGCGGCCGGGGTGGCGGTGGTGCTGCTGACCGGCGCGGTCGCGTACACGATGACCCGGGACGGCGACGGCGGCGCGACGGTCGGCACGGCGCCGCCGACGACCACGACCTCGTCGGCGCCACCCTCGTCGAGGACGGCGCCGCCGCCCCCGACGGGGACGTCCGGGGCGTCCACCGACCTCGTGGAGATCCCCGCAGGGGGCGACGAGGTGCCGCCGCCGCGGTGCGCGGACGACGACCTGGAGACGGCGGCCGAGGCGGCGGACCGGCTCCGCCAGGCGGCGACGGACGCGGTCCTGGCGCAGCGCCCGGACCTCCAGCTCGCGCCCAACGTCGAGTACCCGCAGGGCACGCCACGCGGGCCGCTGGAGTTCTACCAGACCGTCACCGCGGGGGAGGGCGACGTGCCCATCTGCGACAGGGAGGGCGAGTTCGAGTCCACCGCCACCACGACGGCGCCGGACGGCGACGGCAACCTCCTGATGCTCGTCGGCGCCGACCTCCATCCCGACCAGGAGATGTCCTGCGCGCTGAACGGGCTGCCCGGCCAGACGTTCTGCGCGGGGGAGACCGGCCCGGGCGGCGCGGAGATCGTCAAGCAGACGGTGGGGTTCGAGGGCGGTGTCGTCATGCACCGGGTCGAGGTCGTCCGCCCGGACGGCACCGTGATCCTGGTCCAGGCGGAGAACGTCGCCACGTCGAGCAAGTTCAGCACGCCAGCGACGGCGACCGCGCCGCCGCTCAGCCTCGACCAGCTGGTCGCCATCGCCACCGACCCGGACATGACGCTGTTCCCGTAGTCAGCGCGCGAGGAAGTGCCACCCGAGCCAGCCCCAGACGAGCACCGTCAGGACCCGGCCGGCCCGGGTGGCCACCAGCATCGAGCACAGTTCGGCCGCCAGTCCCGGCTTTGTCAGTTGCACAATGAGACCGGCGAGGCCGAGCAGGACGAACCCGATCCCGAAGATCATCGCCGCACCAGGAGCCAGCCGCCCCACAGCCAGAGCGCCCAGCCCGCGACCCGCAGCGGGTAGATCGCCAGCACCGGGTCCATCATCAGGCTGATCGTCAGGTCGCCCGCGAACAGGGCGGCCAGCTCCCAGACGCCGAACGCCACCACCCACACCAGCCACGGCACGTGGTCGCGCCGTGGTCTCGCCGCCGGATCCCTCGGACGGTTCAGCACCAGCACGGCGACCAGGACAGCCGTTGCCGGGACCAGCACGGCGACGAGCGCACCCGTGCTGTGGCTCGCGAAACCAGCGCCGAACGCGGCGTAGGCGAGACCGGCGGCGAGCGGTGCGGCACGCCGGACACCCCCGTTGTTCCGGGCGGGCGTCCCAGCAGGCAGGATCGGGGTCATGAGCACACTGTCGCCGCTGCACGAGGTGCATTCCAAGCTCGGTGCGTCGTTCACCGACTTCGCTGGCTGGTCGATGCCGCTCCGGTACGGCAGCGAGCTGGCCGAGCACAAGGCCGTGCGGGAGGCCGCGGGCCTGTTCGACCTGTCGCACATGGGGGAGATCGAGCTGACCGGCCCGGAAGCGGCGCGGGCGCTCGACTACGCGCTGGTCGGCAAGCTCTCCGCGGTCAAGCCGGGCCGCGCGAGGTACACGATGATCTGCGACGGCGAGGGCGGCGTGCTCGACGACCTCGTCGTGTACCGCATCGGCGAGGACCACTACATGGTGGTGGCGAACGCGTCGAACGCCGCGGTGGTGTTCGCCGAGCTGCGGTCGCGCGCCGAGGGCTTCACGGTCGAGGTGACCGACCGGTCCACCGACTGCGCGCTGATCGCGGTCCAGGGCCCGAACGCGGTGTCGATCATCGGCGCGGTGTGCGACGCGGACCTCGACGCCCTGCCCTACTACGGCTCGGCGCCGACCCGGATCGGCGGCCACGACGTCCTGCTGGCCCGCACCGGCTACACGGGGGAGGACGGCTTCGAGGTGTACGCGGAGGCCGCGCACGCGGCGGACGTGTGGGAGACGCTGTCGGCGGCGGGGGAGGGCCACGGTCTCCTCCCGGCGGGCCTCGCGTGCCGCGACACGCTGCGGCTGGAGGCGGGCATGCCGCTGTACGGCAACGAGCTGACCGCGGACATGACCCCGTTCGACGCCGGCCTCGGCAGGGTGGTGAAGTTCGACAAGCCCGCGGACTTCGTCGGCCGCGCCGCCCTGGAACGCCGCCGCGACGCCGGTGACGCGGTGGAGCAGGTGCTGGTGGGCCTGGTCGGCGAGGGCCGCCGCGCCGCCCGCCACGGCTACCCGGTGATGAACGGCGACGACCAGGTGGGCACGGTGACCAGCGGTGCCCTGTCCCCGACACTGGGCCACCCGATCGCGATGGCGTACGTGCCGCCGTCCCTGACCGAACCGGGCACCGAGCTGACCGTCGACATCCGCGGCAAGGCAATGCCGGTCTCCGTGGTCAAACTCCCGTTCTACAAGCGCCCCTGACCCGCGAGCCCCCCTCCCAAACCCCGCGAGTCCCCCTCCCGGAACCCGCGAGTCTCCCGTTGGGAACGCGCGAGTCTCCCGTTCGGGACCGCCGAGTCGGCGGTTCAGGTCGACCACCGATGGTCGCGAACCGCCGACTCGCGCATCCCGAACGGGAGACTCGCGCGTCCTGAACGGGAGACTCGCGAGGCCTGGGCGGGAGACTCGCGAGGCTTGGGCGGGGGACTCGCGGGGGGTGGGGTCAGGCGGCTTGGCGGGTGGTGGTCGGCCTGCACCACGCGCAGGACAGTTCCACGCAGTCGACGACCAGTGTGTGGCAGGCCAGTTCAGGCACCGTGCAGTCGGGCTCGGTGCACTCCGCGACGTCCCTGGTGTGCCGGACGAGGGTGCCGTGGCAGTGCTCGACCCGGTCTCCGCAGTCGAAACAAGTCACCTCTCCGAGGCTAGCCACGCGCGGGCACGAGCCAAGGACCGACACACCTTCACGACGCGGCGGCGGCCGTCTTCTGCGCTTCCGCGACCGCCTTGGCCAGTTCGTCCCGGTTCATCTTGGAACGGCCCTTGATGTCCAGTTCCTTCGCGAGCTTGTCCAGGTCGGCCTTGCTCATGTCGTCGAGGTCGGACGCCTTGGGCGCGGACGCCGAACGGCCCTTCTTGCGGCTCTCGACGCTCCGCGACAGCGCCTCGAACAGGTCGACGACCTTCGTCGGCTCCGACGGCTCCTCCGCGGCGACGATCTCCTGGCCCTCGCGCTTGGACTCGATGAGCTTCTCGACCTGTTCGGTGTACGTGTCGTGGTACTCCTCGGGCCGCCACTCGTCCGACATGGACTCGATCAGGCTCACCGCCATGTCGAGTTCCTTGCCGCGCGCCGACGTGATCTCCGGCAGGCTCTTCAGCTCCTTCGCCGGGTCGCGGATGTCCTCCGGGAACAGCAGGGTGTTGAGCACGAGCAGCCCGTCCCCGGCCCGCACGGCCGTCAGGTACTCCTTGCCGCGCATGACGAACGACGCGATCCCCGCCCGGTTCGTCTTCTCCATGGCCTGCAGCAGCAGCGAGTACGACCTGCCGTACTCCTCCTTGGCCGGCGCGAGCCAGTAGGTCTTCTGGAAGTGGATCGGGTCGATCTCCTCCAGGTCCACGAACGAGTTGATGTCGATCGTGCGGGAGCGGCCGGGCGCGATCTGGTCCAGCTCCTCCGGCTCGATGATCACGTACTCGCCGCCGCCGACGTCGGCGCCCTTGACGATGTCGGAGAACGCGACCTCCTTGCCGGTGCGCTCGTTGACGCGCTTGTACCGGATCCGGTCCGACGTCCCCCGCTCGAACTGGCGGAAGCTGATGGTGTGGTCTTCCGTCGCGCTGTACAGCTCGACGGGAATGGTCACCAACCCGAAGTTGATGGCACCGCTCCAGATCGGTCGCGCCACTGCTACTGCCCTCCCCTTGGCCGTTGCGTCATGGTCATGATGGCCCTTTCCTGGGACGACGCACCAGTCCGCGACTTTCGCGACACGAAGTTTGCTTCGTGAACCACCCGGGTACCACCCCCGCGAACAGGTCAAGCGCGAAGGTATGGAGGAGCCAGCCATGGTGGACGTCTCCCGGCTGCCCGGTCCGATCTCCGAAACGTGGGACTGGCAGCGCCTTGCCGCGTGCCGCGGCCGCAACAGCGACATGTTCTTCCACCCCAGGGCGGAACGCGGCCAGGCGCGGGAGGAACGGGTGGCACGGGCCAAGGAGATCTGCCGGACCTGCCCGGTGATCGTCGAGTGCCGCCACCACGCGCTGACCGTGTACGAGCCCTACGGCATCTGGGGCGGCCTCGACGAGTCCGAGCGCCGCGCCGCCTACGCCCACCGGAAGAAACTGCAGGTCAGCGACGCGAGCTGACCAGCGCGACCATCGCGCCGACCACATCCGACCCGGCCAGCAGGACCGGGTCGTTGTGGTCGGCGCCCGGTATCTCCACCAGGTCCCCGTCGCGGGCGGCCGACGCGACCGCCCGGCTCTGGTCCGGCGGCACCACCTCGTCGGCGGGCGAGTACACCACCGTGACCGGCACGTCGAGCCTCCGCACCAGCTCGACCACGGGGAACCGGTCCCGCAACAGCATGCGCACGGGCAGGAACGGGTAGTGCTCGGCCGCGGTGTCGGCCAGCTCCGTGAACGGTGACCGCAGCAGCAGCCCGGCGGGCGGGTGCTCGACCGCCAGCTCGGTGACCACGGCCCCGCCGAGGCTGTCGCCGAAGTAGACCAGCCGGTCCTGCGGCACGCCCCGGTCCACCAGGTACGCGCGCGCCGCACGTACGTCCAGCGCGAGCCCCTCCTGCGACGGGTCGCCGGGGTTGCCGCCGTAGCCGCGGTAGTCGAACAGCAGTACGGAGAAGCCCTCGGCGCGCAGTGCCGCGGCCAGCTCGGTCCGATGTGACCGGTCGCCGCCGTTGCCGTTCGCCACCAGCACGGTGAACCCCAGGTCAGGGTCGGCCGGCGGGACGTGCCACGCACCGAGCGTGAGCCCGTCGGCGGTGGTCAGCCGCACGTCGCGGGCACCGGGCAGCACCTGGGCGGCGGGTGGCACCGGGCCGCTCGACGGCAGGTAGATCAGGCTGCGCTGGAAGACGTACGCGAGCGCGAGCACGACGACCACCACGACGACGACCGCCGTCGCGCCCACCACCAGCCATCGAGGCACCCGCCCAGTCTTCCCGAAGCGCCGGTCATTAGGGTTTTGTGGGTGCTGACCATGCAGGACGCGTTGCTCGCCTTGACCAAGTACTGGACCGACCGGGGTTGCATGATCGTGCAACCGTTCAACACCGAGGTCGGTGCAGGCACGCTCAACCCGGCGACCATCCTGCGCGTGCTCGGTCCGGAGCCGTGGCGGGTGGCATACGTCGAGCCCAGCGTGCGGCCCGACGACTCCCGGTACGGCGAGAACCCCAACCGGCTGCAGACGCACACCCAGTTCCAGGTCATCCTCAAGCCCGACCCGGGCGACCCGCAGGAGCAGTACCTGCAGAGCCTCACGGCGCTGGGCATCGACATCGAGGCCCACGACATCCGCTTCGTCGAGGACAACTGGGCCAATCCGGCGACCGGCTCCTGGGGCCTCGGCTGGGAGGTCTGGCTCGACGGGCTGGAGATCACCCAGTTCACGTACTTCCAGCAGGCCGGCGGCATGAGCCTCGACCCGGTGTCGGTGGAGATCACCTACGGCGTCGAGCGCATCATCATGGCGCTGCAGGGCGTGAGCCACTTCAAGGACATCCAGTACGCCCCCGGCATCACCTACGGCGAGGCGTTCGGCCAGGCCGAGTACGAGATGAGCCGCTTCTACCTCGACGACGCCGACGTCGAGACGCAGAAGCGGCTGTTCGAGGACTACGCCGACGAGGCGCGCCGCATGCTGGACGCGCGCCTGCCCGTGCCCGCCCACCTGCACGTGCTCAAGTGCTCGCACACGTTCAACGTGCTCGACTCGCGCGGCGCGGTGTCCACCACCGAGCGCGCGAAGGCGTTCGCGCGGATGCGTGGCCTCGCCCGCGAGGTGTCGGCGCTGTGGGCGGAGCGCCGCGAGGAGCTGGGGCACCCGCTCGGCCTGTCCGTGCTGCCGGACGCGGCACCGGCGCCCGCGGAGTTCGCCGAGGTCACGGCCCCGGCGCCGCTGCTGTTCGAGATCGGCACCGAGGAACTGCCGCCGCACGAGGTGACCCGCAGCGCCGAGGCGGTCCGCGCGGCGGTGGCGTCGAAGCTGGCCGGCACCCGCCTCGACCACGGTGACGTGGTGGCCCACGCGACCCCGCGCCGCATCGTGGTGCTGGTCGACGCCGTGGCGCCGCGCGAGCCGGACGCGGAGCGGTTCGTCCGCGGCCCGCGCGCGTCGGCGGCGTTCGACGCGAACGGCGAGCCGACGAAGGCGGCGCAGGGCTTCGCCCGCGGTCAGAAGATCGACCCGTCGGCACTGGAGCGGGTCGAGCAGGACGGCGTCGAGTACGTCGGCGTCACGAAGACCGACCTCGGCCGCGGCGCGCTCGAGGTGCTGAGCGGCGTGCTCGGCGAGGTCGTCGCCGAGCTGCGGGCTGACAAGAACATGCGCTGGAACGACCGGAAGCTGTCGTTCACGCGACCGGTCCGCTGGCTGACCGCGCTGCTGGGCGAGGAGGAGGTCCCGGTGACGGCGTCGTCGCTCGCCGCCGGGCGCACCACCCGCGTCCACCGCACGGCCGCCGAGCCGGTCGTCACCGTCCCGTCGGCCGCCGGCTACCTGGACTTCCTGGCCGGGCACGGCATCACGGCATCGACGTCCGCGCGCCGCGAGCTGATCCTGACGGCCGCCCGCGAGCTGGCGGCCACGGTCGGCGGCACGATCGACGAGCAGGCCGAGGCCGGGCTCATCGACGAGATCACGAACCTGGTCGAGGAACCGAACGCCATCCTGGGCAGCTTCTCCGAGACGTACCTGGAGCTGCCGCAGGAGATCCTGACGACGGTCATGCGCAAGCACCAGCGCTACCTGCCGGTCCGCACGGCTTCCGGTGAGCTGCTGCCGCACTTCGTGGCGGTCGCGAACGGGGCGTGCGACCAGGACGCCGTCCGCGCGGGCAACGAGGCGGTGCTGCGGGCCCGCTACGAGGACGCGAGCTTCTTCTGGCGCGCGGACCTGAAGGTGGCGCCGGAGACCATGAAGGCGGGCCTCGGCCGCCTGGCGTTCGAGGAGAAGCTCGGGTCGATGGCCGACCGGGCGGCGCGGATCGCCGCCGTGGCGGGGGATCTGGGCACCGGGCTGTCCGATGCGGACCGGTCCACGTTGGACCGGGCGGCCGCGCTGGCGAAGTTCGACCTGGCGTCCCAGATGGTCATCGAGCTGACGAGCCTGGCGGGGGTGATGGCCCGCGAGTACGCGGCCCGCTCCGGCGAGCCGCAGGCCGTGGCCGAGGCGCTGTTCGACATGGAGCGCCCTCGGTCGTCGGCCGACCGGCCGCCGGCCACGGTCCCCGGCGCGGTGCTGGCGCTGGCCGACCGCTTCGACATGCTGGTGGGCCTGTTCGCCGTGGGCGCGGCCCCGACCGGCAGCTCGGACCCGTTCGGCCTGCGCCGCGCGGCGGCGGGCGTGATCGCGATCCTGCGGGCGCACCCGGCGCTGTCGGACATCACGCTGTCCCGCGGCCTGGCGACGGCGGCGGAGCACGTGCGGGCGCAGGGCATCGAGGTGCGGGAGGAGACCCTCGCGGAGGTGGCGGAGTTCGTGGTGCGCCGCTACGAGCAGCAGCTGCTCGACGCGGGCCACGACCACCGGCACGTCGCGGCGGTCCTGCCGCTGGCGGACGCCCCGGCGGCGGCGGAGGCCACGCTGCGCGAGATCGAGCAGCGGGTCGGCGACGCGGAGTTCGCGGGTCTGGTGGCGGCACTGCAGCGCGTCCGCCGCATCGTGCCCGCCGACACGGCGGCGGCGTACGACCCGGCGAAGCTGACCGAGCCCGCGGAGGCGGCACTGCACCGGGACCTGGTGACGGCGAAGGACGCGATGGCCACCCCGGCACTGGCGGACTTCGTGCTGGCGGCGACCCCGCTGACCGAGCCCATCAACACGTTCTTCGACGACATCCTGGTGATGGCCGAGGACGCCGACGTGCGAGCGGCCCGACTGGGCCTGCTGGCCACGATCCGCGACCTGGCCGCACCGGTGCTCGACTGGCAGGCCCTGGGCACGAGCTTCGCGACCGAGTAGCGGCTGTTCTGGAAGGCGCGTTGGGTGCCTGGAAGCGCCGTTCGGGGCTGTTCCCGTTGGAAGGGCGCTTTCAGGACAGGGGCTGTGTGCCGTTCGGGGCACCGTTCCCGCGTGGTGGCGTCCTGAACGGACCGTTCAGGACGTGGGGGCTGTGCTGGCGGTGGTCGGGGGTTTGACGGTCGGTGCTTTGTCTGGCGGATTTTGGGTGCGAGCTTCGCGACCGAGTAGTCCAAACGCGACGAAGGGCCCCTTCCGCACACCGGGCGTGTGCGGAAGGGGTCCTTCATCGCTCTGCCGAGTGTCGGCGGATAGTCAGCGCACAGAAGAAAAGCGGGTCCACCTCAGCGGAACCCGCTTGCCACGCCTCGCCACCGTCAGAGGAGTACGACCTCCCGGGAACCCTCGTCGCCCTTGACGATCAGTTGTTCGCGGTTCTCCCGGACCGCGCGGTACACGAAGTCCCCGTACCCGATCAGCCTGCGGAGCGCCTCGGTCAGCGTGACGCCCTCCCGCTCGATGACGTTCTCCAGGGCACGCACAGTATCCGGCGACACCGCGACATTGATCCGCTTCGGCTCGGCTTTGGCGGTGGTCTGCTGTCCTGCGGGTCCGGTCGGCGCGCCCTTGGCTGTCATGGTCACATCCTGTTTGCATGGGTTGGGGCAATCGGGTTAAGTGTATGTGCGTTGCTGGCGCGGATGCAACACGCCGACTACACGTAATCGACACTTACAGAGTGTTGTCATACTGTCTCCGCAGGGTTACGCTCAAGGTGGGCCGGCCGTGCTGACCTGCACCGACGGTCCGCCGGGAGGCGCGAAACACATGCCTGACACCAGCTCCGCCGCGTACCGACGGCACGCGGAGCGACCGCCGTGGCGCGTCAGCGGTCTCGAACCCCTGGACGGCACGTGGTTCGAGACCGGGTACGAGCCGCCCGCCGACACGCCGCTCATCCTGCTCGTCCCCGTCCGCCCCGGCGTCACTGGTCCCGGTCGAACCGGTTCGGATTGATGTTCGCGCCGGCGCCGAAGAAGGCGCCGACGATCGTGGCGGCCGCGCCGAGCAGGATGGGCAGCATGGTGCGGGCCAGCTCCGTGGCGAGCGACGGCGACAGCGCGCCGACCCACAAGCCCACCACCAGCGTGAGGATCGTGAGCAGTATCAGCGCGCCGACGCCGATCAGCACCCACTTCTGCATGCGCAGGTAGTGGCGCCGCGCGGCCTTCTTCGCCTCCATCTCGGCCTGGCGCTCGCGCAGCTCCAGCTCGCGGCCGCGCGCGATCAGCTCCCGGTTGCCCGGCGGCGACCGGTCCACCCACGTGCCGTCGGCGGTGACCTCGCCCGGCCGGTTCCTGCGGATCATGACAGGTCCGGGAGCGGGATCAACGCGATCAGTGGCTCGTCGGCGGGCGGATCGCCACCTTCCTCGTACCACGTGACCGCCGCGCAGGTGTCACCGTCGGCGACGCGGCCGGGCACCGGCTCGTCGTCGCGCGGCGTCCTGGCCGCGGGGCTCGTGTCCTGCATGACGCCGTTCCTTCGTGGGGCCGGAGTGGGGCGTTCGCTGTGCGAACATGCACTCTACAGAGCAGAGTAACTCCTGATTGCCACATAAACAACGGTGATCGTGTGGGTAGACCCTGTTGCTTATGTGTATGCACCGTGCCAAACTTGTCGAACCGGGGCCGACAGAGGAAGTGATGTGGTCATGCTGGGTAACCGCCCGGACGTCGAGGAAGCTCCCCACGGCCGCCTCACCACCGAGCCGAAGCGGATCAACGTGGCGATCTCACCGGAGATGGTCCGCGCGCTCGAGTACGTCATCGAGCGCGAGGGCGTGACCCTCACCGAGGCACTGCGCCGGCTGGTCGGCTACGGCGACTTCGTCTACCGCGCGGTACGCGAACGTGGCGAGCAGCTCCTGTTGGCAGGTCCCGACGGCACGAAGGAAGTGGTGCTCCTCTAGAACTTCGGCGTGCGCCGCCGCGGCGCACGGCCACGCGGCTGGCCCGGCGCTTCCTTGCTCGTGAGCGCCGGGATGGGCCGCCGCTCGACGGCGCCGAGCGCCAGCGGTACCCCCTCGCCGTGGTGCCGGACCGTCAGCGACGGCCCTTCCAGCAGCGTGTACGCCGCGCTGTCCTGGCCGATCTCCACCGAGAACCTGCTGTCCCGGTACGTGAGGCGGAACGCGAGCCTGGTCAGCGCCCGCGGCAGCCGCGGCGCGAAGCTGAGCGACCGGTCGTGGTCGCGCATGCCGCCGAACCCCGCGACCGCCACCGTCCACGCACCGGCGAGCGACGCGATGTGCAGGCCGTTGCGCACGTTGTTGTGCAGGTCGTGCAGGTCGGTCAGCGCCGCCTCGGCGAAGTAGTCGTACGCGAGGTCGAGGTAGCCGACCTCGGCCGCCATCACCGCCTGCACGCACGCCGACAGCGACGAGTCCCGCACGGTCAGCGGCTCGTAGTAGTCGACGTTGCGGACCTTCTGCTCGAACGTGAAGTGGTCGCCCCGCGTGTACATGGCCATCACGAGGTCCGCCTGCTTCACGACCTGCTTGCGGTACAGGTCGAAGTACGGGTAGTGCAGCAGCAGCGGGTAGTGCTCCTGCGGCGTGTTCTCGAAGTCCCACCGCGCGTGCTCGGTGAACCGCTCCGACTGCGGGTGCACGCCGAGCATCTCGTCGTAGGGGATCACCATCTTCTCCGCGGCCTCGCGCCACGCCGTCACCTGCTCCGGCGTGACCCCGAGCCGCTCCGCCACCGCCGGCTGCCGCTCGCACACCGCGGCCGCCTCGCGCAGGTTCCGCTGCGCCATCAGGTTCGTGTAGACGTTGTTGTCCACGACCGCGGAGTACTCGTCCGGTCCGGTCACGCCGTCGATGCGGAACCCGCCGTGCAGGTCGTGGTGCCCGAGCGAGCACCACAGCCGCGCCGTCTCCACCAGGATCTCCGCGCCGTGGTCGCGTTCGAAGTCCGCGTCGTCGGTGGCGGCGAGGTAGCGGACGACCGCGTCGGCGACGTCCGCCGACACGTGGAACGCGGCCGTGCCCGCCGGCCAGTACGCCGAGCACTCGGCGCCGTTGATCGACCGCCACGGGAACGCGGCGCCGCCCAGCCCCAGCGCCTGCGCGCGCTCGCGGGCCTTGTCGAGCGTGGAGTGCCGCCAGCGCAACGCGTCGCGGGCGGACTCCGGCACGGTGTAGGTGAGCACCGGCAGCACGAAGGTCTCGCTGTCCCAGAAGGAATGCCCGTCGTAGCCGGGACCGGTGAGGCCCTTGGCGGGGATAGCGCGGGACTCGCCGCGGGCGCCTGCCTGCAGGACGTGGAACAACGCGAACCGCACCGCCTGCTGCAGCTCCGGGTCGCCCTCGATCTCGACGTCCGCGGTGGCCCAGAAGTCGTCGAGGTACGCGCGCTGCTCGGCGAGCAGGCCCTCCCAGCCGGTCTGGCGGGCGCCGGACAGCGCGGCGTCGACCTGCGCGCGCAGCGCGGGCGCGGACCGGCGCGCCGACCAGCCGTAGGCGACGTACTTGGTGACCCGCAGGCACGACCCGACGGGCACGTCGACCGCCGCGGTCAGCCGGGCCAGGTCCTCGGCGGCCTGGATGTCGCAGCGCAGCCCGTCGTCGGTCGCCAGCTCGTGGTCCATGGCGGCCGCCACCCGCAGCCCCGACTTCCGGGTGTGGTGCACCAGTACGGCGTGGTAGTCCTGCGCGTACGCGTCCTCCGCGACGAGCGGCGCGTTGAGGGTGGCGGCGACCCGCGGGTCCTTCGACGCGGACTCGATCGGCTCGTTCGCGAGCAGGTCGGACTGCACGACGAGCTGCACGTCGCCGTCGAGCGGCTCGACCTCGTAGTGGATCGCGGCGACCGCGCGCTGGGTGAACGACACCAGCCGCTCGGTGCGCACGCGGACGCGCCTGCCGGTCGGCGACTCCCACACGGTGTCGCGGCGCAGCGTGCCGGACCGGAAGTCGAGGACGCGGTGGTGCTCGACCGCGCGGCCGTACCGCATGTCGAGCGGCTCGTCCTGCACCAGCAACCGGATGATCTTGCCGTCGGTGACGTTGACGACCGTCTGGCCGTCCTCCGGGTAGCCGTAGCCCGCTTCGGCGTAGGGGAGCGGGTGCTGTTCGTAGAAGCCGTTCAGGTAGGTGCCGGGCAGCCCGGTCGGCTCACCCTCCTCGAACGACCCGCGCATGCCGATGTGCCCGTTGGACAACGCGAAGACCGACTCGGTCCGCTCCAGCGCGCGCAGGTCGAGGGTGTTCCAGCGCAGCTGCCACGGGTCGACCTGGAAGCCGTGCATCCGTTCAGTCCTCCAGCAGCTGGGCGAGGTCGGTGACGACGACGTCCGCGCCGTGGGCACGCAGCTCCTCGGTCTGCCCGACCCGGTCGACGCCGACGACGAACCCGAAGTGGCCCGCCTTGCCCGCCTGCACCCCGGACAGGGCGTCCTCGAAGACGGCCGCGTTGGCGGGGGCCGTGCCGAGCGCCTCCGCGCCGGCGACGAACGAGTCCGGCGCCGGCTTGCCGCGCAGCTTCCGCTCGGCGATCACCACGCCGTCGACCCTCGCCTCGACGTACTTGGACAGGTCGGCGGCGTCGAGCACCGCCTTGCCGTTGGCCGAGGAGGTCACGACCCCGATCCGCAGCCCGGCCGACTTGGCCGCCTCCAGGTACCGCACCGAACCGGGGTAGGGGTTGACCCCGCGCTCGGCGATGATCTCCTGCACCCGCACGTTCTTGCGGTTGCCGACGCCCTGGACCGTGTCGTCCGACGGCGGCGCGTCCGGCGGGCCGTCCGGCAGCTCGATGCCGCGGGAGGCGAGGAACGCCCGCACGCCGTCGAAGCGCGGCCGCCCGTCGACGTAGTTGTTGTAGTCGGCCTCGGTGAACTCGGCGAGCCCGCGCTGTGCCAGCAACGGGTCGAACGTCTCCTTCCACGCCGCGCGGTGCAGCGCGGCGGTGCCGGTGAGGACACCGTCGAGGTCGAACAGGCACGCGGTGACGTGGTCTGGCAAGCCGATCACGATGTGCACGCTACCTGCCTGCGCGGTCACCCGCCGGACGTCGCGAACGTGAGTCGCGGCAGCACCCGCCCTGGGATCGACCCGGACGGCACGGCGCCGGTGCGCGTCGCGCCCATGGCGAGGTAGAACGCCTCGGCGTACGGGTCGGCGTCGATGGTGAGCGTGCGGATGCCCTCGGCGCGGGCCCGGCCGACGGCGTGCGTCCACAGCGCACGCCCGACCCCGCGCCCGATGTGCGCGGGCTCGACGAACATCTGCCCCAGCTCGGCGACGGGCGGCCCGCCGTCGATCGTGTAGTGGCCGACGACCACGCCGTCGAGTTCGGCGACCGTGGTGCGCCGGGCCTCGACCTCGCCGGGCGGGATGGTCAGCTCGTCGCGGCAGGCGGCGAGGAACTCCTCGTCGTAGCCCCAATGTCCCTTGGACCGCAGGGCGAGTGCGCTGAGCACGGCCGCCTCGTCCGGTCTGGCGGGTCGCAACTCCATGTCCGCCATTCCATCAGTCCACGCCGATGTGCTTGCGCAGTGTGGTCACGAAGTGCCTGTCGAAGTCCTCGTAGCGGGCGCGGAGGCGGGCGCCGGGCCAGCCGGCGGGGAGCAGTTCCGCGGGCAGGAGCGGGTCGGCGAGGAAGTGCCGCAGCACCGCGGCCGCCAGGATGAACGTCGACGCCAGGTCGGTGGCCTCCGCCATCGCCGACTCCAGTTCGCGGGCGTGCGCTGCCCAGCCGTCGAGGTCCCACAGCGTCGCGGCGAGGCCGGGGGAGTCCGGGCGGCCGGTGAGGAACGTGCACTGCTCCACCACCGGCGCGGGCCGCTCGCGCACGAGGTTCGCCGGGCGCAGCCACGTGCCCTCGCGCAGCTCGGCCAGGCGCAGCTCGGTCATCGCGGTGCGGAAGGCGGTGCGTTCCGGCGCGGAACGGCGGGCCGCGGTCACCACCGCGATCTCCCACTCGCCGGACCACGGGATCGTCGACGGGGAGCGGCTCTGGTCCTGCCTGGCCTGGCGGTCGCGCAGCCTGCGGGTCAGCTGGTAGTCGCCGTTGACCTGCACGAGGTCGCCCGCCGCCACCATCCGGGACAGCGCGACCCGGATCGTGCCCTCCGCGATGCCGAACAGCTCGCCGACCCGCACGAGGCTCCGCGCGGGCAGCCGCGGCGGGTGTGCGCCCAGCAGGGTGCTCAGCACCGCGGACCGCGCCGTCAACGGTCGCATTACACCCTGGTATCGCATGTCGAAGAAATGTAACATCTCTGCCATGCCGGCAACACACGTGGTCACGAACCAGGTCCCGCCGCTCGTCGGGCACGACGTCGCCGCCGACGCGGCGCTCATCGACGGGCTGCACCGCCACGGCGCGGGCTGGGCCGAGGACGAACTGCACGAGCTGGGCAGGCTCGCGGGCAGCGAACAGGCCCAGGAATGGGGACGGCTCGCCAACGCCTACCCGCCGGTCCTGCGCACGCACGACCGCTACGGCAACCGGATCGACGAGGTCGAGTACCACCCCGTCTACCACGAGCTGATGACCGTCGCGGTCGAGCGGGGCATGCACGCCGCGCCGTGGCGGGACGAGCGGCCCGGCGCGCACACCGCGCGCGCGGCGAAGTTCTACACGTGGGCGCAGGTCGAGGCGGGTCACGGCTGCCCGATCTCCATGACGTACGCGGTGGTCCCGGCGCTGCGGCACAACCCGGCGCTCGCCGCGAAGTACGAGCCGCTGCTCGCGGCGACCGCCTACGACCCCGGCCTGCGCGTGCCGGACACCAAGCGCGGCCTCACCGCGGGCATGTCGATGACCGAGAAGCAGGGCGGGTCCGACGTCCGCGCCAACACCACCCGGACGGTGCCGCGGTCCGACGGCAGCTACCTGCTGACCGGGCACAAGTGGTTCACCTCGGCGCCCATGTGCGACGTGTTCCTCGTGCTCGCGCAGGCGCCCGGCGGGCTGTCGTGCTTCCTGCTGCCGCGCGTGCTGCCCGACGGCACCCGCAACCGCATGCACCTGCAGCGGCTCAAGGACAAGATGGGCAACAGGTCCAACGCGTCGTCCGAGGTCGAGTACGACGAGGCGGTCGCGTGGCTGGTCGGCGACGAGGGCCAGGGCGTCCGCACGATCATCCAGATGGTCAACATGACCCGGCTCGACTGCTGCGTCGGCGCCGCCGCCGGCATGCGGTACGGCGTCGTGCAGGCGACCCACCACGCGACGCACCGGTCCGCGTTCGGCGCGCGTCTGGTCGACCAGCCGCTGATGGCGAACGTGCTCGCCGACCTGGCCGTCGAGTCCGAGGCCGCGACGACGCTCGCGATGCGCCTCGCGGGCGCGACCGACCGCGCCATGGCGGGCGACGAGTCCGAGGCCGCGTTCCGCAGGCTCGGGCTCGCGGTCAGCAAGTACTGGCTGACCAAGCGGGCGTCCGCGCACGCGTCGGAGGCGCTGGAGTGCCTGGGCGGCAACGGTTACGTCGAGGAGTCCGGCATGCCGAGGCTGTACCGGGACGCGCCGCTGAACTCCATCTGGGAGGGCTCCGGCAACGTCGCGGCGCTGGACGTGCTGCGTGCCATGGGCACCGCCGAGGCGTTCCTCGCCGAGGTGGACGCGGCCGCGGGCGCCGACGCGCGGCTCGACTCGGCCATCGCCGACGTGCGCAAGCGCCTGGCGGCCGGCCCGGACCAGGCGTCCGCGCGCAGGCTGGTGGAACGGATGGCGCTGACGCTGCAGGGCGCCCTCCTGGTCCGGTTCGGGCACCCGGCGGTGGCCGACGCGTTCTGCGCGTCCCGCCTCGACGGCGACTGGGGCGTCGCGTTCGGCACCCTGCCGTCCGGAGTGGACACGAAGGCGATCGTCGCCCGCGTCATGTGAGCCGCAGCAGGTCCCACCGGTTGCCGTAGAGGTCGCGGAACACCGCGACCGTGCCGTAGACCTCGTGCCGGGGCTCCTCCTCGAAGTGGACCCCGGCCGAGGTCATGCGCGCGTGCGCGGTGGCGAAGTCGTCGACGTTGAGGAAGAACCCGACCCGGCCGCCGTGCTGGTCGCCGACCCGCGCCTCCTGCTCGGGACCCACGGCCTTCGCCAGCAGCAGCCCGGTCTGCCCGCCCGGCGGGTCGACGACGACCCAGCGCTTGCCATCGCCCTGCGGCAGGTCCTCCCGGAGGGTGAACCCGAGCGCGCCGGTGAAGAAGCCGATCGCCTCGTCGTAGTCACGCACGAGCAGCGCGACGAGTCCCAGGTGTGCCATGCGGCCAAGGTAGGAAATTCTCCGCCGGCGGTGTCGGATCGGGGCGGCGGCGTTCGTGGCAGGGGTGAGGTGTGCGGCACCCCCTTCGACCGACAGGAGATGATCCTCGGATGCGTTACATGGTTTCCGTCATCGACGACAAGGACAACCCGGGCCGGACGGACCGGGAGCCCGAGATCAGCGCGTTCAACGAACGGCTGATGGAGCAGGGCTACTGGGTCTTCGCGGGCGGCCTCGCGGACACGGCCGCCGCCACGGTCGTCGACAACCGGGGCGAGCAGGCGGTGTTCACCGACGGGCCGTTCGTGGAGTCGAAGGAGTACCTCGCCGGCGTCTGGGTGTGGGACGTCCCCGACCTGGACGTCGCGCTCGAACTCGCCAGGGAGGCGTCGAAGGTCTGCGACCGGAAGCTCGAGGTGCGGCCGTTCCTGTGAACGACGTCGACGAGGCGGTCACCCGGGCCCACCACGAGGAGTGGGCGCGGGTGGTGGCCGCCCTGACCAGGCGCTTCGGTGACCTCGACATCGCGGAGGAGGCGGCCGCCGAGGCGTTCGCGATCGCCGTCGAGCGGTGGCCCGCGGACGGCGTGCCCCCCAACCCGGGCGGCTGGCTGACCACCACCGCGAACCGCAAGGCCATCGACCGGCTCCGGCGCGAGAACAAGCGCGACGACAAGCACAAGGAGGCTCGGACGGTGTACGACGACGACCCACCCGAGCCGCCGGGCGCCATCGACGACGACCGGCTCCGGCTGATCTTCACGTGCTGCCACCCGGCGCTGGCGGTGGAGGCCCGCCTCGCGTTGACGCTGCGCATGGTCGGCGGCCTGACCGTACCCGAGATCGCCCGCGCGTTCCTGGTGGCCGAGACCGCGGTCGGCCAGCGGATCACCCGCGCGAAGGCCAAGATCAAGGCGGCGCGCATCCCCTACCGGGTGCCGTCCGCCGAGGACCTCCCGGCCCGCGTCTCGGGCGTGCTCGGCGTGCTCTACCTCGTGTTCAACGAGGGCTACCTCGCCACCGGGCCGGACACCGACCCCATCCGCCAGGACCTGACCGCCGAGGCCATCCGGCTCACCCGCCTGATCCGCGCCCTCCTGCCGGACGACGGTGAGGTGGCCGGGCTGCTGGCGCTGATGCTGCTCATCGAGGCGCGCCGCCCCGCCCGGGTCGCGGGCGGCGAACTGGTCGCGCTCGACGAGCAGGACCGCGGCGCCTGGGACGCGGGCCTGATCGCCGAGGGCCACCGGCTGGTGCGGGAACGCCTCGCCGCCGCGGCCGCGGGCGTGCCCCCGGGCCGGTACCAGATCCTCGCCGCGATCAACGCCGTGCACACGTCGGCCCGCGACAGCCGCGACACCGACTGGTCGCAGATCCTCGCCCTGTACGACCAGCTCGTCCACGTCGACCCGTCGCCGATCGTCGCCCTCAACCGGGCGGTCGCCCTCGCCGAGCTCGACGGCCCGGAGGTGGCGCTGGCGGCCGTCGACCGCCTGGCGGAGCGGCTGGCCGGCTACCACCCGTTCCACGCGACCCGCGCCGACCTGCTGCGCAGGCTGGGCCGGAGCGACCAGTCGCGCGCGGCGTACGACAGGGCGATCGAGCTGGCGGGCAACACCGCCGAGACCGCCTACCTGACCCGCCGCCGCGACCAGCTGGGATAGCCGGGGAAGGTTCCCGGCGACGGGGTGTCGGTTCGGGCCGGGGGCGTTCGTGGCAGGGGTGAGAGGCCGCCCGGGAGGGGCCCGCCGCGCTCGGCATGGTGCCGGTCACCGCGGGGATCGTCCTCGCCTCGTTCGCGGTCATGGTTGGCCTGGTCGCCAAGCTCGGCCGCGGTCAGCCTTCCGCTGGTCGCCCTGACGCCGCGCAGGGCAGCGGCCGGACCGGGGCCGTGAGTGTCCACAGGGGACGTCACCGGCGGGCGCCTCGCCGGTGACCGTCATGCGCTCAGCAGCAGCCTGCCGAGCAGCAGTCCGTGTCGCAGCAGTCGTCGATCAACATCCGGTCACCTCCTTCTCCGGTGCGCACCAGGTGCCCGGCTCCGGATCGAGGCACGGGCCGTCGTCGGGCAGCGAGCCGACCATGCGGACCAGGTCCGCGCGCAACGCGGCGAGCCGGGCGGTCTCCTCGTCGATCTCGGCGATGCGCCTGCGCAGCAGTGCCCCGGCCGGTTCGCAGGGGCACTCGCCGGTGTCCCGGAGCGACAGCAGCTCGCCGATCTCCCTCAACCGCAGCCCGAGCCGCTGGCACCCCTGGATGAACCGCAACCGCTCGACGGCCGACTCCGGGAACGCCCGGTAGCCGCCGGGGGTGCGGGGCGGGGGTGCCAGCAGGCCGGTCCGTTCGTAGTACCGCACGGTGTCCGGCGGCACACCCGCCGCCGCGGCCAGTTCCGCCACTCGCATGGGACCGACGGTAAACCTTGGACTCCACTCCCATGTCAAGTCGGGACCCGACTAGCCGGACCGGGCCCGGATGCGGCATCGTCAACGCCGCGCGAGGAGCCGAAGCCGATCCGTGGGAGTGATGGTTCATGCCGGAAGTCGATGTGGTCGTGGTCGGGATGGGACCCGGCGGGGAGGACGTCGGCGCGCGGCTCGCGCGGGCCGGGCTCGACGTCGTCGCGGTCGACGGGCGGCTGGTCGGGGGCGAGTGCCCGTACTACGCGTGCATCCCGACCAAGATGATGATCCGGGCCACCGACGCGCTCGGCGAGGCGCGCCGCGTGCCCGTGCTGGCCGGCGCCGCCGACGTCACGCAGGACTGGGCTCCCGTCGCGCGCCGCATCCGCGAGGAGGCCACCGACAACTGGGACGACCGCGTCGCCGTCGAGCGGTTCGAGGCCGCGGGCGGCACCTTCGTGCGCGGCTGGGGCAGGCTCACCGCGCCCCGCGAGGTCACCGTCGCCACTCCCGACGGGACCGAGCAGGTGTTCACCGCCCGCCGCGGTGTCGTGCTCAACACCGGCACCGACCCGGCCGTGCCCCCGGTCGACGGGCTCGCCGAGACGCCGTACTGGACCAACCGCGACGCCGTCACCGTCGAGGAGGTGCCCGGGTCGCTGGTGGTGCTCGGCGGCGGCCCGGTCGGCTGCGAGCTCGCGCAGGTGTTCTCCCGGTTCGGCGCCAAGGTCACCATCGTCCAGCACGCCGACCGGCTGGTCCCCGCCGACGAGCCGGAGTCCAGCGAGGTGCTCGAGAAGGCGTTCGCCGACGAGGGCATCACCGTCCGCACCGGGCTCGCCGCCGCGCGCGTGAGCTACGAGTCCGGCCAGTTCCACGTCAAGCTCGACAACGGTGAGGTCGTCGCCGCCGACCGCATGCTCGTGGCCGCCGGCCGCAAGACCGACATGAAGGCGCTCGGCGTCGGCGCCGTCGGTCTCGACGAGAGCGCCCGCGGCGTCACCGTCGACGAGCGGATGCGCGCGGCCGACGGCCTGTGGGCGATCGGCGACATCACCGGCCACGGCGCGTTCACGCACATGTCCATGTACCAGGCGAGGATCGCCGCGGCCGACATCCTCGGCACCGACGGCGAGGAGGCCGAGGTCGCGGACTACCGCGCCACCCCGCACGTCACGTTCACCGACCCGGAGATCGGCTCGGTCGGCCTGACGGAGGCCGCCGCGCGCGAGAAGGGCCTGAACGTGCGCGTCGGCGTGTCCGAACTGCGGAACTCGTCGCGCGGGTTCATCCACAAGGTCGGCAACAACGGGTTCATCAAGGTCGTGGAGGACGCCGACCGCGGCGTGCTCGTCGGCGCGTCCGCCGTCGGCCCGAACGGCGGCGAGGTGCTGGGCGCCCTGGTGGTCGCCGTGCACGCCGAGGTGCCGGTGAAGCTGCTGCGCCAGATGATCTACGCCTACCCGACCTTCCACCGCGCCATCGAGGACGCACTGAACAACCTGGCCTGAGCCCCGCGAGTCACGCCCTTAGGCATACCGAGTTGTACGTTTCGTGTAGGTGCGCGGGCTCGTCCGTGTGCACGAAACCGCCAACTCGGTGTGCGCGAGAGCGTGACTCGCGATGTCCCGGGGGCAGGACTCGCGGGGTTAGGGGACCGGGGTCGGGCGGGGGCAGGTGCTGGTGACGTTCTGGGCCTGGCCCAGTTCCGCCGCTCGCAGCAGGGACTCCATGACGTCCAGGACGTGGTAGGCCACGGCGCCGTTCGCGCGGTGTTCGGTGCCCGCCGCCAGCGCGGCCGCGAGGTCGGCCAGGCCGGTGCCCCGGCCCGCGTCGCGGTAGCCCGCGTTCGCGGGGACCTCGCGCCACTCCTTGTCCGGCTCGTACAGCCGCACCTCGCCGTCGAAGCCGTTCGGGTCCGGGACCGACAGGGAGCCGTGCGTGCCGTACACCTCGATGCGCGGCAGGGCCGCCGCCCACACGTCGAAGCTCATCATCAGCGTGGTGACCGCGCCGCCCTCGTGCTCCAGCACGCCGGCGACGTGCGTCGCCACCTCGACCGGGAACTCCGTGCCCGCGCGCGGGCCGCTCCCGATCACCCGGGACGCGCGTGGCGCCGACGCCAGCCCCGTCACCCTGCGCACCGGGCCGAGCAGCGTGACCAGCGCGGTCAGGTAGTACGGGCCCATGTCGAACAGCGGCCCGCCGCCCGGCCGGTAGTAGAACTCCGGGTCCGGGTGCCAGCGCTCGTGGCCCGGCGTGACCATGAACGCCGTCGCCGCCACCGGGGTGCCGATCGCGCCGTCGTCGAGGCAGCGCCGCGCGGTCTGCGTGCCGGTGCCCAGGACGGTGTCCGGTGCGCAGCCCACCCGCACCCCGGCCGCGTCCGCCGCCGCCAGCACCTCCCGGCCCTCCACTGTGGACAGTGCGAGCGGCTTCTCGCCGTACACGTGCTTGCCCGCCCCGATCGCCGACAGCGCGACGGCCGCGTGCGCCTGCGGGATCGTCAGGTTCAGCACCACGTCCACGTCGTCGGCCGCGTACAGCTCGTCGGGCCGCAGCATCCGCACGCCGGGCACCGTGCGTGCCGGGTCGAGGTCCGCGGCCGCCACCAGCGACACCCCGGGCAGGCGCGGCAGCGTGTCGAGGTACTGGCGGCTGATGTTGCCGATGCCGACGAGCCCGACCCTCAGCGTGTCGCCCACAGCAGGCCCCTCGTCAGCGTCTCGTGCACGGCGGGCAGCTCCAGGTCCGCCATCCGATGACCGATCGTCGTCACGAACACCCTGCCGGCGCCGTGCTCGCGCACCCACATGACCGGCATCGTCGGCGTGCCGATCTCCGGGCGGTCCGGGTCCGGCAGGTACTCCGTGGTCGCCAGCACCTCGTTGCCCGGGTCGGTGTGGACGTAGTACTGCTCGCTGTGCACCTCGAACGGCTCGACGTCGGCCACCACCGGGTGCCCGCCGACCGGGTGCACCACGTACGAGACGAACTCCTTGTGGTGGTGGATGAACTGGCCGCCGGTCAGCAGGTGGTAGCCGGGCTGGTCGCGGAACGCGTCCACGAACCCGCCGTGCCACCCGGCGAACCCGGTGCCGGCGCGCACCGCGGCCAGCAGGCCGGCCAGCTGGTCGCCGGTGATCGTGCCCATGGTCCAGCACTGGACGATCAGGTCGATACCGGACAGGTCGTCGAGGTAGGCGTCCAATGTGGACGACGTGGTCACCGCGTAGTCCCGCTCGGAAAGGAACTTCGCGTACCGGTCGGTCGTCGCTACCGGGTCGTGGCCTTCCCAGCCGCCACGCACCACGAGCGCTCGCTTCGCAGGCATGGCACCCACACTACGGTGCGGCCTCCGCGGGCGGGGTGAACATGCGCTCCACGAAGTCGACGCCGAACTGCCACGCGCCCGGGATCAGCAGCAGTCCCACCACCACGAACGCGGGGAACACCAGCATGCGCTCCACGCGCTTGCCGGTGCGCAGCCGCAGCGCCTTCGGCGGGCGCAGCTCGTACCAGGTCTCGCCCTTGATGGGGACCGGGAACAGGAACGGACACCCGGACTCGGTGATCGCGTCGCCGAGGCAGTGGGTGAAACAGCCGACGGCGACGGCGATGCCCATCAGGCCGGACAACTCGCCCAGGTCGGCGAGCGGGTCGGGGCCCGCCTGGTTGAGCCACCACACCACGGCCGCCGCGGAGACGATGATCATCCAGTCGCCGAGGGCGTCCTGTGCCAGCAGCAACCCGAGCACCGCGACGCCCGCGACCGCGTACGGGCCGCCCGCCTCGGTGCCGACGCTCGCCGCGAAACCGAGGCCCACCGCGAACAGCACGGTGTGCGACAGGTGCCGGTGCGTGCCGCGTTTCCGTTCGTCGCGCGGGCCCTTCGTCACGGCGTAGATCGCGGCCGACGCGTGCCGCAGCAGCCACGACACCATCCGGGAGATCGGGCCGAGCAGCTTCGACGCGCGGGCGTGCGGGTGGTCGAGGTCCGGCAGCAGCGCGAACCCGGACGTGGTGACGGCGAACAGCACGGCCTGCTCGATGGACGTCGCGCCGACGAACTGCGCCACACCGAGCCCCGCGCACCAGCCGGTCAGCGCGTGCGTTCGGCCCATCATCGGCGGTGCCCCCTCGGATCGATCAGCGAAGATCAATTATGCCGTGTGTTCGATACCGGTCCTTCGCGGCGCGCCGAACGTGCGCGAGGATGGCGCGCATGAGAGTTCGCACCCTGCTCACGGCCGCCGTTCTCGGGCTGGCCGGAACACTCGTCCCGACCGTCACCGCCGCCGCCGCGCCGACGTGCGCCGACCCGGCCGCGCCGCTCACCGTCTCCGAACAGCGCCTCGCACTGCCCGCACCAGCGGAAATCCTGCGGCGCAGCGGTTTCGACCGCTTCGAGCGCGTGTTCACGCCGTCGCTGTGCCTGCTGCCGGACCACCGCACCGCCGCCATCGCGATCGGTGTGCAGGGCCGCGCGCTGTGGGCCGCCGCGGTCGCCCGCGCACAGGGCAAGCTGCCGCCCGGCACGCTGCCGGTGACCGACGACCGCCCGCTGTACTGGGCGCGGCTGCAGTTCACGAAGGCGCTGCGGCAGTGGACGCCGTCGTTCGCGCTGTCCCCCGCCGACCGCGCCGCGCTGATCGACGTGCTGGAGAGGACCTCCCGCGGCCAGGACACGATCGCCTACCCGCGCCACACGCGGAAGGTCCTCGTCACCGGCTTCGACCCGTTCCAGCTCGACCAGGACATCCGGCGCAGCAACCCGTCCGGCGTCAACGCGCTCGCCCTCGACGGCACCGTGATCGAGACGGCCGACGGCCCGGCACGGGTCGAGACCGCGATGTTCCCGGTGCTGTGGGACCCGTTCGCGGCCGGCGTGGTGGAGCGGACCATCCAGCCGTGGCTGCCGAAGGTCGACCTGTTCACCACGATCAGCCAGGGCCGCGTCGGCCGGTTCGACGTCGAGCGGTGGAACGGCCGCTGGCGCGGCGGGTTCCCGGACAACGACAACATCTCGCGCACCGAGGTGATCCCGATCCCGGCGGGCGTGCCGACGGTGCTGCCCGCGCCGGAGTTCGTGCCGACGACCCTGCCGTACGCGGCCATCGTCGCCGCGCCGACCGGCCGGTTCCCGGTGTTCGACAACACGTCGGTGACCGAGATCCCGGCGGGCCAGACCACGCCGGTGGTGTCGCCGACCGGTCCGACGCCGGGTTCGGTGGCCCGCGCCGGTGGCGGCGGCAACTACCTGTCGAACGAGATCGCCTACCGCGCGACGCTGCTGCGGGACGCGCTCGGCCTGACCACGCCGGGCGGGCACCTGCACACGCCGGTGCTGCAGTTCGCGCCGGACAACACGACGGAGCTGACCGACCCGGTCTTCGAGCAGAACCAGCGCGACATCGTCGACCAGATCCGCGCCGTGCTCGCCGTCGCGCTAGACGCGTGACCGCAGGTAGGGGATGAGGTAGCGCAGGGCCTGGGTGGCGCGCACGGTGTCACCGCGCACGACCGCCCAGGCCCGGCCCCCGGCGAACGGGGGCGGGCCCGGCGTCCCGCGGGTGACGTGGAACGACGGCGCGCCACCGAACCCGGGCAGCGAAGCGGGTTCGCCCGCCGCCGTGAAGAACGCGCCGACCGCGTCGCGCACCGGTCCGCGCGGCGCGTGCGTGATGGTGACGTCCCCGCCACCGCCGACGAGCACGACGACCGCCGGCGCGTACCGCCGGACCAGCACGTCGAACGACGCGAGCCCGTCCGGCGCGACCACCAGGTACGCCACGCCGGAGGGCACCGCCATCCGCCCCGGGTGGAACCGGCGCCCGCGCCCGATCCCGAGGACCGCCAGCACGGCGCCGGTCTCCTCGGCCCGTGCCGCGACGACCCCGACGTGCCACCCGTCCCCGAGCGCGGCCGCCGCGCGCGTCATGGACAGCCGAGCTGGGTCGCGAGGTCGTGGAAGTCGGTCGCGTACAGGTCGCACGTGACGTCCTCGGGGCGGTCGGCCGCCTCGCGCGGTCCCTTCTCCCCCGGGCGGTGGACGAACGCGGTGCGCAGGCCGGCCGCGCGGGCGCCGTCCAGGTCCCACCGGTGCGCGGCCACCATCAGGACCTGCGCCGGTGCGACGTCCAGCAGGCGCGCCGCCGTGTGGTACACGACGGCGTCCGGCTTGTAGGCGCGGGCCAGCTCCGCGGACAGGACGCAGTCGAACGGCAGGTCCGCCTGCTTCACGAGGTTCGTGAGCAGCGCGAACCCGCCGTTGGACAGTGTCGCGGTCGTGTACCGCGTGCCGATGCGGGCCAGGCCCGCCGCCGCGTCGTCCCACGCGGGCAGCGTGTGCCACGCCCGCACCAGCCGCGCCCTGGTCCGCTCGTCGACCGGCCGGTCGCCGAGCAGCTCGTCCAGCGACTCACGATGCAGGGTGTCCAGGTAGGCCCACGCGCGTTCGCCGGTGCGGACGCGGTCCATCGACGGGGCGTACCGCGACCGCCAGCGGGCCGCGAAGTCGCCCGCGTCGACCTCCGGCAGGAGTTCGGCCACCTGGTCCGCGACCCCGGTGTACCAGTCGACGGTCGTCCCGAAGATGTCGCACGCCACGACGCGGATGTCCATGTCCCCAGGCAACCACACCCGGGTTCAGGCGGGCGACGCCTTCCTGGCGCTGGTGCGGGAAGTGCGGGCAGGGCGCCCGCTCATCCCAGCAGCGGGCGGACTTCGGACGCGATCAGGCCGAGGTGGTCGAGGTCGGTCATGTCCAGGATCTGCAGGTACAGCCGCGAAGCGCCGGCTTCCGCGTACGCGCGGAGCGTCGCCGCCGCCTCCTCGGGCGTGCCGGCGGCCCCGTTGGCCTTCAGCTCGTCGAGGTCGTGGCCGATCGCCGCCGCGCGGCGGGCCGCCTCGGCGTCGTTCCTGCCGACGCAGGTGGTGATCGCGGCCGAGTACACCAGCTCCCGGTCGCCCGCCGCCGCGCGGACGCGGGCGAACTGGGCGGCGGTGTCCTCGACCGACGAGAACGGGACGTTGAACTCGTGGGCGTACTTCGCCGCCAGGGCGGGCGTGCGGGACGGGCCCTTGCCGCCGACGATCACCGGGACGGGGGACTGGACCGGCTTCGGCAGCGCGGGGGAGTCCGCCAGCCGGTAGTACTTCCCGTCGAACGAGTACCGCGAACCGACCGGGGTGGACCACAGGCCGGTGACGATCTCCAGCTGTTCCTCGAGGCGGCCGAACCGCGCGGACGGGAAGGGGATGCCGTACGCGGTGTGCTCCGCCTCGAACCAGCCCGCGCCGAGCCCCAGTTCCACGCGGCCGCCGGACATCCGGTCGACCTGGGCGACCTGGATCGCGAGCACGCCGGGCAGCCGGAACGTCCCCGCGGTCAGCATGGTGCCGAGCCGGATGGTCGACGTCTCACGGGCCAGGCCCGCCAGCGTCACCCACGCGTCGGTGGGGCCGGGCATGCCGTCGCCGGACATGTGGAGGTAGTGGTCGGAACGGAACCAGGCCGAGAAGCCGAGTTCCTCCGCCGCCCTCGCCATCGTGAGCTGGGTGTCGTAGGAGGCGCCCTGTTGCGGTTCGGTCATGATGCGGAGATCCATGCGGGACATTCTCCGCTGTCACGCACGTCCCGCCAGGTGCAGGCACGCGCCGATGCCCAGGGTCAGGATGCCGAACACCATGAGGATCGCGCTCGCGACGACCGCGCCCGCGAGGAACAGCAGGGCACCGGTCACGTCGACCGCGATCCTCGTCGCGGACCGCCAACGCCTGCGCTGCGGTGGCTCGAGGTCGCGCAACATCTTCGTGAACGCCGGATCGGACTCCTCGAACCAGCGCTCGATCGCCCGCAGATGCCGGTCTTCGTCGTGGCTGAGCATCGCGACTCCCACGCCTCGTGGCCGGGCCCCGTCCCCGCCCGCTCTTGTGTTGGCGCCGCCGGGTACCCCGTTCCCGGCCGGGCCAACCCTCATCCGCGGCGCGCGTCCGCCACCGAGTCGTACACGGTGAACAACTCCGCGGTCCGCGTCAGCTCCATCGTCCTCGTCACCAGCGGCCCGGGGACGAGCGCGAGTCGAACACCGCTGGACTCGGCGAGCGCGGTCATGCGGACGAGGGTCGCGAGGCCGAGCGACCCGAAGAACGTCACGTCGGTCAGATCGACGACGACGCACGGGGTGCCGTCGAGGTACTCCTCGAACGCCGCCGCCAGCTCCGGTGCGCTCACCAGGTCGATCTCGCCGTTCACCGTCAGGACCACGCAGTCCTGCTCCGGTCTCGCGACGCGCAACCGCACGTGCTCGGGCATCTGGACGTTCCTTCCTCGGGTCACCGGCCCTGTGCGGGCACCTGCACGGCCACGATCGCGATGTCGTCGCGGTGCGGCTCGGGGGAGAAGTCGTCGACGGCCTGCCGGACACCCGCGATCACGCCGTCCGCGGTGCGGGGCGTCGCGCGGCGCAGCGCCTCGGCGAGGCGTTCCGGCCCGAACAGCTCGGTGCCGCGGCGGTGCTCGGTCACGCCGTCGGTGTAGAACACGAGCGTGTCGCCGGACAGCAGCACGTGCCGGGTCGGGTGCACCGCGAACCGGCGCACCAGCCCGACCGCGCTGCCGTGCGTGCCGAGGTAGGTCACGGTGCCGTCCTCGTGCACGAGTGCGGGCTGCTCGTGCCCGGCGAGCACCAGCTCCACCCCGAGCGACGTCGGTTCCGTGTCCTGGCGGGTGATCACGGCGAGCGCGACCGTCGCGAACTGCGACGGGTCACCCGCCTCCAGCATCATCTCGTTGAGCAGCTCGAACGTCCGGTCGAGCGGTTGACCGTCGCGCAGCAGGACGCGCAGCACGTCGCGGACGAGGCCGGTGCGGGCGGCGGCGCGCGGGCCCTTGCCGCACACGTCGCCGACGACCGCGAGCCAGCGGTCCTCGCCGAGCGCGAGCACGTCGTAGAAGTCGCCGCCGACGTCCGCGCCCGCGCTCACCGGCAGGTACGCGGCCGCGAACCGCACGCCGTCGGCGACCGGCAGGGCGCGGGGGAGCAGCGCCTGCTGCAGTGCCTGCGAGGTCGCGGCGTGCGCGCTGTCGCGTTGCGCGTTGTCCAGCGACTGCGCCGCGCGGCGGGCGAGCTCGGTGAGGATCAGCAGCTCCTCGGGCCGGTGCACGCGCTCGGCGGGCCTGCCGACGCTGACCGTGCCGATGGCGCGGCCACCGACCCGCAACGGCACGGCGACCCCGTCGAAGGGCGCGTTGAGCCCGGCGGCCTGCGTGCGCTCGGCGAGCAACCTGGTCAGCGCGCCGTCCGGTTCGGTGAGCGGCGCGAGCCCGTCGCGCAGCGCCGGGATCTCGTCCTCGCGCACGTGGGTGAGCGCCTCGAGCCGCAGCCTGCCCCGGTCGTCGAGCAGGTGCAGCGCGCACCAGCGGCCGAGCCGGGGCACCAGCACCTGCGGCACGATCGCCGCGGTCAGCCGCACGTCGAGGGAGTTGCCGAACATCTCGGTCGCCTCGGCCAGGTACGACATCCACAGCCACTGCTCGCGGTCGGCGCTGTGCTGCTTGTCCGCCTCGATCGCGAGCGTGACGCGCTGCGCGGTCAGCTGGGCGAGCTCGGCGGCGCGGCCGGCGTCCGAGTACACGGTCAGGTGCCCGGACCTCGGCGCTTCGAGCGGCAGCGGCACGGTCACCACGTCCTCGCCCGGCTTCTCGCCGTAGGCGGCCAGCAGCTCGTCGCCGTTGTCGTCGGCGAGCACGACCGCGCCGCCCCGCGCGCCGAGCACGTCGCACAGGCGGCGCAGCAGTTCCGTCACGAGCACCGGCAGGGGCGAGAGCGGGGCGGGCAGGTGCAGCAGCCAGCGCGCGGTGTCCGGGTCGGGCCACGACGACGGCGGGTTCGCGACGGGCGGGGCCGGCGTGGGCGGCGAGGTGGTGGCCCGCAGCGTGAACCACACGCGGTGGCCGCCGCGGTCGTGCCTGCTGCCCCACGCGGTGGCCAGGGCGTCGATCAGCACCAGGCCGCGGCCGTGGCTGGCGCGCCTGCTGCCGGGCGCGGGCGGCACGGTCCTGCGCAGCTCCATCGGCGTCGAGCCCTGGTCGGTGACCGCGACGGTCAGCTCGACGCCGTCGGCGGACACGTCGATGGTGAACCCCGTGCCGGCGTGCAGGACCGCGTTCTCGCAGAGCTCGCTGGTCAGCAGCACCGCGTCGCTCGCCAGCTCGTCGAGCCCGGCGTCGGCGACGGCCGCGCGGACGAACCGGCGCGCCGCGCTCGGTGCGCCGGCCTCGCCCGGGAACCGGGCGCGTCGCTCGAACGGGGGCCGCATGGCGAGCAGTCTGCCGGGTGCTTACCGGAAGCGGTGACGGGGTCGTGCCGGGAACGGCACCGGGACGGAATGACGACGCTCGTAAACTCCTGTGCAAGGGCGAACACCTGGAGGCGACTCATGGCCGCACCGGACGTCACGGCTCCCGGCGCCGACCTCGACGGTCTGCTCACCGAGCTCGTGGCGGCGACGACCGCTGTCCGGAAGGGCCAGTTCGACGTGCGCCTGACACGTCGCAGCGGGCTCGCCGGACAGGTCGTGGACGGGTTCAACGCAGTGGTGGAGCTGCAGGAACGCCGCAACCGCGACCTCTTGCGGATCAGCAGGGTCGTCGGCCGCGAGGGCAGGATGCTCGAGCGGATGGACTCCGACCAGCTCGACGGCTCATGGGCGTCGGGCGCGGTCGCGGTGAACTCGCTGATCGACGACCTGGCGCGGCCGACGTCGGAGATCGCGCGCGTGATCGCGGCCGTCGCCGAGGGCGACCTCTCCCAGCACATGGCGCTGGAGATCGAGGGCCGTCCGCTGCGCGGTGAGTTCAACCGCATCGGCCGGACCGTGAACACGATGGTGGACCAGCTGTCGTCGTTCGCCGACGAGGTCACGCGTGTCGCCCGCGAGGTGGGCACCGAGGGCAAACTCGGTGGTCAGGCCGACGTGCACGGCGTGTCCGGCACCTGGCGGGCGCTCACCGACTCGGTGAACACGATGGCGTCCAACCTGACCAACCAGGTGCGGTCGATCTCGACGGCGGCGACCGCGATCGCGCAGGGCGACCTGTCCCGCAAGATCACCGTGAGCGCGCGGGGTGAGATCGCGGAGCTGGCGGAGACGATCAACTCGCTGACCGACACGCTGCGGGTGTTCGCGCACGAGGTCACCCGCGTGGCGCGCGAGGTGGGCACGGAGGGCCGCCTCGGCGGTCAGGCGACCGTGCCGAACGTGGCGGGCACGTGGAAGGACCTGACGGACGCGGTGAACCAGCTCGCCGCGAACCTCACCGACCAGGTCCGCAACATCGCGCAGGTGACGACGGCGGTGGCGAAGGGCGACCTGTCGCAGAAGATCACCGTCGAGGCGCGCGGCGAGATGGTGGCGCTCAAGGACACCGTGAACACGATGGTGGACCAGCTGTCGTCGTTCGCCGACGAGGTCACGCGTGTCGCCCGCGAGGTGGGCACCGAGGGCAAACTGGGTGGTCAGGCGCAGGTCGAGGGCGTGTCCGGGACCTGGCGGAACCTGACGGAGAGCGTGAACCAGCTCGCGGGGAACCTGACCGGCCAGGTCCGCAACATCGCGCAGGTGACCACGGCGGTCGCGAAGGGCGATCTCTCCCAGAAGATCACCGTCGACGCGCAGGGCGAGATCGCCGCCCTCAAGAACACGGTCAACACGATGGTGGACCAGCTGTCCTCCTTCGCCGACGAGGTCACGCGCGTGGCGCGCGAGGTGGGGACGCAGGGCAAGCTGGGTGGTCAGGCGCAGGTCACGGGGGTCGCGGGCACGTGGCGGGACCTCACCGACAACGTGAACTACATGGCGTCGAACCTGACGAGCCAGGTCCGCAACATCGCGCAGGTCGCGACGGCGGTGGCCGAGGGCGACCTGTCGCAGAAGATCACCGTCGACGCGCAGGGCGAGATCCTGGCGCTGAAGTCGACGGTCAACACGATGGTGGACCAGCTGTCGTCGTTCGCGGACGAGGTCACCCGGGTGGCCCGTGAGGTGGGTACCGAGGGCAAGCTGGGTGGTCAGGCGCAGGTGAAGGGCGTGGCCGGGACGTGGCGCGGCCTCACCGACACCGTGAACTACATGGCGTCCAACCTGACGAGCCAGGTCCGCAACATCGCCCAGGTGACCACGGCGGTGGCGAAGGGCGACCTGTCGCAGAAGATCACCGTCGACGCGCAGGGCGAGATCCTGGAGCTCAAGTCGACCGTGAACACGATGGTGGACCAGCTGTCGTCGTTCGCGGACGAGGTCACGCGTGTCGCCCGTGAGGTGGGCACGGAGGGCAAGCTGGGTGGTCAGGCGCAGGTGAAGGGCGTCGCGGGCACGTGGCGCGACCTCACCGACAACGTCAACTACATGGCGTCGAACCTGACCAGCCAGGTCCGCAACATCGCGCAGGTCTCGACCGCGGTCGCGCAGGGTGACCTCAAGCAGAAGATCACCGTCGACGCGCAGGGCGAGATCCTGGCGCTGAAGAAGACCATGAACACGATGGTGGACCAGCTGTCCTCGTTCGCCGACGAGGTCACCCGCGTGGCCCGTGAGGTGGGCACGGAGGGCAAGCTGGGTGGTCAGGCGCAGGTGAAGGGTGTCGCGGGCACGTGGCGCGACCTCACCGAGAACGTGAACCAGCTCGCCACCACGCTCACCATCCAGCTGCGTGCCATCGCGGGCGTGTCCACGGCCGTGACCCGCGGTGACCTCACCCAGCAGATCGGCGTGCAGGCCAGCGGCGAGGTCGCCGAGCTGAAGGACAACATCAACCAGATGATCGTGACGCTCCGCGAGACCACCGCGGAGAACGCGAACCAGAACTGGCTCGACTCCAACCTCGCCCGCATCGGTGGCCTGCTGCAGGGGCAGCGCGACCTCACCGCCGTGTGCCAGATGATCATGAACGAGGTCGTGCCGCTGGTGAACGGCCAGGCGGGCGCGTTCTACCTCGGCGCCGACGGCGGTGTGCCGGAGTGGCGGCTCGCCGCGTCCTACGGCCTCGGCACCGACGACGTCCAGGTCGGCTTCGGCCACGGCGAGGGCCTCGTCGGACAGGCCGCCGTGACCAAGCAGCCGATCGTCGTGCGCGACTCGCGGGCCGGCTTCACCCCGATCCGGTCCGGCATCGGCGCGTTCACGCCCGCCGCGCTGGCCGAGGTGCCGGTGCTGGTCGAGGGCGAACCGGTGGGCGTGCTGGAGATCGCGTCCGTCGGCGACTACTCCGAGCTGCACCTCGCGTTCCTGGAACGGCTCGTGCAGACGGTCGGCGTCGCGATCAACACGATCCGGGCGAACCTGCGCACCGAGGAGCTGCTCGGCCAGTCGCAGCGGCTCGCGGCCGAGCTGCAGAACCAGTCCGCGGAACTCCAGCGCACCAACGCGGAACTCCAGGACAAGGCGGCCCTGCTGTCCGAGCAGAACCGCAACATCGAGATCAAGAACCTGGAGATCGAGGCGGCGCGGCGGCGCGTGGAGGAGAACGCGCAGCAGCTCGCGCTCGCGAGCCAGTACAAGTCCGAGTTCTTCGCGAACATGAGCCACGAGCTGCGCACCCCGCTGAACTCGTTGCTGCTGCTGGCCCGGCTGCTCGCCGACAACCCCGAGAAGAACCTGACACCCAAGCAGATCGAGTTCGCCACCACGATCCACAACGCGGGCACCGACCTGCTCGCCCTGATCGACGACATCCTCGACCTGTCCAAGATCGAGGCGGGCCGGGTGACGATCGAGCCCGGCACCGTCGACCTCGCGGAGGTCGTGGCCGACGCGCGGCGCGCGTTCGCGGCACAGGCCGACGAGAAGGGCCTCACGCTGGAGGTGCGGATCGCCGACGGCACGCCGCCGTCCGTGGTCACCGACGCGCAGCGGCTCGGCCAGATCCTGCGGAACCTGCTGTCCAACGCGGTGAAGTTCACCGAGCGCGGCACCGTCACGCTGACCGTGTCGCCGAAGGGGAACGACACGGTCGCGTTCTCCGTGCGGGACACCGGGATCGGCATCTCCGACGAGAAGTTCGAGATGATCTTCGAGGCGTTCCAGCAGGCCGACGGCACCACCAGCAGGCGGTACGGCGGCACCGGGCTCGGGCTGTCGATCTCGAAGGAGCTGGCCAGGCTGCTGGGCGGGTCCATCTCCGTCGAGTCCACGCTCGGCGCCGGGTCGACGTTCACCCTGTTCGTGCCGGTGGTGCTGCCGGGCGCCGGGCCGAAGCGGTTCACCCCGCTCGCCACCACCGAGGACGGGCTGCCCGCGATCGGCACCCCGATCCTGCGGCCCGCCGTCGGCGTCCCGGCGGTGGCGCGCGAGCTGACCGGCGTGACCGTGCTGCTCGTCGACGACGACGTGCGCAACGCGTTCGCGTTGACCAGCGCGCTGGAACTGCACGGGATGACCGTGCTGTACGCGGACAACGGCGCGGACGGCGTCCGGATGCTGAGCGAGCACCCGGAGGTCGACATCGTGTTGATGGACGCGATGATGCCGAACATGGACGGGAACGAGACGACGCGGCGGATCCGGCAGCTGCCGTCGGGCGCGCAGACACCGGTGGTGTTCCTGACGGCCAAGGCGATGCCGGAGGACCGCGAGGCGAGCCTCGCCGCCGGCGCGGACGACTACGTCACCAAACCGGTGGACCTGGACCAGCTGCTCGACGTGGTGTCGTCGTGGGCGGTGGCCGGGTGAGCGGAGCTTGCGGAGCGAACCATCGAAACAGACGGCGGCATCTCGACCGTGGCGGGCGCCGGTGGAGCGGAGCTTGCGGAGCGTGCCGGTGCCACGGAGCGGGCGAGGTGACGCCGTGACCATCTCTGCCAAGGCCCTGCTGGTCGACGACCGGCGGGAGAACCTCGTCGCCCTGGAAGCGATCCTGCAGGGCCTCGCCGTGGAGACGGTCGCCGTCACCAGCGGCGAGGAAGCCCTCAAGCGGTTGCTGACCGACGACTTCGCGGTGATCCTGCTGGACGCGTCGATGCCCGGCATGGACGGCTTCGAGACCGCGACGCACATCAAGCAGCGCGAACGCACGCGGCACATCCCGATCATCTTCCTGACCGCGCTGAACTACGACGCCCGGCTCGCGTTCCGCGGCTACCAGATCGGCGCGGTGGACTTCATCACCAAGCCGTTCGACCCGTGGGTGCTGCGGTCCAAGGTGGCCGTGTTCATCGAGCTGTGGCTCAAGAGCGCGGAACTGACCACGCAGGCGCTGGAACGGATGGCGCTGCACGAGGCCCTGTCGAAGGCGCTGTCCCTGATGGGCGGCGGCGACACCGACGGCGCCATGGGCGTGCTGCGGGAGGCGCAGGCCAGGTACGCCCGAGTCCGCGTATGACACCCGCCGCACCCCCGCACCGCGCGTCCATGGACGAGGGGTGACCGCGGCACGCGCCGCCGCCGTCACCGCGCTGGGTGAGCACCTGACCGCCGGGCGGCTGCGCCCGGCCGAGCACGAGGAGCGCTGCGCGCGGGCGTCGGTCGCGCGGACGCGGGGTGACCTGGCGGCGTCGTTCGCCGACCGTGCCGCACCCGGACCTGCCCGCCGCCGCACTGTCGGCATCCCGGCCGCGATCCGGTGGCGGCGAAGTAGCCACCCGGGTAGCCCAACCTCGGTCGCGGAACCCGCGGGGGTGCGGGCAAGATACGTGCCATGCCCAACGCTCCGCTTCCCCCGGGCGACCACTTCGGTGCCACCGTCGACGTCGAGCGGCACGGCGATGCCGTGGTGCTGCGCGTGGCGGGTGAGCTGGACCTGGTCACCACGCCGATCCTCACCGAGGCGAGCACCGAGGCGTTGCGGTCCCGGCCGCCGGTGCTGGTGATCGACCTGACCGGGGTGACGTTCCTCGCCTCCGTCGGGATGTCGGCCATCGTCGCGGCGCACGAGGAGGGCGGGGACCACACGAAGGTGCGGGTCGTCGGCGGTGGCCGGGACACCCTCCGGCCCATCCACGTGACCGGTCTGGACAACCTGCTGGCGGTCTACCCCGACCTACCGTCCGCGCTCGCGGGCTCCTGACTCTCCGGCACCCGCGCGCCGCGCAGCACGACCGTGGTCCCGTCGGCGGAACCGGCGACGGAGACCTCCGCCACGCAGGCGCGCATGAGGCGGATGCCCTGGCCGCGCGTGCTCTTCGGGTCGTCGACCGGCGGCCGCCACACCCCGCGGTCCCGCACGGTGAACGTGACGTGGTGGTCGGTGACCTCACCGCGCAGCTCGACCGTGCCGGTCCCGGCCGGGTCGCCGGGGCCGACGCCGTAGCCGTGCTCGATGCTGTTGCTCACGGCCTCGTTGATCGCGAGGACCATGTCGTCCAGGTGCGGCGACGACCAGCCGACGGCTCTCAGCCACGTGCGCACCTTGTCCCGGGCAACGGACGGGGACACCCAGTCGGCGGCGAGCACCAGGTCCAGCGGCGGCGGCACGATCGCCATTCTCCCAGTTTCGGCGGGTTCTGCCCGGCATACTGCCGAACATGGGGCTCGACGCGCTCATCTTCGACTTCGACGGCCTGCTCATGGACACCGAAACCGCCTCGTTGCGGGTGTGGCAGCACCTGTGGCGCAGGCACGGGCTGGAGCTGGACACCTCGACGTTCTTCGCGCCGCACGGCGGGGACGTGATCGCCGAGCGGTACGCGGCGCTGGCCGCCGCCGTCGGCCCCTCGTTCGACCGGGAGGCGAGCCACGCCGCCCGCATCGCCTACCGCGACGAGGTGCACGCGGCGCTCGAGCTGGCCGACGGGATCGCCCCGTGGCTCGACGAGGCCGACGCCCTCGGCCTGCGGCTGGCCGTGGCGAGCAGCTCGCACCGCGACTGGGTGGCCGGGCACCTGGCGCGCATCGGGTTCCTCGACCGCTTCGAGCTGCTGGCCTGCGGCGACGACGTGGACACGGTGAAGCCCGACCCGGCCGTGTACCTGCTGGCGCTGGAGCGGCTCGGCGTGCCGGCCGACCGCGCGATGGCGTTCGAGGACACCGTGCACGGCGTGGCCGCCGCGAAGGCCGCGGGGCTGGCGTGCGTCGCGATCCCGCACCCGCACGCCGACCCCGCCGCGTTCACCGCCGCCGACCGGGTGCTGACCAGCGCCGCGGAGGTCACGCTGGCGGAGCTGACCGGGCGCGGTTAGGCCGTTCGGGCTAGTGTTCCCGGTTCGTGGCACGTGACTCCTTCTCCCGCTGGTGGCACGGCGTGCTGGCGCTCGTGGTGCTCGCCTCGCTCGTCCTGCAGCTCGTGTTGCTGTTCACCACCGGCGCCGACGCCAGCGCCGGCCGGACCGGCGGCCCGGCCGACGAGCGGCTGCGGCGGTTCTTCAGCTACTTCACGATCGAGAGCAACCTGTTCGTGCTCGCCGCCGCGACCGTGCTGGCGCTGCGGCCGCGCCAGGACGGCCCGGTGTGGCGGGTCGTGCGCCTCGACGCGCTGCTCGGCATCGTCATCACCGGCCTGGTCTACGCGCTCGTGCTGGCGCCGCGGCTCGACCTGACCGGCGGCGCGCTCGTCGCCACCATCGGGCTGCACTACGTGTCGCCGGTGATGGCACTGCTCGGCTGGCTGGTGTTCGGTCCCCGGCCGCGGATCACGTGGCGGACCGTGGTGGTCGCGTTCGTGTGGCCGGTGCTGTGGCTGGTCTACACGTTCACCCAGGGCGCGGTCACCGACTGGTACCCGTACCCGTTCCTGGACGTGACCGAGCTCGGCTTCGGCACGGCCGTGCGCAACGCGCTGGTGGTCGTCGTGCTCGGGGTGGCCATCGCGGCCTGCTTCCGGTTCCTGGACCGCAGGCTGGTGCCCGCGCCGCGCTGACCTGCGCTGCTTGTCAGACACATACCGGGTATGCATACTCAGTATCCATGTCCGTCAGGTACGGCCTGCTCGCGCTCCTGGGACGGGAGCCGATGTACGGCTATCAACTGCGCACCGAGTTCGAACGGTCCACCGGGCTCACGTGGCCGCTCAACATCGGGCAGGTCTACACGACCCTCTCCCGCCTCCAGCGCGACGGCCTCGTCGCGGAAGCGGACGGGGCCGACGAGCCCGGCAAGGTCGTCTACCGGCTCACCGACGCCGGCCGCACCGAGCTGACCACGTGGTTCGCCACCCCGGTCGCGCCCGCCGAGCACCCCCGCGACGAGCTGGCGATCAAGATCGCGCTCGCCCTGCACACCCCGGGGGTCGACGTGACCGCCGTGCTGCAGACCCAGCGCACCGCCACGCTCACGAAGCTGCGCGAGCTGACCAGGCTCAAGGCGGAGGCCGACGAGTCCGCCGACGACGCGTGGCTGCTCGTCCTCGACCTGATGATCTTCCGGACGGAGTCGGAGTCCCGCTGGCTCGACCACTCCGAGACCCGGCTGGCCCGCACCCGGCGCACGGCGCCCCGGCCGGCGGCCGCCGCCGCGGAGCCGAAGGCGGTGCGGCGGTGAACGCACTCGAACTGCACGCCGTCACCCGCGTGCACGGCGCCGGCCCGGCGGCCGTGCGGGCGCTGACCGGGGTGCACCTCGCGGTCCGCCCCGGCGAGCTGGTCGGCGTGATGGGACCGTCCGGCTCGGGGAAGTCGACGCTGCTGCAGCTCGCGGGCGGCCTCGACGAGCCGACCAGCGGGCGGGTCGTCGTCGGCGGCACCGACCTCGGCGCGCTGGGCCGCGCGGGCCGGGCGGCGCTGCGCCGCCGCGCGATCGGCTACGTGTTCCAGGACTTCAACCTCATCCCCGCGCTCACCGCGGCCGAGAACGTCGCCATGCCGCTGGAGCTGGACGGCGTCCGGGCGCGGCGGGCCAGGGCCGACGCCATCGCGGCGCTCGCCGACGTCGAGGTCGGCGACCTCGCCGACCGGTTCCCCGACGAGCTGTCCGGCGGGCAGCGGCAGCGGGTCGCGATCGCCCGCGCGCTGGTCGGGCCGCGCAACCTGCTGCTGGCCGACGAGCCGACCGGCGCGCTCGACTCGCACGCGGGCGAGGCCGTGCTCCGGCTGATCAGGGCCCGCTGCGACGCGGGCGCCGCCGGTGTCCTCGTCACCCACGAGGCCCGGCACGCGGCGTGGGCCGACCGGATCGTGTTCCTGCGCGACGGCAAGCTCGTCGCCGACACCGGCGCTCCCTCCACTGTGGACAGCCTGCTCGAGGGCGCGTCGTGAGCGGCTGGCGCGCGGCGCTGCGCATCGCGCGGCGCTCGGTCCGGCGGTCGATCGGGCGCTCGGTGCTGACCGCCGCCATGATCGCGGTGCCCGTCGCCGGGGTCACCGTCGCCGACGGGGTCGTGCGCACCATCACCGACCGCGACGTCGACCTCGCCCGCACCCTGGGCACCGCCGACCTGCGCGTGGACGTCCACCACCGCGAGGAACTCGACGTCCGCCCGCTGCTGCCGGCGGGCGCCCGCGTCGTCCCGTTCAGCAGCCGGTACTACGAGAACAGCGTGCGGCTCGTGCAGGGCGAGCGGATCGTCCGCACCCGGCTCGACGTGGTCGTGCTCGGCGACCCGATGACCGCGCACCTGGCCCGCGTCGAGTCCGGCAGGCTGCCGGAGCGCGACGACGAGGTGCTGCTCACCCGGCCGCTCGCGCAGCGGCTCGGCGTGCTCGACGGCGGCACCGTGCGCCCCGGCACGACCCTGACCACGGACAAGGGGCCGTCCGCCACGGTGACCGGACTGGCCGTCGAGCCGTACTGCCTGGTGTGCGAGGGCATCGTCGTCTCGCCCGGCTCCGTGCTCGAGGACGCCATGCACGACGGGTCGCTCGTGCCCCTCGGCTACCTGGTCGACCTGCCGGACGGCGCCGACGCCGCCGCGGTCGCCCGTGACTGGCCCGCCGGCGGGTCGACGGTCACGACCCGGGAGTCCTTCGTGGACCAGACGCCGTTCGCCGGGTACGTCGGGGACGCGGCGGCGGGCCCGCTCGCGGTCCTCGCCGGGCTGGCCCTGGTGGTCGTCGTCGCCTGCGCGGCGGCCGCGTTCACGGTCGGCGCCCGGCGGCAGGTCCGCGAGCTGGGGCAGGTCGTCGCCGAGGGCGGCGACGGCAGGCACGTCCGGCGGATCGTGCTGGCCCAGGGCCTCGTCCTCGGCGTGCTCGGCGCCGCCGGCGGGCTCGTGCTCGGCGCGGCCGTCACCGTGCTCGGCGTCCCCCTCTGGCAGCGGATGACCGGGCAGCTGGTCGAGGACCTGCGGTTCGGCTGGCCGGAGCTCACCGCGCTCGCGGTGGTGGGGGTCATCGCGAGCGCGGCGGCCGCGGCGGTGCCCGCGTTCGGCGTCGCGCGGATGACGCCCGCCGACGCGCTCGCCGGCCACGTCCGGACCGCGGCGCCGCACACCGGGTTCCCGGTGGCGGGGACGCTGCTGGCGACCGGCGGGGTGGCGTGCGTGGTGGCCGCCGGGCTGCTGGGCCGTGACCCGTCCGTCGGCCGGGCGCTGCCGCTCACGGGCATGGTGGCGGGTGGGCTGGTCGCACTGGCAGGCCTGGCCCTCGTGCTGCCCGCGCTGCTGGCCGCCGCCGGCCGGTTCGGCACCCGGCTGCCGCTGTCCGGCCGGCTCGCGGTCCGCGACGCCGTGCGGCACCGGCACCGGACCGTCGCCGCCGTCCTCGCCGTCATGGTCACCGCGGGCGCCGTGGTCATGACCGCGTTCGTGCTGGGGCCCCGGACCGCACCGGTGCCTGCCATGCCGGAGCACACGATGTTCGCGATGCTCGACCCGGTGAGCAAGTACGGGGACGTCGACGGGGAGGAGCAGCTCGCGAAGGCCGTGGCGACCATGTCGTCGGCCGTGCCCGGCACGGTGGCGCGCGAGATCCCGCTCGCGACGGCGTACGACGAGGGCGCCGGTTCCCCGCCGATCTTCGCGGACGACTGCGGCGGGGCCCTGGCGGGGATCGGCACGGACCTCATGCCGCTGCACACCCGCCGGGCACCGGACGCCGGGATCCGCGCCGCGCTGGCCGAGGGCAAGGTCGTGGTGTTCACCCCGTGCGTCGTCAGCTCGCGGGGCACGGTGACGTTCTCGGCGAACCTCCCCGCCCCCGTCGAGCTGCCCGCCTACCTGGTGGACAGGGCGGCGACGTACCGCGACGACTACGGGCTGCTGCCGTCCGCGTTCGTCGCCGAGGAGACGGCCGCCCGGCTGGGGTGGTCGTCGTACGCCGACACGGCCCTCGTGACCTACCCGGCCACGGCCACGGAGGCCGACATCGAGGCCATCCGGACGGCCGCCGAGGACGCGGGTGTCGACACCGTGGTCGACGTCGGCGCCGACGGCGACGCGAACCTGCCGTTCCTGCTGGCGCTGATCGCGGGGCTGGCCGGGCTGCTCGGGTCCGGGGTGGTCGTCGCGCTGTCCGCCGCCGACGGCCGGGCCGACCTGGCGACGCTGGCCGCGCTCGGCGCGCAGCCGTGGCGGCGCCGGGTGATCGCGGGCGCGCAGGCGCTCGTGGTGTCCGGGCTCGGCGCGGTCACCGGCGTCGTGCTGGGCGGTGTCGCCGGGTTCGCGGCGGTGCCGGTGCTCGGCGGCGGCGAGTTCGCGGTGCCGTGGGAGCAGGTGCTGTTCACCGGCGTGGCGGTGCCACTGCTCGCCGCGGTGGTGGCGATGGCGGTCACCCCGGGGCGGCTGCCGATGATCCAGCGGCGGCAGTCGTGACGACGTTCCGGTGGTGGGCCGCCGGGGTCGCGGCCGTGACGCTGACCGTGCTGCTGATCGACGCGACCGTGCCCGGTTCGCTCATCGACCTCGACGTGTACCGGGCGGGCGGCGCGGCGTGGCTGCACGGCGTCCCGCTCTACACCGACGCCTTCCCGTCGTGGCTGCCGTTCACGTACCCGCCCGTCGCGGCGGTGCTGTTCAGCGTGCCCGCGATGCTGCCGCTGCCGGTCGCGGCGGCGGTGCTGACCGTCGCCGGGCTCGCCGCGCTGACGGTCACGGTCCTGCTCGCGGCGCCCCTGCGGATCCGCGGGCCGCTCGCCGCGATGGCCGTCGTCGGCGTGTGCGTGTTCGAGCCGGTGCGCACCACGCTGCTGTTCGGCCAGGTCAACCTGGTGCTGATGGGTCTCGTCGCGGTCGACTGCCTGATGCCGAGGACGCGTCACCCGCGCGGCCTGCTCGTCGGCGTCGCGGCGGCGGTCAAGCTGACCCCGGCGATCTTCGTGCTGTTCTTCCTGGCCCGCCGCCAGTACGCGGCGGCGGTCACCACGGTGGTCACGTTCGCCGCGGTGACGGGCGCGGGCATGCTGCTGGCCCCGGCCGACAGCGTCACCTACTGGCACACGACGATCTTCGACCCGGACCGCATCGGCGGGGCCATGTTCGTGACGAACCAGTCGCTGCGCGGCGCGCTGAGCAGGCTCGGGCTGCCCGACGGCCTGTGGTTCGCGCTGGTCGCGGCGGTGCTGGCGGCCGCGTGGCGCGGCGCCCGGCGGGCGACCGAGCCGGTGGTGGCGTTGCTGCTGGTCGCGGCGGCCGGGCTGCTGGCGTCCCCGGTGTCCTGGTCGCACCACTGGGTGTGGGTCGTCCCGGCGCTGGCCGTGCTGGCCGGGCGCGCGGCGGTGCCCACGGCGGCGGTGTTCACCGTGGGCCACCGGTTCCTGCCGCACGCGCGCGGCCGCGAGGCGGAGTGGACGTGGTGGCAGCACGTCGTGGGCAACACCTACCTGCTGGCCGCCGTCGCCTTCCTGGCGTGCTGCCTGCACTCCGATTTGAGACTTCGCCGCGTCCGTACTGGCGGTTCCGCGGAGAAAGTCCACCACAGGAGTTCAATGACACGCTTGAAGGTATGACCATCGACGAACTGAAGCAGTACCTCCGCGACACGTTCGCGGGCATCCGCATGGACGAGGCCCAGGGCGACACGTTCGTCACCTACGACCCCGACGGCGACCTCCCGGCCGACCGCTGGCACCCGTTCACGACGATCGTCACCGGCGACCACCACGAGACGGTGTCCGACCTGGACCACCCGGGCACGTACCGCCTCAACATCGGCCTGACCACCGCGACGTACACGTCCCTGTTCGGCCCGGCCCCGACGACCAGGGACGCGAACGGCATCCTCACCACCGGCCACGACCACGCGGCCCGCGACCGCCTCATCCCCCACCCGGTCTACGCCAACCACCACTGGGTATGCGTCATCAACCCGACGCCCCCGACCTTCACCACCCTGAAACCCCTCCTGGCAGAGGCCTACGACTTCGCCACCCGCAAACACAAAAACACCCACCGCCGCCACCCCTAACCCCGCGAGTCCCCGCCCTCAAACACCGCGAGTCACGCTCTCAGGCAGTACGAGTTGTCGGTTTCGTGCACATGAGGCCTGCACGAAACTGACAACTCGGTATGTCCGAGAGCGAGACTCGCGAGGTCCCGGGGTCAGTGGGGGAGGGTTACCTGGGTGGGGAGGACGTCGTGGCGTAGGCCGCGCCACGCGGTGTGGCGGAGGCGGCCGTCCGAGGTGAACTGGCGGTAGACGACCTGGCCGACGAGGGTGGGTGCCACCCAGCGGGCGTCGCGGGAGCGGTCGGGTGGGACCTCGTTCTCGAACGGGCACGTCGGCCGGGCGAGCGGGGTCAGCAGGTCGAGCAGCTCGTCCAGTGCGCGCTCGGTGAACCCCGTGCCCACGTCACCCATGTAGTGCAGGCGCCCCGCCGCGTCGTGCCCGCCGAGCAGCAGCGCGCCCACGCGGCCACCGCGGTTGCCCTTGCCCGGCCGCCACCCGCCGACCACCACCTCCTGCGTCTTGATCAGCGGCCGCTTGATCCAGTCACGGCTGCGGGCGCCCGGGTGGTACCGCGACATCAGCCGCTTCGCCACCAGCCCCTCCAGCCCCTGCTCCTCGACGACCTGGAGCAGCTCGTGCGGGTCGATGTCCTCCTCGGTGAAGTGGCGCGGGACCGCGACCCGCTCGCTCGTCACCGGCAGCCCGGCGAGCAGCTCACGACGGCGCTCGTACGGCGCCGCCAGCAGCGACTCCGCACCGAGCAGCAGCAGGTCGAACACGATGAAGGTGACCGGCGCGATCCGCAGCAGCTCGGCGGTCGGGCCGCGCTGGTGGCGGGACTGCATGAGCTGGAAGTCGGGCCTGCCGTCCGCCGCGAGCACCACCAGCTCGCCGTCGAACACCGCGGACCGCCCGCCCGCCGCGTCCGCCAGCACGCCACGCAGGTCGGGGTACACGCCGGTGATCTCGTTGCCGAGCCTGCTCGTCAGCTTCGCGGCGCCGTCCGGGCCGACGCGCATGCAGCAGCGGAACCCGTCCCACTTGGTCTCGTACGCCCACCCACCGCCGACCGGCAGCGGTCCCTCGACCGCCAGCATCGGCGCGACCGGCGCGGGCACACCATCCACAGTGGACGAGCCTAACCCGGTAAGGCCAGGTCGGCGACCACACCGGCGTGGTCGGACAACCACAGCCCGTCGACCTGGCGGTCGCCGACCAGCCGCGCCGACACCACGCGCAGCCCCGGCCCGGCGAACACGTAGTCGATCCGGCCGGGTTCCCCGTCCTCGCCGAGCGGCCACGTGACCCCCGGTCCGTCGCCGACGGCGGCCCACGTGTCCCGCAGGTGCGTCGCGAGGTGCCGCACCCCCGCCTCGTCCGGCCGCGCGTTGAGGTCACCGGCCACGATCAGCGGCAGCATGCCCGCGTACCGCAGCGTGACCTCCTTGGCCTGCAGCTCCCGCGCGTGCGCCGCGTCCGGTTCCCACGGCGTGGAGAGCGTGACGAACAGCAGGTCACGGACCCGCACCGCGAGCGTCCAGTAGTGGAACCCGTCGATCCGGCGCTCCACGTGGTCCACGACCCGGTGCGGCGCCCGGGTCGCGATGGCCACGCCGCCGAACCGGTCCGCCTCCGGCGGCTGGTCACGCAACACGTCGGCCTGGTGCGTCACGTGGCGCAACCGGGTGCGCGCAAGCAGTCGATCCGTCTGCTCCGGGTGGCGCACCTCCTGCAGGGCGAGCAGGTCCGGCCGCACCGCCCGCAGCTCGCGGTTCAGCAGGTCAACACGCCTCGGTTCGCCCACGTCGTGCCGCACGTTCCGCGTCATCACCCGCATGGGGCCTCCCCGCGTCTTGTTTGTGCGGCCGGCGTGCCGGGTACTTCCGTGTTCGAGTTGTTGACGAAACCTTGGAGGTTTCCTGATGATCGGCTTCATCGTCGCCGGCCTCATCATCGGCGCGCTGGCGCGCCTGATCAAGCCCGGCAAGCAGAACCTCGGCATCATCGCCACGCTGCTGCTCGGCATCGTCGGCTCGATCATCGGTGGCACGGTCGCCAACCTGCTCGGCACCGGTGACATCTGGGAGCTGAACGTGGTCGGCTTCATCGTGGCCGTGATCGCGTCGGTGCTGCTGATCGGCGTCGCGGAGGCCGTCACCGGCTCGCGGCACCGGGTGACTCGCTAAGACCTACGGCACGACCACCGTCCGCAGGTCTGTCACGCCCGCGGCGCACCGGGCCCACGCTCCCGGTGCGTCCGCGGGCGTCACCATGTCGTGGGCGATCGTGAGGGTGCCGTCCGCGACCCGCGCCGCGACCATCCCGATCGCCTCCGCCCGTTGGGCCGCGGTCAGCTCGTTGTTCGAATACCCCATGATCCGCAACGACTTCGCGCGCAGCATCGACGACGTGATCGGGCTCGTCTCCCCGGCGAGGCCGCCGAGGTTCACCAGCCGGCCGCCGGTGCCGAGCGTCCGCGCCGCCGCGGCCGCAGGCACCCCGTACACCGGGTCCAGCACCAGGTCCACCGGACCGTCCACAGCGGACGCGAACCGGGCCGCCAGTTCGTCGACGTCGTCGGTGTCGAGCGCGACCACCGCGTCCGCGCCCGCCGCCTCGGCCCGTGCCCGGCCCGTCGCCGACCGCGCGGCCGCCACGACGCGGCGCGCACCCGCTGCCCGCGCCAGCCGGACGCCCACCTGACCGACCACGCCACCGGCGCCGAGCACGACCACCTGCTCGCCCTCGGCCAGCCCGCCGCGCCACGTCAACGCCATGTGCGCGGCCACCGCAGACAACCCGAGCGCCGCCACCAGCACCGGGTCCGCGCCGTCCGGCAGGGCGACCACGTCCGCCGCCGGCACCGCGACCACCGACGCCATCGACCCGTCGCCCGGCTTCATGCCCGCCGTGGTGGGGAACCACACCGGGCGCCCGCCGACCGTGCCGACGCCCTGCACCCCGGGCACGTACGGGGTGGCGGGCACGCCGAAGTACGAGGTGCCCGACGCGCACAGCAGGTCGAGCGGGGTGATCGGCGCGGCCGTCACCTCCACCAGCACCTCGCCGGGCCCGGACACGGGCGGTGTCCACTCGACCAGTTCCGGCGGCGCGCCGGGGGAGCGCAGCGAGAGCGCCCAGCTCATGTCGTGATGTCCGGGTACGGCAACGACATGTGCGCGAGCCTGCGCCCGTACTCCTTCTGGAACTCCAGCGGTTCGATGTTGTCCCGCTCGAACATCGCGATGTACAGCGTGAGCGTGAGGAACGGGTGCGCGCCCAGTTCGAAGAGCTTCGGGTAGTCGTGTGTGGACAGTGCGGTGCGCTCGTCGTCCTCGAACGCGAGCCACGTCGACGCCTCGCCCCTGTGGCAGGACAGGATCCGGTTGGCCTCGTTGGCCTCCCACCACTCGACCGTCCCCTGTGGATCGTCCCGGTACCGCTCGACCAGCTCCGGGTCGCGGTCCACGGTGAACAGGAACTTGTTCAGCAGGTACTTACTCACGACCGCTCCTCGCAGGCTCCGAGCGGCCGCTCGCGGTCGCCCTGTGTTGTCTGGTTCGCTCCGCAAGCTCCGCTCACGCGGGCGCTCCGTTCGGGTACCAGGTGAAGTAGGCCTCCATCGTGTGGAACAGGTCGTAGGTGTCCACGTAGTCGGCCTTCTGGCCCTCGCCCGCGACCCCCATCATCAGCATGAAGTCCATGAACCCGTGCGTGGCGTTGCCCGGCAGGTGCAGCGAGTCGAGGGTGACGTTCCCGCAGCAGCCATCGATGTCACCGGTCGAGATCCACTCGACGGCCTTGCGGTCGAACTCGGGGTCCGGCCCGTGCGGCCCGAACTGCCGTGGCCCGCCCAGCTCCAGCGACAGGTGGCCGGTGCCGATCACCGCGACCCGCTGGTCCGACGGCCAGGACTCGACGAGCTGCCGGATCGTCCGTCCCAGTTGGACGAACCGCTTCGGCTGCGGCAGCGGCGGCGCGAAGATGTTGGTGTAGATCGGCACGATCGGCAGGTCGTTCTGCGGGCGCAGCGTGATGATCGGGCACGTGATCGAGTGGTCGATCCGCAGTTCGTTGGAGAACGCGAGGTCGAAGCCCGCGTCGAGACCCTCGCGCAGCACGTACGACGACAGGTCCTCCTGCCCCTTCATCACCATGCGGGGCAGGCCGAACTCGCGTTCCTCGTTGTACCAGTTGGCGTCGTAGAACGGGGCCTTGCCGACGAGGAACTGCGGCATGTTGTCCAGCCACAGCTGGTGGAAGTGGTCCGAGCCGACCATCACGAGCACGTCCGGCCGCGCCTTGGTGAGCGTTTCCCGGAACGCCTCGACCTTGCGCACCCACTCGTCGGCGAACGGCGGGCGGTCCTCGCCGGTCGCCGTGCTGGCGCGGTAGTAGAACGGGTGGTGCGTGGACGCGATCACCGCGACCAGCTCAGCCATGGGTTCCTCCTGGCGGTACCGGCACGTTGTTGAGGTCGACGGACAGGAAGATGTCGTTGGCGACGGGGTTGCGGATCTCCTCGGCGAGCTGGCCGATCAGCCCGGCGGTCCTGGCGAGCAACGCGAAGCCCCGCAACAGTTCCATGGGCAGTCCGAGGTCGGCCAGCGCGGCGCCGCACACCCCGGCCCCGTTGAGCGGCAGGGTTTTCCCGAGCACCGTCGGGTGCACCCGACCGATGGCGGCGAACAGCTTCAGGTGCGGGCCTTCCAGGTCCTCCTCGCGGGCGATCTGGAACAGCCGGGGCGTGCGCGGGTCGCCGTCCTTGTGCACGTGGTGCCCGAGCCCGGGGACGAACCGCTTCGCTTCCCGCTGCGTGGTGAGGACGTCGAGCGCGACCGCGTTCCAGCCGTCGTCGTCGACGGGGAGCTGACGGCCCTCCATCTGCGCATGCAGGAACCGCCCGCAGTCCTCGGTCACGCCGAGGAACCGCGACCCGCCGCCGAGCAGCCCCGCGGCGAGCGCGCCCTGCACGGAGTCCGGCGCGGACAGGTACGTCAGCCGGGCGGTGATCGCGGTGGGCGTGAACCCGTGGTCGGCGAGCGCGGCGAGCACCGCCTCGAACACCCGCGTCTCGCCCTTCGACGGGCGGCGCTGGGTGGCGAGCCAGAAGGCCAGCTCGCCGAAACCGACCTCGCCCATGATGTCGCGGGCGAGGTCGTGACCGAGGAGCGTGATGGTGTCCCGTGTGGACGCCCCGAGCGCGGTCGGGTACTCAGTCATGCGGTTCTCCCAGCCACTTCCGGATCTCGGTGCCGTGCTCGTCCAACTCCGGCGGTGGCAGCGCGTAGCCGACGGGCGTGGCCGAGAACCGGATCGGGTGACGCGTGGTCGGCACCGCACGCTCGCCCTCGCCGACCGTGACGACCGGCGCCAGCCCGAACCGCTCGGCCATCGCGAACCCGCCGTCGATCGTGTTGATCGGTCCGCACGGCACCCCGGCGTCGACGAGCAGGTCGAACCACTCGACCGCGCCCTTCGTGACGAGCCGCTCGACCAGCAGCGGCCGCAGCGCCTCCCGGTTGGCGGTGCGGTCGGCGTTGCGGGCGAAGCGCGGGTCGTCGGCGACCTGGGGGATGCCGAGGACCTCGCACAGCTTGCGGAACTGCCCGTCGTTGGCGGCGGAGACGATGAGGTCGTTGTCGGCGGTGGGCAGCGGTTCGTAGGGGAAGACACTGGGGTGCGCGTTGCCCATCCGGTAGGGCACGACGTCGCCCGCGACGTAGGCGGAGCTGTGGTTGACCAGGCCGGTGAGCGCGGAGGAGAGGAGGTTGACCTCGACCTTCTGGCCCTCGCCGGTGGCGTCCCGGTGGCGGAGCGCGGCGAGGATGCCGATGACGGCGTGGTTGCCGGCCATCACGTCGAAGACGGAGATGCCTGCGCGGTAGGGCTGGCCCTCGGGGTCGCCGGTGAGGCTCATGAGGCCGGAGATGGCCTGGACCATGAGGTCGTAGCCGGGGACGTGTGCGCCCTCGCCGGCGCCGAACCCGGTGATCGAGGCGTAGACGATGCCTGGGTTGTGCGCGCGGACGTCGTCGTAACCCAGGCCGAAGCGGTCCATGCCCCCGGGCTTGAAGTTCTCGATCAGCACGTCGGCCCGGCGGGCGAGTTCGCGTGCCGCCTCGGCGTCACCCTCGTTCCGCAGGTCGAGCGCGATCGACCGCTTCCCCCGGTTGATGCCGAGGTAGTAGGTCGACACGCCGTCGCGCACGGGTGGCATCCAGGTGCGGGTGTCGTCGCCCTTCGGTCCCTCGACCTTGATCACCTCGGCGCCCATGTCCGCCATCAGCATGGTGGCGTAGGGACCGGCGAGAATCCGGGAGAAGTCGGCAACCAGCACCCCGTCAAGGGGGCCTTTCATAAGCCTCCGTCCGTATCGCGGACAACTGTCCGCAGTCTTGGCCGGACTGTGCCGCCTGTCAAGTCCGTTCGGGGCTTGAGGGGTGGGTTGTCCACAGGTGCCTTGGTTGTCCACAGCCAAGATCGACATCCGTCCCCCTGTCGGTGGTCACCGGTAGACTGGACAGCGGGGTGCCCCCGGGAGTGGTGGGGGCTGTCCGTACGTACTGGTGGGCGTGTTTTCGCAGGTCAGCGGCCTTTCTTTCGGTGTGGTTGCTTGTTGCCCGGTTCGGCTTGTGGTTTTCCTGTTGGTGGGTTTTCCCTCCGGGGGGTCCTCGCCGGACGGGCTGGTCTCCGGGATGGCAGGGGGTCTTGCACGGGGCTGGGTTGGCAAGGACTGGTGTCCGTTGTCTGCCTGCCATCCCGTCGACCTCCCGGAGGGCTATCACACCGCGTCAAGGCGGCCCGGGGGCTCGGGCAGGGGGTTGGTTCGTGCTTCGGGCCCCCTTGACCCGGTGTGATCGGGCTTCGCCAGGTCGACGGGATGGCAGGCAGACAGTCCTTGTGGTGAGCTGCGCTCGGCTTGGGGTGAGCCAAGCCCGCTTGCGGGACGGGCGCTTCGCGCCCGGCTTCCCGGGCGGTGGTTGTGCCGTGAAAGGCACGTTCGTGGCGTTGAGTGCCGGTAACGCGCCTTTCGCGGCGCTGGCTGGGGGATGGCGTCGCCCGTCAGGAGGCCGCTGGGCGAGTCACGTGCGGGACCGTCGCCAGGCGGGCGAAGTCCGCGCTGATCTCGCCCGCCGCCGTCAGCAGCAGCGGCAGGTGGTGCCCCAGCAGGTGCTCCAACGACGTCTCCGCGGCGTGCGTGTTCACGTTCAGCGCCCCGACGACCCGCCCGCTCCCGTCCCGCAGCGGCGCCGCCACCGACCGGATGCCCAGCGCCAGCTGCTGGTCGGTCAGCGCCCACCCGCGCGCCCGCACCTCCCGCAGCACCGCGTCCCGCTCCGCCGCCGACGGCTGCCAGCGCGGCGTCAGCCCCGACCGCGTCGGCTCGGCCAGCACCGACTCGACCTCCGCCGGGTCGAGCGCCGCCAGCAGCACCTTCCCCAGCGACGTCTGCAGCGCCGGGAACCGCGTGCCGATCTGCACCGCCAGCGCCACGATCTTCGGCACCGCCACCCGTGCCACGTACACGATGTCCGACCCGTCGAGCTGCGCCACCGAGCACGACTCGCCCGTCGCCGCCGACAGCGCCTCCATGTGCGGTCGCGCGATGTCCCACAGCCCCTGCGACCGCACGTACGCGACGCCGAGCTCGAGCACCCTCGGCGTCAGCGCGTAACCCGCGCCCTCCGCCCGCACGTACCCCAGCTCACCCAGCGTCAGCAGGATCCGCCGCGCCGTCGGTCGCGCGAGGCCCGTCGCCGTCGCGACCTCGGCCAACGTCATCACCGGCCGGCCCGGCTCGAAGGCGGCGATGACCTCCAGCCCGCGGGCCAGCGCCTCGATGAAGTCCGGTCCGGTGCCTTCGCGCGGCATGACGGCTCCTCACGGTTCCCCATGGTGACGGGCATTGACTTCCCTGCGGTGCGGGATCAGAGTAACCCCCACAACCGGCCGCCATACGGATAAGTGTCCGGCAAGGAGTCCCGATGAACGAGTACAGCGCCGTGCTCCTGCGCGGCGGCACCGTGCTGCCAATGGACGAGTCCCGCTCGGTGCTGGCGGACACCGACGTGCTGGTGGTCGGCGACCGGGTGGCGGCGGTCGGCCGCGGCCTGGTGGCCCCGGACGGCGCACTCGAGATCGACGCGACCGACGGCATCGTGATGCCGGGCATGATCGACACCCACCGGCACATGTGGCAGACCGCGATGCGCGGCTACGGCGCCGACTGGACGCTCACCCAGTACTTCGTCTGGTACTACCTCGACCACGGCAAGCTCTTCCGCCCCGAGGACATCCACGCGGGCAACACCCTCGCCGCCATCGAGGCGATCGACGCGGGCGTGACCACGGTCGTCGACTGGTCGCACGGCCTGCAGACCGTCGACCACGCCGACGCCGCGGTCGACGCGCTCGAGGCGATCCCCGGCAGGCACGTGCTCGCGTACGGCAACATCCAGCAGCCGCCCGCGCAGTGGTCCGGCGCGCCGGAGTTCCGCGACTTCGTCAACCGCCGCATCACCGGCGACGACATGCTGGGCTTCCAGCTGGCGTTCGACGTCACCGGCGACCCGGCGTTCCCGGAGAAGCCCGCCTTCGAGGTGGCCCGCGACCTCGGCGTCGCGGTCACGACACACGCCGGCGTGTGGGGCGCGACGAGCGACGACGGCATCCGCCTCATGCACGACCACGGTTTCATGGACGAGCGGACCGTCTACGTGCACGCCGCGTCGCTGACCGCCGACTCCTACCACCGCATCGCGGCCACCGGCGGCTCGATCTCCGTGTCGACCGAGAGCGAGCAGAGCGCCGGCCAGGGTTACCCGCCCACGTGGGCGATCCGCGCGCACGGCATCCCGGTGTCCCTGTCGATGGACACCAGCGTGTGGTGGAGCGGCGACCTGTTCTCGGCGATGCGCAGCACGCTCGGCGCCGACCGCTCCCGCGAGCACATGGCCGCGCACGACCGGAACGAGACCGTCACCCACTGCGCGCTCCGCGCCGACCAGGTCGTGGCGTGGGCCACGCGGGGTGGTGCCCACGCGCTCGGCCGGACCGACCTCGGCAGCCTGGCGGCCGGGCAGAAGGCGGACGTGGTCCTGATCAAGAACGACGACTCGCCGGTGTCGTTCCCGGTGCTGAACCCGTACGGGCACGTCGCGTTCCAGGCGCAGCGCGGCGACGTCCACACCGTGCTCGTCGACGGCCGCGTGGTGAAGCGCGACCACAAGCTCGTCGGCATCGACCTCGGCGTCGCACGCCGCGCCGTGGGGTCCACAGTGGACTACCTGCGCGGCGCGATGGGCGAGGAGGCCTGGCAGCAGGGGATGAACCCGGACATCCCGGAGACCAAGGTGATGGACAACCCGTACACGTACACCGACTACCGCAGCGCCGCGACGCACAGCAGCTAGGCCTGGATCCCCGCGGCCTCCGCGCACCAGGCGAACATCTTCTCGGCGGCGGCCTGGTCGTGCCGGGTCCACGGCACGAGGTGCGGGTCGCGCGGGCGCCGGTCGTGCCAGAACAACCCGGACTCCGGCGCGGGCTCGACCGCGCCGAGCCACACCGTGGTGTCGGCGCCGTCGTCGATGTCGCGCAGCAACGGCTTGGTCAACCGGTGGAACCCGGGCAGCGACCCGGCGACGCCGGGGGTGTCGGCCCACCCGGGATGGCAGGCGGCGACGGTGGTGCCGGGCCAGCGCCGGGCGAGGAGCGGGACGAGCGCGACCTGGATGCGTTTCGTGCGCGCGTAGGCGGCGGCGCCCCGGTAGTCGCCGCGGGTGTACTCGGGGTCGTCGAGCGGCAGTTTTCGCGCGTACATCCCGCCGGACGACACGAAGATCACGCGCCCGCCGGACCGCCGGAGGCGTTCGGTCATGAGCAGCGGGCCGAGCACGTGGGTGGCGAGCGTGAGCTCGTGGCCCTGCGGGGAGGTCCGGCGCTCGCCGGGCAGCACACCGGCGTTGTGCACCAGCAAGTCCACGGCGTCGACCGTGTCGGTGAACCGCCGGACATCGTCCACATCGGACACATCGCACCGGGACACCCGCACGTCACCGCCGATGGCGGCGGCGACCCGCGCGCCCTTGCCGGTGTCACGGACGACGAGGTGCACGGCCGCGCCGAGCCGGGCGTAGGCGGCCGCGGTGGCGACCCCGAGCCCGGACCCGGCGCCGGTCACGATCGCCGTGCGCCCGGCGAGTGCGTCCGGAGCCGGGTCGGCGGGCCAGCCGGGCAGCCGCCGCCGCACGGCGAGCCCGAACCGCGTGTAACCCCCGACCACGGACCGATCGAGGGCGGCGTCCAGCCAGCGGGCAAGCACTTCTCGGGTCACCGTCACGAGCGTGGTTCGACGCCGGGGTGGTGGCGGATGGGTGCGGTCTCGGCCTCCGGCCCCCGGAATCCAGCGTACCGGGCACCACCGACAGAACTGCCCGACAACGCCCGGGTTGTCCACAGGCTCGACGAACCGTGCGGGGCGCGACTGAGCCGCGGGTGGTTGCCTTGTCACCGCCAGGCGAAGCCGTCCGATTCGTTCGGGTTCCCGCCCGCCCCGGGCTCAGCCTCCTCACCTCGGTCGACTCGGGGTCAGCGTCCCTGCTTCCGGTTCCGGCGTGGTCCGTGGGCCGGTCATCTTGACCTGGTGCCACTCCGGGGAGTCGACTCGGTTCGATCCGGGCTCAGCCCTCTCACCTGCGTCGACTCGGGGTCGGCGTTCCTGCTTCCGGTCCTGGTGTGGTCCCTGGGCCGGTCATCTCGACCTGGCGCTACTCCGGCGAAGCCGACTCGGTCCGATCGGTGGGGTCGCCCCGGTCCGGCCGCCCCGATGGCTTCGGCCGGGTGGTTCGGCCTGTGATCCCGGCCTGGGTGATCTCGGTCCGGCGGGGTTCGCGAACGGTCGGTTCGCAGGTTCCGAACGGGAGACTCGCGGGTCCTGAGAGGGGGACTCGCGGGTTCCGGGCGGGGGACTCGCGGGCAGGCAGGTTCCCCGGCCCAGGTCGACCCCGACTCAAGATCAACGGCGGCCTCCGGCCCCCCGGAATCCAGCCTAGCGGGGACCACCGACAACCGGCGGCGATCCATCCACAGGGCATCGCGATCTTGGGAGCGCTCCCAACTCAACGGCCATACTCGCCGGTCGCTCCGCCGGCCGGGTGCTCGGTGCCGGACGCGGTAACCGCCGGTCAGTGCGGCAAACCCGCTGCCAGGGCTGAACATCGAACTTAACTGTTCATCAAGAGTGAGCCTCTGTACACGCCCCGTTAACACAGCTACACTCCGAAAAACTGGGAGCGCTCCCAGAAAATCGCTCGGCGTTGAGCGGAGGATCCGGATGAGATTCAGACCCACTAGCGGGACGCGGAGGCGTGCGGCCGCCTATCTGGCGGCTGTGGCGGCGCTGTTGACGTCCCTCATCACCTTGAGTGCCCCGTCCGCCACCGCGGCGGCCGGCTGTCGTGTCGACTACACCGTGAACGACTGGGGCGGGGGCTTCACCGCCACGGTCCGCATCAACAACCTCGGTGACCCGGTCAACGGGTGGACGCTGCGGTTCGCCTACGCGGGCAACCAGCGTGTCACCGCCCCGGGCTGGAGTGCCAACTGGTCGCAGTCCGGCCAGCAGGTCACCGCTACCAACCTGCAGTGGAACGCCAACCTCGCGACCGGCGGGTCGACCGAGATCGGGTTCAACGGCACCTACTCGGGCAGCAACCCCGCCCCGACGACGTTCTCGCTGAACGGCACCACCTGCACCGGCACGACGGACCCCGACCCCGACCCCGATCCGGATCCCGATCCGGACCCGGGCAACCGCGTCGACAACCCGTACGTCGGCGCGAAGGTGTACGTGAACCCGGACTGGTCGGCCAGGGCCGCCGCCGAACCCGGTGGCAGCCGGATCGCGAACCAGCCGACCGGCGTGTGGCTGGACCGCATCGCGGCCATCAACGGCACGTCCAGCGGCCGGGGACTGGTCGCGCACCTGGACGAGGCCGTGCGGCAGGCCGCGGGGCAACCCCTGGTGATCCAGCTGGTGATCTACAACCTGCCCGGCCGCGACTGCTCGGCGCTGGCCTCCAACGGTGAGCTGGGCCCGACCGACCTGCCCCGCTACAAGAGCGAGTACATCGACCCGATCGCGTCGATCCTCGCCCGGCCCGCGTACGCGAACCTGCGGATCGTGACGGTCATCGAGATCGACTCGCTGCCGAACCTGATCACCAACGTGACGCCGCGGCCGACCGCCGTGCCGATGTGCGACACGATGAAGGCCAACGGCAACTACGTGAACGGTGTCGGCTACGCGCTGGCCAAGCTCGGCGCGGTGCCGAACGTCTACAACTACATCGACGCCGGCCACCACGGCTGGCTCGGGTGGGACGACAACTTCAACGCCACGGTACAGATCATGTGCCAGGCCGCGAACGCGTCCGGCGCGACGCCGTCGAACGTGCACGGGTTCATCGCCAACACCGCCAACTACTCCGCGCTCAAGGAGCCGTTCTTCACCGCCAACACGGTGGTGGGCGGCCGGCCACTGCGCGAGGTGGCAGGCGGCTGGGTCGACTGGAACCGGTACGTCGACGAACTGGGCTACGCCCAGGCGTTCCGCCAGCAGGCCGACTCCCAGTGCTTCGACTCCGGGGTGGGCATGCTGATCGACACCTCGCGCAACGGCTGGGGCGGCACGGCCCGGCCGACGCGGGCGAGCACGTCGACCGACCCGGTCACGTTCATGAACGAGTCGCGCATCGACCGCCGCATCCACCTCGGCAACTGGTGCAACCAGTCCGGTGCGGGCCTGGGTGAGCGGCCGAAGGCGGCGCCCGAGCCGGGCATCGACGCCTACGTCTGGATCAAGCCGCCGGGTGAGTCCGACGGCGCCAGCTCGGCGATCGACAACGACGAGGGCAAGGGCTTCGACCGGATGTGCGACCCGACGTACACCGGCAACCCGCGCAACAACAACAACATGTCCGGCGCGCTCGGCGGCGCGCCGCTGTCCGGGCACTGGTTCTCCGCCCAGTTCCAGGAACTGATGCGGAACGCCTACCCGCCGCTGTGACACACCCCGGGTGCCGCCTCCCGCCCAGCGGGAGGCGGCACCCGGACCCCTGCGCACCCGAGGACACCCTGCGATGAAACGACGCAACGTTGCGTTCACCCTGATCCCCGCACTGTTACTGGCCTTGCTCGTGCCGCTGGTCCACACCGCGCCGGCGGCCGCGGCGGGCGCAGGCTACTGGCACACCAACGGCAGGCAGCTGCTCGACGCGAACAACCAGCCCGTGCGCATGACCGGGATCAACTGGTTCGGCCTGGAGACGGCGAACTACGCGCCGCACGGCCTGTGGTCCCGCGGCTACAAGGACATGCTCGACCAGATGAAGAGCCTGAAGTACAACACGCTCCGGCTCCCCTTCTCCAGCCAGCTGTTCGACGCGGGCTCCACGCCGAACAGCATCCGCTACGACCTCAACCCCGACCTGCAGGGGCTGAACGGCCTGCAGATCATGGACAAGATCATCGACTACGCCGGGCAGATCGGCATGAAGGTGCTGCTGGACCGGCACCGGCCGGACTCGGGCGCGCAGTCCGCGCTCTGGTACACGAGCGCCTACCCGGAGAGCCGGTGGATCAGCGACTGGCGCATGCTCGCGCAGCGCTACCTCGGCAACACCACGGTGATCGGCGCCGACCTGCACAACGAACCGCACGGCATCCAGGGCGGTGGCGGCGCGAACTGGGGGAGCGGCGACACGGCCACCGACTGGCGCCTGGCCGCCGAGCGGGCGGGCAACGCGATCCTCGCGGTCAACCCGAACTGGCTGATCGTCGTCGAGGGCGTCAGCGACTACAACGGCAGCGGCTACTGGTGGGGCGGCAACCTCCAGGGCGCGGCGAGCGCGCCCGTGCGGCTGAACGTCGCGAACCGGCTCGTCTACTCCGCGCACGACTACGCGACGTCGGTGTTCCCGCAGCCCTGGTTCTCCGATCCGGCCTTCCCGAACAACCTGGCCGCGATCTGGGACAAGAACTGGGGCTACCTGTTCAAGAACAACGTGGCGCCCGTGCTGCTCGGCGAGTTCGGCACCACCCTCGCCGACCCGCGTGACCAGACCTGGCTGCGGACGCTGATGGCCTACCTCGGCACCGGCACCGACGCGATCAGCTTCACGTACTGGTCGTGGAACCCGAACTCCGGCGACACCGGCGGGATCCTCAACGACGACTGGACCACGGTCAACACCACCAAACAGGCCTACCTGAACCCGTACCTCATCGCACCGGACGGCGGCAGCGGCCCCGGCCCGGGCCCGGATCCGGTCGCGTCCTGCCGGGTCACCTACGGCGTCAACGACTGGGGCACCGGCTTCACCGCGTCGCTGTCGATCGCGAACACCGGCACGTCGGCGATCAACGGCTGGACCCTGTCGTTCACGTTCGCGGGCAACCAGCGCGTGACCAACGGCTGGAGCGCCACCTGGACCCAGTCCGGCGCGACCGTCACGGCCACCAACGCCGACCACAACCGGCAGATCGCGGCCGGGCAGTCGGTCACCGGGATCGGGTTCAACGCGAGCTACAGCGGCAGCAACGCCCGGCCGACGGCCTTCTCGGTCAACGGCCAGGCGTGCACGGTCGCGTGAGGACTGACGGACAATGCGGGTGAGACTGGCACATCTACTCGCCGGTGCGCTGGTGGCCGCCTCCGTGGCGGTCACCAGCGCGGCCGCCGGACCGACCGCGGCGGCCGCACCCGCCGAGGCCTACAACTGGCGCAACGTGGAGATCGCGGGCGGCGGGTTCGTGCCCTCGATCGTCTTCAACCAGACCGAACGCAACCTGATCTACGCACGCACCGACATCGGCGGCGCGTACCGGTGGAACGAGGCGACCGGCCGCTGGATCCCGCTGCTGGACTGGGTCGGGTGGGACAAGTGGGGCTGGAACGGCGTGCACAGCCTCGCCACCGACCCCGTCCAGACCAACCGCGTGTACGCGGCGGTCGGCATGTACACCAACAGCTGGGACCCGAACAACGGCGCGATCCTGCGGTCCACGGACAAGGGCGCGACCTGGCAGGCGACGCCGTTGCCGTTCAAGCTCGGCGGCAACATGCCGGGCCGCGGCATGGGGGAGCGGCTCGCGGTCGACCCCAACCGCAACAGCACCGTCTACTTCGGCGCCCCGGACGGCAACGGCCTGTGGCGCAGCACCGACCACGGCGCCACGTGGGCGAAGGTCGCGAACTTCCCCAACGCCGGCAACTACGCGCAGGATCCCGGTGACCCCAACGGTTACCTGTCGCACCGGCCGGGTGTCGTGTGGGTGACGTTCGACAAGTCGACCGGCACCTCGGGCAACGCCACGCAGGGCATCTACGTCGGCGTGGCGGACAAGGACAACACCGTCTACCGGTCGGTGAACGGCGGCGCCAGCTGGGAGCGGATCGCGGGACAGCCCACGGGATACCTCGCGCACAAGGGTGTCGTGGACCCGGTGAACCACGTGCTGTACATCGCGACCAGCGACACCGGCGGCCCGTACGACGGCGCCAAGGGCGACGTGTGGAAGTACGGCACCACCACGGGGGCGTGGACGCGGATCAGCCCGATCCCGTCCACCAGCGGCGACGACTACTTCGGCTACTCCGGCCTGACGATCGACCGGCAGCGCCCCGGCACGATCATGGTGGCCACACAGGTCTCGTGGTGGCCGGACGTCATCTTCTTCCGCAGCACCGACGGCGGCGCCACCTGGACCAGGATCTGGGACTGGACGTCGTACCCGAACCGCAGCTTCCGGTACACGATGGACATCTCCTCGTCGCCGTGGCTGACGTTCGGCACGAATCCGCAACCACCCGAGGTGACGCCGAAACTGGGCTGGATGACCGAGTCGCTGGAGATCGACCCGTTCAACTCCAACCGGATGATGTACGGCACCGGCGCCACCATCTACGGCACCACCAACCTGACCAACTGGGACAACGGCACCCAGTTCACGATCAAGCCGATGGCGGCGGGGCTCGAGGAGACCGCGGTGCTCGACCTGATCAGCCCGCCGACCGGCGCCCCGCTGATCTCGGGACTCGGGGACATCGGCGGTTTCCGGCACGACAACCTCGCCGCCGTGCCGTCGACGATGTTCACCCAGCCGGTGTTCACGACGACCACCAGCCTCGACTACGCCGAGCGCAACCCGAGCGTCATGGTGCGGGCCGGCAGCTTCACCGACGCGGACCGCCCGAACGACAGCCACGTCGCGTTCTCCACCGACGGCGGCGCGAACTGGTTCCAGGGCACCGAACCCGGCGGCGTCAACGAGGGCGGCACCGTCGCGGCGGCCGCCGACGGCAGCCGGTTCGTGTGGGCGCCGAAGGGTCAGCCGGTGCACTACTCGGTCGGCTTCGGGAACTCGTGGACGCAAGTACAGGGATTGCCCGCGGAGTCCGTCGTGGAGTCCGACCGGGTCAACGCGAGCACGTTCTACGGGTTCGCGGGCGGCCGGTTCTACGTCAGCACCAACGGCGGCGCCACGTTCACGCAGACCGCGGCGACCGGCCTGCCGAGCACCGCGAAGTTCAAGGCGTTGCCGGGCAAGGAAGGTGACATCTGGCTGGCGGGCGACACCGGCCTGTACCACTCGACCGACTCTGGCGCGAGCTTCACCAAGCTGTCCACTGTGTCCAAGGCGGTCGGCGTCGGCTTCGGCAAGGCGGCGCCGGGCCGGACGAACCCGGCCCTGTTCACCATGGCGACGATCGACGGCGTCACCGGCGTGTACCGGTCCGACGACAACGGCGCCGCGTGGGTCAGGATCAACGACGACCAGCACCAGTACGGCAACGCGGGTGACGCCATCACCGGCGACCCCCGCGTGTACGGCCGCGTCTACCTGGGCACCAACGGCCGCGGCGTCCTCTACGCCGACCGCGTGGGCACGACCGACCCCGACCCGGATCCCGACCCCGATCCGGAACCCACGGGCAGTTGTGCGGTCACGTACGGGGTCGACCAGTGGCCGGGCGGTTTCACCGGATCGGTGACGATCGCCAACACGAGCACGACTCCGCTGAGCAGCTGGCGGCTGGCGTTCTCGTTCCCCGCCGGACAGCGCGTCACCAGCGGGTGGGGTGCGACGTGGGCGCAGACCGGCGCCGACGTCACGGCGGCCAACCTCGGATACAACGGCACGATCGCACCGGGCGGGTCGGTGCGGATCGGGTTCAACGGGTCGTGGAGCGGGAGCAACCCGCCCCCGGCCGGCTTCACCGTGAACAACAACCCCTGCACCACCGGGAGCTGACGTGAGGAAGACACTCGCGGCCGCGACCAGCCTGCTCGCCGCCGTGGCGGGCACGCTGGTCGCGGTCACACCCGCACAGGCGTCGAGCCCGCTGAAGGAACACGCCGCCGCGCACGGCAAGTACTTCGGCGACGCCGTCGACAACAACGAGATCACCGACGCCGCCTACCGCCCGCACATCGCCGCCGAGTTCAGCCAGCTGACCCCGGGCAACGCGATGAAGTGGGACGCGACGGAACCCAACCCCGGCCAGTTCAGCTACGCCCGCGGCGACGCGATCGTGGACCTGGCGGAGCAGAACGGGCAGACCGTCCGCGGCCACACGCTGGTGTGGCACAACCAGACCCCGAACTGGGTGCAGAACCTGGACGCCACCGCGCTGCGCACCGCGATGCGGAACCACATCACCAACGTCGTCACGCACTACCGCGGGCAGCTGTACGCGTGGGACGTGGTGAACGAGGCGCTGAACGAGGACGGTTCGCTGCGGAACTCGTTCTGGCTGCAGAAACTCGGGGCCGGCTACATCGCCGACGCGTTCCGCGCGGCCCGCGCCGCCGACCCGGACGTGAAGCTGTACATCAACGACTACAACACCGACGGCATCGGCGCGAAGAGCGACGGCATGTACCGGCTCGTGCAGTCGCTGCTGGCCGACGGCGTCCCGATCGACGGCGTCGGTTTCCAGGCGCACCTGGCGATCCAGTACGGGTTCCCCAGCCAGATGCAGCAGAACCTGCAGCGGTTCGCGGACCTCGGCCTCGACGTCGCGATCACGGAGCTGGACGTCCGCATGCCACTGCCCGCGGACGCGACGAAGCTCGCCACCCAGGCGACGTACTACCGCAACGTCACCAACGCGTGCCTCGCGGTCGCCCGGTGCGCAGGCATCACGACGTGGGGCTACACCGACAAGTACTCGTGGATCCCGAGCACGTTCCCCGGCGAGGGCGCTGCACTGCTCGTGGACGAGAACTTCCAGGTCAAACCCGCGTACACGGCCGTCCACGACGCGCTCGCCGGCGGCTCCACCGTGGACACCACCCCGCCGACGACCCCGGGCACCCCGAGCGCGTCGAGCGTGACGGCGACGGGTGCCACCCTGTCGTGGCCGGCGTCCACCGACGCCGGCGGCAGCGGCCTCGCCGGCTACACCGTGTACCGCGCGGACGGCACGGCCCTCACGCGGACGACCACGAACTCGGCGTCGTTGACCGGGCTGACCCCGAGCACGCAGTACCAGGTGTACGTGCGGGCGCGGGACGGCGCGGGCAACCTGTCACCCGCGTCGGCGACGGCCACCTTCACGACCACCGCGGGCCAGTCCGGCGGCTGCGTGGTCGGCTACACCGCCTCGAACTGGGGCGGCGGCGGCGGTTTCACGGCAACGGTCACCATCACGAACACCGGCACGACCGCCATCAACGGGTGGACGCTGGGCTTCGCGTTCCCGTCCGGCCAGCGCCTCACGCCACCCGGCTGGAGCGCCACCTGGGCACAGACCGGCCAACAGGTCACCGCGACGAACCTGTCGTGGAACCAGACCATCGCCCCGAACGGCTCCATCGGGATCGGCTTCAACGGCACCTACACGGGCACCAACACGGCGCCCACGGCATTCACCGTGAACGGCACCGCGTGCGCCACAGCGTGACGCGGTGACGCCTGCCCCGGAACCGCGCCCGGGACAGGACTTTCGGTGCGGCGCCCAGGGCCATGGGCGCCGCACCGAGAACCCCTTGCTGCCAGGGGTGTGATGCGCGGACTCCGCATCGCCCAACAACGTTCTGGTCCAGGTGATCACGGTGTGGAGGACGCCCGCCGATCGACGGACGATGGTGAGCTTGTCGTGACGAGTTGCCAGGCCGCGCCCCTGCTTGAGCAGGTTGGTCGGCGGGTTGCGGATGACCGCAACGATGCCGCGAGCCCGCAGATGTCCCGTGGATCGCCCTCGATGAACAGGCCTTGTCACCGCGGACGCGATCGGGCCGGGTCCGGGCTCGACCGCGTCCGAGCCGAGCGGTCCGCAGATGCCGCAACAGATGCGGAAAATCGGCACCGCCCCGGCCTGCCCTGCTTACCACCGGCCAGCCGCGTTCCCAACCTCTCCGGCCAGTACGTCTAGGTGATCCGGATGACGCCGTTGCCGTGGTACTTCGGGTCGAAACCGGCCACGCCGGTGTCGGCGTCCTGCTTCAGGATCACCAGGGCGGCGGCGGCCGTGACGTTGTTGCGCACCATGATGCCCGCCAGGGCGCCACTGGTGTAGGCCGCGGCGAACGACGTGCCGCGGTAGGACCAGTCGTCGGACTCGGCGACCGCCTCGTCGACGCTGTCGGTGAGGTCGCCGCCGGGCGCGGCGAACAGCAGCGGGTGGAGTGCGTCGCCGTCGTAGTTCGTCATGTGGCTGGGGGCACCGGCACCGTTGACCGCGCTCACCGCGACGGAGGCGGCGAACCGGGACGGGAACGCCAGCCTGCCGAAGCGCTCGTTCCCGGCCGCCACCACCACGACCACCCGGTCCGGCGACCCGGCCGCGTACTTGACGAGCAACTCGAACGCGGGCGACCGCGCCGCCCTCGGCAGGTCACCGCAGGTCGCGCACTCCTGGGTGTTGATGCCGAAGTTCATGCTGAGGTTGATGATGTCCACGTCGCGGTCGAGCGCCTCCTTCACCGCCTCGAACAGCGTCCACTCGGTGGCGACCGTGCCGTCGGTGCCGTCGCCGCTCATGATCCGCAGCGCGAGCAGGTCCGCCCCCGGGCAGGTGGCGTCGATCAGCGTGGCCACCAGGGTGCCGTGCGCGGCGGCCGGATCGGCCTCGTGCCCGACGAAGTCGACCTTCTCCGGCAACGAGGCGGAGAACGTGCCGTCGGGGCAGAACCGGGCGTCGAACCCGCCGTCGATGACGGCGACCTTCGGGACCTTCCCGGTCCCGTCCGCGCTGTCGCCGCCGATCCAGTCGAGGTACTCCTGGTGCTTGCCGGTCAGCCGGAACGGCTCGGCCGAACCGAAACCGCCATCGTCGTGGCACGGCCGCAGCCGGTGCACGGGCTGCGCGAAGACCTGCTGCCGGGGGCTGAGCACCTCGGCGACGGACTCGCCGTGCGCCACGGCCTCGACCGAGAACTCGAGGGTCAGCCGGTTGAAGTCGGCCACCGCGGCCTGCTCGCCGCCGCGCGTGGTCGGCAGCCGGTGGAACAGCATCGGCGGCCCGTCGGGCATCGGGAAGACCAACGGCTTCCCGTGGCGCAGCAGTTCCTCCGACCCGTCCTCCTGCCACACCGGTCGCTGACGGCGGCCGGGGACGAAGTTCGCGGTGTCGCGCCAGAACAGGTCGCCGATGATCCGCTCGAAGATCACCGCGCCGGGACCCGCCGCGGGATGGGCGAGCATCACCTCGCCAGGGACGAAGTCACACATCGCGGTCGTCCCGCACGGGCAGCGCGACGTCCTCGAACGCGTCGTCCGGCACCGGAGCGGCACCGGACAGCCCGACGCGCACCTTTCCCCAGAACGACCTGCTCACCCGCAACGTGCGGTAGAGCGGTGTGCCCCGCTCCGCGATGGCCGCCATCCCGATCGACGCCTTGGCCAGCACGTTCAGGCCCAGCTCCGCGTTCGCGAGGTCGGCCACGCCGAAGGTCCCGGGTTCCGCGCGCACGTCGAACACGATCGAGGCGTCGCGCGCGCTGGACACCAGCACGGTCACACCCCGTGCCTCGACCGTCTCCACCACGACGATCCAGTCCCGCTCCCAGAGCTCCTCGCGCGCCAGGGCGAGGATCTGCTTCTTGAGCATCGGGATGTCGTCGACCTGGTGGTACCGCGGGCGGTGCAGCGAGATGAGCGTCCCGGCTTCCTTGCTGAAGCTGACGGTGGCCGTGGCCCCGCCGCCGGCGGTGCCCGCGCCCGCGGCCAGCTCCGCGTGGAAGTCGACGTGCCGCGAGTACGTGGCGGTTTCGTCGCGCAGACTGGAGATCACGCGCGGCGCGGGTATTTCGGGAATGTTGGCCACATCGGTTTCCCGCATGAACGCGCCATCCCGCACCACCCCGATCCAACCGACCGAGAGCGGCTGGCTGACCGGCCACGATCCCCAGTACGACGTCAGGTCTCTGGCTGTGCCCGGATAGTCACGCACATGCATGGCGCACCCCTTTCGCGCGGGATACCCATGCTCATCGCGAATGCGCGAGCCCCTGTTTCACCGGGCCTTCCACTCCTTGTCCAGGTAGGACTGCAGCTCCCCGAGCAGCGCACGCGCCCCGGTGAGGTACCCGTCCGACCGCTGCAGGGCCCGGTTGAACGCCTCCACCTCGTCCATCGACGCGGTGGCGAACGTCAGCGACTCCGTCAGGTCGAGCCGCCGGTTGACGGTGTTCACGGTGTCCCGCCACGCGTGCAGCATCCGGATCAGCTCCCCGTCCCGCCGCCGCGACAGGGCGCCGGACGCGAACGCGGAGTCCACGGCGGACACGACGAGCCTCGGGTACACCCGGCGCCGCCGGTACGCGTCCGGGTCGCGGCGGAACGCGTCGTCGTCGAGGACCTCGACGTCGTGGGCCAGCTCGGCCCGGATCGACTCGACGGCCTGCAAGCGGCGCTCCCGCTCGGCCGCCCACCGCTCGGCGAAGATGCCCGTGATGCCCGCCAGCAGGGCGAGGGTGTTGACCGCGGGCTCCCAGCGCTGGTCGGCGGGTGACACGACGAGCCACGCGATGCCCAGCCCCGCCGCGACGGCCAGCGCCCCGAACGTGAGGGCCGTGATCACGAGCCTGGTCATCGGTTGAAGCTGGACCAGATCTCGTCGGCGCGGCTGGACCGCTGTGCCGGCAGCGCCCGGCCCGCCGACAGCAGCATCAGGTCGATGCCGAACCCGCCGGGGGAGCGGTGCGACGCGAACCCGGAGTGGGTGCCGAGCACCTTGGTCATCCCGACCGTCGCCAGCATGTCGTCGACGGCCGCGTTCGCGTACTTCCGCGTGAGGTACAGCCGGATGGTGTCGCCGTCGTCGAAGCGGACGATGTTGCGGTCCGGCAGCATGATCCGCTGCACGGCGCCGGTCGCGTTCTGGTAGATCACCTTCACCTGCAGCGCGCGGTCGGCCTCGACCGAGCCGCGGAAGTGCACGCTGTCCATGTCGATGGTCAGGTCGGTGTAGTGCTGCAGCGCGCTGGTCACGAACTCCTTGTACGCGCGGCTGCTGCGGTACTCCTCGGCGGCGTGGTCGGCGAGGTCCTCGTCCAGCGCCGCGGTGGTCGCCACCTCCAGCAGGAACCGGTCCTGCGGGCGCAGCAGCCACGTCAGCTTGCCGAGCAGGTCGATGTCCTCGTCGAAGTTGGCCATCGTGTTGCCGAGCAGCGAGTACAGGATCGGCTCGTCGCCGACCAGCCGGTGCAGCAGCCGCCGGTACTCGACGAGGTTCGCGTCGACCGCGAAGTCCAGCTGCACGGGCACGACCTGGCGGCGCGACACGTCGACGCCCTTGAGCGACTCGCGCATGCCGAACCGCAGCATCTCCGCCGACAGGTCGACCGGCGAGTACAGCAGCCCCGGGTTCGGGCCGAGCAGGTCCTGCAGGATCGAGCGGTCCTTGTGCCCGGTGCCGACGCCGAGGCTCACGTAGTGGAACGGGGTGTCCGCGAGCTGCGCCCGCACCTGCGCCCACCTCAGCGCGAACGACTCGATGCTCTGCTGCATCACCGGGTAGAACGGGTCGGTGCACGCGTGCGCCCACGCGATCGTCGGCGCGATGCCCCAGTAGGCGAACCCCGACGTGATCTGCTTGCCCTCACCGGTGCTCGACCTGCGCCGCCCCAGGTCACCGGCGAGCACGGCCAGCTTGTGCGACTGGTCCTCGCCGATCAGGCACAACGTCCACGCGAAGTCCGAGTCGTCGATGGCGTCGTGCAGCCGCCCCAGATGGTCACCTGTCGGCACGGTTCGGCTACCCCCATGTGGTCGGACGGCTCCCCGCCCACCCTAACCGGTCGGCCGGTGCCGGTGGGGCGGGTCTTCCGACTCCGCCCACAGGTGGCGACCGGTGGTGGGCGGTGGCATCGTGGCCGGAGGTCATCGACACCCCAGGAGGACGACCCATGCCCGTGCCACCTGTCGTGGTCGGCGTCGACGGTTCCGAGTCCGCGCTCGAGGCGGTGCGCTGGGCGGCGGACGAGGCCCGGCACCGGGAGACCCACCTGCGCATCGTGCACGCCTACCAGATCCCGGTCGGCTACCCGGAGGGCTTCGTCGACGTCAGGATGTTGCACGACGCCCTTGTCGCGCAAGGGAAGGAGTGGCTGCACCGGGCCCGGGAGGCGGCCGGGGCCGCCGTGCCGGGCCTCGACGTCGAGGTCGTGGACGTCCAGGCGCCCGCCGTGCCCGCGCTGGAGCGGGCGGCGGCGGACGCTGCCGTGCTCGTGCTCGGCAGCCGGGGCCTCGGCGGGTTCACCGGGCTGGTCATCGGGTCGACCGCCGTCTCGCTGGTCACCAGGGCGACGTGCCCGGTCGTCGTCGTCCGCGAGCCGGGGCGGGACGGGCCGGTCGTCGTCGGCGTGGACGGGACGCCCGCGAGCGAGGCGGCGATCGCGTTCGCCTTCGCCGAGGCGTCCGCCCGCGACGCCGAGCTGGTCGCCGTGCACACCTGGACCGACCTGCTGCTGGAGATCGCGTTCGCCGGCGAGCCCGCGGCGCTCGACATCACCCGCGTCGCGGAGGAGGCGCACGAGGTGCTCGGCGAGCGGCTGGCGGGCTGGCAGGAGCAGTACCCCGACGTCCGGGTCACCCGCGAGGTGGTGCGGGACCGCGCGAGCCGCGCCCTGCTGCGGCACGCGGAGGGCGCACGGCTGGTCGTCGTCGGCAGCCGCGGGCGCGGCGGGTTCCGCGGGCTGCTGCTCGGCTCGACCAGCCAGCACCTGCTGTACCACGCGGCCTGCCCGGTCGCGGTGGTGCCGACCGGGCAGCCATGACTCAACCGCCGGTGGTCGCGGCCGCGAGCGCCGTGACCACCGCGCGGAAGTCCCCGTGCGCGCGCAGCACCGCCCGCTGCCTGCCTGCGCCGCAGCCGTGCGCACGCACCCACCCGAGGCACTGCGTGACCGCGTCCAGGTCGCCGAGCGCGTCGAGCGCCGGGCGCACGTGTGCGAACAACGCGTCCACCAGCGCCCAGCCCGCGACCGCGCGGCCGGTCATCGGGTCGAGGCAGCGGCGGTCCGGCCCGGCGAGCGCGGCGCGGGCGCACGCGGCGCGCAGCACCTCGTCCGGCACCCTGGGCACCGGTCGCCGCGCCTCGAGGGCCGTCGTCACGAGCGCGCGGGTCAGCGCGGCCTGCAGCACGGTCTCGCCGACCGTCATCGGCACGTCCGCGACCCGGACCTCCACCGTCGGCACGTGCCGGGACGGCCGGACGTACCAGTAGACCATCCCGGCGTCGAGGAGCACCTCGGCCGCGACGAGCCGCGCGACCAGCGCCTCGTACTCGTCGGCGGACCGGAAGTGCGGCGGCACACCGGCGACCGGCCAGCGGCCCCACACGGTCGTGCGCCAACTGGCGTGCCCGGTGTCGCGGCCGTCGAGGAACGGCGAGTTCGCGCCGAGGAGCAGCAGCGCGGGCAGCCACGGCCGCAGGTGGTTGCTCGCCAGCACCGCGTGCTCGAGGTCCGGCACGCCGACGTGCACGTGGCAGCCGCACATGCCCTGGTCGTCGGTGAGCGCGCCGTACGCGTCGACCAGCCGCCGGTACCTCGGTTCGCCCGTGACCGGCGGTGGGCCGGGCCGACCGAGCGGCGGGCTGCCGGTCGCGACGAGCAGCGCGCGGTGCCCGCGTGCCGCCGCGGCCAGCGCCCGCCGCCCGCGCAGCAGTTCGCGCCGCACGTCGTCGAGGCCCGCGCACACCGGCGAGACGAACTCGGCCTGGGCGGGGGAGAACTCGCGCTGGAAGTCCACATCGGACAGCTCGGCGACCGCGGCGCCGCCGGCGGGCACCGGCCGGTGCGTGTCCTCGTCGACGACGATGTACTCCTCCTCAACACCGACGGTCGGGGAGCCCATGCCTGCCATTGTCGCCGAACCGCCGCGCGCCCGGCACCGGCGAACGAGCGAATCCGTGCTCGTGTTTTTTCGCCGAAAATGGTTGACGGTGCCGGGCGGGACGGGACATGATTGCCGGGCCGGATCGAACAGGAGTGAATGATGACCGACCGAATGCACGAGAAGCCGACGGGGCACCTGAACGGTGTCGCGTCCGCCGTCGAGTGCCGGTCATATCGGCACTCGTACGAGCCAGGCTCCCCACCGTGACGTGGTGATGTCACGCCAGGGAGCCGTCCGTCGGGAATCCGACCGGGCGGCTTTCTTTATTTCGCCGTGCGCGAAAAACAATTGTTGGCCGACAACTGAACAGTGGCGCAGACATTTTCGCCCCGGCACAACGCGGGCGAATGGTGGAGCTGGGCTGTGGAGCCCGACCCGGCTGTAAACCGGGTGTCGCACGACAAGAGGTGGTTCGACTCCACCCTCCACCACACCCCGGTAGCTCAGCGGAGAGAGCGGCGGCTTCCGAGGCCGACGGGCGCCGGTTCGAATCCGGCTGGGGGTACGCATGTCTGTCTCGGGGTCGCTAGCTCAACTGGCAGAGCAGTCGACTGTGCAGCACGTCCGCTCTCCGCGCACGCGGGCATGGACGCGCTTCCTTCCACCTGTTGGATCGACTGGTTCGGGGTTCGAGCCCCCGGCGACCCCACCCCTGGAGGATTGGCCGAGCCCGGTAATGGCACCCGTCTCGAAATCGGTGGTCGGCGCGCGAGCGTCGCGCAGGTTCGAATCCTGCATCCTCCGCTGTGGCCGAGGCCCAAACGCGCGTGGCGAGGCGGCCACCCGGGATTCATAGCCCCGGGGACCCTGGATCGACACCAGGACGCGCGACCACATTTGCTCCACTGTGGACACCCGAACGACACGAAGGGAGGCCCCGTGTTCGAGGAGCTGATCATCCAGAAGACCCTGCGCGTGCCGGCGAGCACGGGGGCGGCCGGCGACGGCACGGCCGTGGCGCGGCAGCTGGACGCCGCGCTGCTCGACGTCGGGTTCACCGCGTCGCGGGCACTGCTCGCGCACGTCGGCGGGCTCGCCACCGGTCCCGCGCTGGACCTCGCGACCACGACCGTGGCCGCGGTGCGTGCGCTGGTCGGCGACCACGTGCGCCACAACGCCTACTTCATCGGGTTCCCGGACGACGTGCCGGACACCGTGGAGTTCTGGGTCGAGCGGCTGCGGGCCGCCGTCTTCGCCGACGGCGTCGCGGCGTCCGACGCGGAGCTGCGTGCCGTGGTGCCCGCGGTCGACCTGCTCAGCCTGCCCGGCTACGGCACCTACCAGCACACCTACGCCGAGCTGCTCGCCGCGCACGACGAGTTCGTCGCCGCGGCGGGGGACCGGCTGACCGTGCTGCACCTCGGGGACACCGCCGAGGTGGAGGCGACCCGGCTGTACCTGTCGCTGGCGGGCGGGTCGACGCCGCTCGGCGAGGCCGACCTCGCGGTGCTGTCCGACCTCGCGCTCGTGTGCGCCGAGGGCGAGCAGCCCGCCGCGATCCCGGTGCGGGAGAACCGGGCCGTGGTCAACGAGGTCCGGCTCGTCCTCGGCATGCCGCTGGTCGCGGTCGACACCACGACCGACGTGCTGCGCCTGGCGTGCCAGGCCTCCGGTGGCGACGTCTCCCTCGCGACGCCGACGCGGTTCCGCGCGTTCGGGCGCGCGGAGCGGCGGACCATGCTGGCCGCGCTGAACGACGTGGTCGCGGCGAACCCGGGCAAGCTCGGTGACGTCGCCCGGCACGCCGAGCCGTGGAAGCGGCTCGGCGAGCGGCTGCACCCGCACGAGTACGGCCGGTGGCCGCACGCGCAGGACGTGTTCGCGGTGGCGCGCGGGGAGCGCAGGGTGCGCAACCTCGCGGGCCACGCCGAGGCGGCGATCCGGGCCGGGGCGATCGGGACGGCCGCCTCCGTGCTGTCGTCCGCGCCAGGCCTGCTGCTGCGGTCGGCCGACCGGCTGCTGCGGCTCGCGTCGGCGGCGGAGCGGGACACGGTGGTCGAGGCGGTCGCCGGTGCGCTCGGCTCGGCGTCGGGCCGGGTGCTGTGCTCGCTGCGTGAGCACGTCGCCAACCGGACCGCGCCCGCGCCGTGCCGGATGTACGTGGGCCGTTCGCGGCACGCGCACGTCGGGCCGGACACGCGGCCGCCGCTGCCCGCCGACCTGGTGGCGGAGCTGACGGCGTGGCTCGACGCGGAGATCGCGGCGCGGCTGCCCGTGTTCGAGCGGCCGGTGCTGGTGGACCCGGACGTGCTCGACGTCGCCCTGCCCCTGTCGGGGAAGGCGGCCGAGGGCGGGTTCGCGGTGCTGCCGAGGGGTTCGCGTGCCCGGGTCACCGGTGAGCTGCTGCGGTTCTTCACCTACTGGCGGCAGACCGCGCGGCGCACCGACTACGACCTGTCCGTGCTGCTGCTCGACGAGCGGTTCCACACGGCCGGTCAGGTGTCGTGGACGAACTACCACCACGACGGCGCCGTGCACTCCGGTGACATCACCGACGCGCCCGACGGTGCGACCGAGTTCATCGACGTGCCCCTGTCGGTCGGCGGGCGGTACGTGGTGCCGCAGGTCAACATCTACTCGGGCGAGTCGTTCGACGAGGTGGCCGAGTCGATGTTCGGGTTCCAGGGCCGTGCGCGCGGCCAGCGGGGCGCGCCGTTCGACCCGAGGACCGTGCGGTCGCGTTCGCAGATGCGCGGCCGGGGCCGGGTGGCGCTGCCGGTGGTGTTCGCGAAGCGGAAGCGCGGCTGGGAGGCCGTGTGGCTGCACCTGTACATGTCGGGGCGCCCGGCGTTCAACCGGGTGGAGGAGAACAGGTTCACCACCGCGGACCGGGTGCGGGCACTGGTCGAGCGGCGGTACCTGACCATGTCCTACCTCGTGGGCCTCTGGGGCGCGCGGAACGACGTGGCGGTGTGGGACGGGCGGGTGCCGGACGAGCCGGTGACGTTCGTCGGCATCGAGGCACCCGACGGCCTGCCGGACGGCTCGGCGGTGTACACGCTGGACCGGCTCAGCGCGCTGATGCCGGTGTGACAACCGAGGCCATGCGGACGCTTCCTCCTATCCCTTTCCCGGAACCCAGCGTCCGCGCTCTCCTCGGGCCCGTGGCCGGCGGGAACTCCCCGCCGGCCACGGTGGTCACACGAACCGGTCCCGCCCGGCGAGGCCGCCGACGACCGCCTGCGCGACCAGCACGACCGTGACCATGAGCAACGGCACGGTCCAGCCCGCGGTCACGTCGTGCAGCAGGCCGAACACCAGCGGACCGGGTGCGGCGATGAGGTAGCCGTAGCCCTGGGCCATGGCCGACAACGACGCGGTGTCCGGACCACTGCGGGCACGCAGCGCGATCGTCGTCAGCGCCAGCGAGAACACGGCCATCCCGACGCCGACGAGGACCGACCACAGCACCGGCGCGGCCGACGGCGCGACGACCAGGCCGACGATGCCCGCCACCCCGATCACGCTGTGGCCGACGATCCACCACGTCTGGCCGCCCTGCCGCGCGGCGATCGCGGGCACGACCAGGCTGATCGGCACGGCCAGCAGCGAGATCATGCCCTGCAGCAGGCCCGCGGTGCCCCTGCTGACGCCGGCGTCCATCAGCACCAGCGGGAACCAGCCCATGACGATGTAGGCGAAGAACGCCTGCAGCCCGAAGAAGACCGTCACCGTCCACGCCAGCCGGTTGCGCAGGAGCGAACGGCCCCGTGCCCGGCCAGGGCCGCGGCCCGCAACCCGGCCGCGGATGGCGACGAGCCACACCACCAGCGCGACGGCGGCGAGCACCGCCCAGCCCGCCCACGCCGCGCGCCAGCCGCCGAGCAGGTCGTCCATCGGCGGCGCGGCGGCCGAGCCGAGCGCGCCGCCGCCCTGCAGCGCCGCGGTGTAGACGCCGGTCATCATGCCGACCCTGGCGGGGAAGGAGTCCTTCACCACCACGGGGATCAGCACGTTGGCGAGCGCGATGCCCGCGCTGGCGACGAGCGTGCCGCCGAGGACGACCAGCGGGCCGTCGAGCACCCGGAGCACGAGCCCGAGCCCCAGGACACCCAGCGCGTACGCCACGGCCGCGCCGATGCCGACGCGGCGGGCCAGCGCGGGCGCGGCGAGCCCGGCGACGGCGAAACACACGCCGGGCAGCGTCGTCAGCAGGCCTGCCCAGGTCGCGGTGGCGCCGAGGTCGGCCTGCGCCTTGTCCAGCAGCGGCCCGACGCTGGTCACGGCGGGCCGGAGGTTCATGGCGGCGAGCACGACGGCGACCGCGAGCAGCACGCCACCGCCGACACGCGTCGCGACCCTGGGCTCTGTTCTCACGGACACGACGAGTAGTGTAGGCAGACATAGGATGATTGGGTGAAAGGACGTATCCGTGCCGTTGGCCACAACGCGCCGCGCCGGCCTGGTCGACCAGGTCATCGACCAGCTGCGGGAGGCCGTCCGGCAGGGCGAGTGGCCCGTCGGCAGCCGCATCCCGACCGAACCGGAACTGGCGTCGACCCTCGGCGTCGGGCGCAACACGATTCGTGAGGCGGTGCGGGCGCTGTCCCACAGCGGCCTGCTGGAAGTCCGCCAGGGCGACGGGACGTACGTCCGCGCCACCAGCGAGGTGTCCGGTGCCATCCGCCGGTTGTGCGGTGCGGAACTGCGCGAGGTGCTGCAGGTCCGGCGCATGCTGGAGGTGGAGGCGGCCCGCCTGGCGGCGACCGGCCGCACCGAGGACGAGCTGGCCCGGCTGCGCGACCTCCACGACCAGCGGGACGCCGCCCAGCGCGACGCCCGCTTCGCCGACTTCGTCCACGCCGACGCGGAGTTCCACCTCGCGGTGGTGGCGTGCGCGCACAACGCACTCCTGACCGAGCTGTACCGGGGCCTGACGGAGACCGTCACGGCATCGGTCGCGGCCACCACCCACCGGGAACTCGGCCCGGCCGAGCACATCCAGCACCGCGGCATCATCGACGCGATCGCCGACCGCGACCCGGTCCGCGCGGCCGAGGAAGCGGCCCACTTCCTCGACGAACTGCTGGCCGGCCTGGACCGCTGACGAACTCACGCCACGCTCCGGCGCACGGCCGCCCCGGCACCTCGCTAGACGCAGCCGGTCTTGAGCCGGAGCACGTGCGTCACCGCGTCCCGTACCCGGCTCGCGGGCAGCTCACCGGTGCGGACGGCGCCTTCGAGCCGGTCCAGCACCGGCGCGGCGGGCGCGGGCGCCGACCACAGCGCGATGTCGGCACCGGCCGCGATGGCCGTGGCCACGGCGTCGGGCAGCGAGTACGAGTCGGTGACGGCCCGCATCGCGCCGAGGTCGTCGGTCATCGCCACGCCCGTGAACCGGTAGTCCTCCCGCAGCAGCCGGTACGCGGCGGGGCTCAGTGACGCGGGCACGCCGTCGGTGAGGCCCGGCACGTCGAGGTGCCCGAGCATCACCACCGGCTGGCCCTGGGGGATGAGCGTGGCGTAGGGCAGCAGGTCGTCGGCCCGCAGCGCGGCCAGCGGCGGCGTGCGCACCAGCCCGAGGTGCGAGTCGCCGCTGCCCCTGCCGTGCCCGGGGAAGTGCTTGAGCACCGGGATGACACCGGCGCGGCGCAGCCCGTCGGCGTACGCGCCCGCGTACGTGCCGACCGTCGCCGGGTCCGGGCTGAACGACCGGTCGCCGATGACCGTGTTCGCCGGGGCGTCGCTGACGTCGACGACCGGCGCCAGATCCATCACGACGCTGCGGGCCCGCAGCTGCTCGCCCCGGCGGTGCGCGAGGGCGGTGACCTGCGCGGGGCTCATGGTGGCGGCGAGACGGCGGGCGCTGGGCGCCGGCCCGTCGAGCGCGTCGATGCGCTGAACCCGCCCGCCTTCCTCGTCCACGGCGGTCAGCAGCGGGACGGGTGCCTTGGCACGCAGCGCGGCGAGCCTGCCGCCGGTGAGCAGGCGGGTCGCGGTGCCGCCGATGAAGACCGCGCCGACCCGGTCGACGGTGACGACGTGGGCGGCGGCGACCTCGTCGGCGGGGTCGAGACCGGCCATCACCAGCTGGCCGAGCCGGTCACGCAGGGTCAGCTTCGCCGCCAGCGTGCCGCAGGCGTTCGCGGGCGGCGGCGGTTTCGTGGTCGTCGTGGTGGCCCTCGTCGTGGTCGGCAGCTCCGAGGTCGGCGCGGGGTCGACGGCGAGCCGCGGCGCGGACGGGGGTTCCGGCGCCGCGGGCCGCACCCCGAACCAGCAGGCCGCGGCGCCGACCGCGCACGCCAGGAGCAGTGCGCGGGTCCGTGCCTGTGGTCGTCGCAATCCTCGTCACTTCCGGAACAGCGTGTCGCCGGTGACCTGCCGTGCGTTCTCCACCCGGGAGTCGTTCCTGCTCTCGCGACGTTACCGAATCGTCCCGGCGAACGAAAATCGAGACGCGGGGGAAAGTGGACACATACATGGTGATTCCCGCACCGCGGGGCCGCTCGTGTGTCCACTGAGGATCGCCCCGGTAGTCGTCCGCCGACGAGGGCCGCCACCGGAGGTCCTCGTCGCCGAACAGCACCAGCAGCAGCTTGCCGACGGTGGCGTGCCCGACCCCGAGCCGGTCGAGCACGGCGCCGACCGCCCGCACCCGGGCAGGTCGACCCGGACGACGTGGTGGGCACGGGTCAGGAACGGGGACCAGCGGGTCCCACGTCCGGAGCGACGCGGCGGTCCCGTGGATGAGCAGCAGCGCAGGTCCGTCCTGCTGTGTGTGGATCGCGGTCATGAGGAGCACCTTCGCCGCCGGTGCGCGGCGCGGGATTGGAGAAAAGTTCCGCAGCATCCTCGTGTTCGACGGGACCATTGCCGTGGCAGGCACGGCAGGCAGCTTCGTGATGGGACTGGGCTTCGGCGACACCCTCCACGCCCTGCGCGCGGAGTCCTTCCGGTGCCCGCGGGTACGCCTGTCACCGGTGGTGGCACACGCGGTCCTCGGCCCGGCGGTGACGGAGCCGGCGGGGGACCGTGAGCCTCGACGAGCTGGCGCCGCTCGCGGAGCGGCTGGGCGAGCTCGGCTCGTGGCAGGAGCGCTTCGCGTGGACGGACAGGTGGCCGGCCGGGCGGTGGGGCGCGCAGGTGGACCGCGAGGTGACGTGGGCGTGGCACCGGATCAGCGCGAGCCGCGGCACGGTCCGCGTCGAGGACCTGGCGGCCGAGCTGGGGTGGAGCCGCACACGCCGGTGGACGCGGTTCCGGTCCCGGATCGGCCTGCCGCCCAAGCGAGCCGCGAAGCTGGTCCGCTTCGACCACGCCGTCCACGGCCTGGTCGCGGGTCAGGCGGCGGCAGGCGTGGCGGCGGACACCGGCTACGCCGGCCAGTCCCACCTGCACCGCGACGTCACGGAGTACACGGGCGTGACCCCGGCAACCGTCGTCGACGAACCGTTCCTCGCCGTGGACGACGTCGCACGGGGATGGTGAAGCCGCCGCGAGGCGTCACGTAAGGGAGCGTTCCCTTACGATGGTGAGGCAGGCATACCGGAACCGCCGATTCCTCGCGCGGCCGATCGGTGTCTGTGCTTTCGGAGGACGTCAAGGGGCTTCGTCCGGCTGCTGGGAGCCGGCAGAGGAGACACCGGGGGGTGAGGCGGTTGCTGCGCGTCCATTTCACGCTCGACGATCTGCTCCGGGTACGGGTTCTCGACGAGCCGCACCCGTTGTGGGAGACGCTGCTGAGCATGCACATGGTGCAGACGCAGCAGGGCGCCGTGGTGTTCGGTGAGTGGCGGCGGCTCGCGCGGGCGGCGCTGCGGCCGTCCACGCGGGCGTTGATGGCGCTGGCCCGCCCCCAGGGGTACTCGCCGGACTTCCTCACCCCTGCGGTCGAGAGCGCCGACCTCGACACCGCGCTGGAGGCGTTGCTCAGTACCGAACGGCGGGTCCTGCGCGCCGACATCGGTGTGCTCGCGGCGGAGCGTGCGGTGCCCGCGTGGATGCGCGACGTGGCGGACGGCGATGTCCCGACGCTCAGCCGTCTGGCCGACGGCATCAGGCACTACCACCGGACAGTGCTGGCGCCGCACTGGTCGACGATCCGCGCCCACGTCCGCGAGAACCGGGCGCGGCGCGCGGAGCTGGTGGTGAGCAGAGGTCTCGAGCACGTGTTGCACACGCTGCACGCCGGAGCCCGCTGGGACGGTCAGGTCCTCGCGCTGCCGTACCCCGTCGACCAGGATCTGCACCTGCGCGGGCGCGGCCTGACGCTCGTCCCGTCGTTCTTCTGCTGGCAGAACCCGATCACGCTCGCCGACCAGGACCGGCAGCCCGTGCTGGTCTACCCGGTCGAACGCGGCCTCGACTGGGTGACCACCACCGATGCCGGACAGCCGCGGCGTTCGCGTTCACTGGTCGCGTTGCTGGGCCGCACGCGGGCGGCCGTGCTCCTCACGATCGCCGAGCGACCGCACGTGAACACGACCGAACTCGCGGCGGCGCTGGGCACGTCCCCGGCGAGCGCGTCCCAGCACGCGACAGTGCTCCGCGACGCGGGGTTGGTGATCACGCGTCGCCACCACGGTTCGGCGAGGCACACGTTGTCCGATCGCGGCGCTCTCCTGCTCGAGGTGCCCTACGCGGACCGTGCCGGGTGACGGCGACGGGCCGCACTCACGGGATGCGGCCCGTCGCCGGCGGTCAGCAGTTCCTGACCGTGTGGATCCGGTACCAGGGCACCCACTCACTCTCGTCGTGGCGGGCCGGCGGCAGGTTCTCGCTGGTGCCGCCGTCGAAATACACCGTCGGGACAGTGCCGGCGGTCTGGTTGTTCTGGTAGGAGCCGATGGTGACCCACGGAATGGGGTAGTAACCGCAACTCCACATGCCGATGTTGTCGCCGGTGTAATGCTCGTACTGGTACGCGCAGAACCATTCGTAGTTGGCGGACGCCCCGGCACACTGGGGAACTCCCGCGGCCCCGAACTGCCGCGGCGTGGCCTCACCCGGTACGGCGACGGTCAGCACCGCCCCGCCCAGGTCGATCTGGTTCGGCGACACCTGCGTGCCGCGCCCCTCGAGCGCGACGAGATAGCGGTCCACCTTGGCCTGCAGGGCGTCGGCCTTGCCGGTCGCGAGCCCCGCGGCTCGCGCCTGCCCGACGAAATCGATGCGATCCGCCGTCGCACCGGCCACCCCCATGCCGGAAATCGTCATGAGCAACGCCACGACCACGCCGCCCAGCAACACACCAATTCTGGATTTCACCGGTTGTTTCCCCCGTATCAGGTGATTCGGTTCTGACAAAAACCCAACCAGAAGGTCGCGTCCCGTTCAACGGTTTCGGATATGGCTGAAACCGCCAGGAGCCGAGGCCTGGCCGGCGGCCCGGCCGTGACGGGTCCGGGGCGGCGGAGTCGGTGACGCCGGCGTCGGCGAGGTCCCGGGTGTCGAGGAAGCCGATCCGGCTGTCGCCGGTGCCCGCGCACACGTCGTTGTCCTCGCGCAGCCTCCTGACGAAGACCTGCTCGTCGTCGAAGTTCTGCAGAACCAGTTCTGCCACAGAATGATCCACCGCTTGCCGGAGTTCTCCACAGCCAGTTCAGGGCGCGCGACGCGGCGCCTCCGGGGCGTGGTCGACGCCCATGGCAGCCATCAGCACCACGTGCCGCACGGAGGAGCCGAAGCAACCAACCGGGCGATGATCTCCGCGGCGTTGTTGTCACCCTCGAGCTCCTTGACGAACAGCGAGTCGGCGTCGCCGAGCGGCGGCGACCAGTTCGTCTCGTCGTACCAGACGGTCACGCCGGTGATGTTCACGACGGACAAGGGGGGCCTGACGACCGGACGATCAGGTGGGCGCTGACCGGTTGGACCTTCAACACGAAGCGGCGGGAGATGTGCAAGCCGCCTGAGATCGCGCGGGCGCTGGCTTGGGTCGCGGCGCACACGCTGCCCGTGTCTCGGAAGGAGGATTTCGCGATGCTGCGGCAGGCTCACACGCCTTGTCGTTGAAGCTCGACGGCAAGCAGGCGGCCGCGAAGACGTTCACGCGGAAGCGGGCGGTGCTTTACAACGCTCTCGACTACGCGGTCGAGTTGCAGGCGCTCGGTGCGAACAACCTCGGAGCCGTGAAGTGGACCGCGCCCAAGACGGTCCGGGCCGTCGACAAGCGGGTCGTGATCAACGTCCGGCAGGGGGAGCGGCTGCTCGACGCCGTGGCCGCACAGGTCGTGGAGGGGCAGCCTCGGCGGTCGTCCGGGCCGATGCTGCGGGCGTTCTTCGCGGTCATGTACTACGCGGCGTCGCGGCCCGAGGAGGCCGCGATGCTCTGCCCGGGTGTGGGACGACGCGCGGAAGGCGGCGTTCTCGGAGCAGGAGTACGTCTCGCTCTTGGCGCGTCGGCCGTACGACCTCCGGCATGCCTGCGTGTCGACGTGCCTCGCGGCCGGGGTGCCCTCGACTCAGTGCGCTGAGCGGGCCGGTCACAGCGTGGCTGTGCTGCACCAGATCTACGCGAAGGTGATTGGTGGTCTCGAGGCAGCGGCGCACGAGCGGAGCGAAAAGGCACTCGGTTGGTATGAAGGAGCGAAGTAGAGTAGTGACGTGGCCTGCTGTCGTGCCGCAGGCCGCGTCGCGCTCTTCTCAGTCCATAAGTCGGAACCAGTCGCGCACAGACAGTCGAAGTCTGACAATCTCGTCTTCGGCGAGTGCACTGCAGTGCGCGATTGGCCCGCGCAGTGAGTTGAGGTTGGACATTACGCGTTCCACTGCTTTTCTGCTCGATAGCATTCCTCCGAAAACCGACCAGTTCGTCTTTATTATCTCGGCCAGTTCGCCGAATGTTGTAAAGTCCAGCGCGTCATCTGAGCGTGGCGTCATGCCTGTGTCAATCTCGCGTTGTCGTCGGTTTTCGACGTCGGTCCTTATCTTCTCTGGAACGCTCACCTGCCACCAGTCTGTGGAGTCCAGAGATTTTAGTGCGTCGGTTATAAAGGCCCTGATTGTTTTCTCTAGTGAGTAGAAGATCTCGTAGTGCGGTGCCATGCGTGCAGCTTCGGAGCGAAACTCCTTCTCGATCTGAGGATAGTATGAGGTGTCTCGCTCGGGTTGGTCGCGCTCGCGATGGACTACATTGATGCCGAGGTGACCTTCGACTTGACTCAGATTATGTTCGAGTAGAAGATTTGTCATCATGAACTGCTTGACTCTACCTAGCTCGTCGGACATGCGTGGCCCCCATGTCAGCTCATAAGATGTTGATGCAAGCTCGTGAAGATCGCATCAAAGACGGCGACATCGGACGTGGCGGGGAGGTTGAGATTTATGGTGTAACCCAGGTTTATGCGTCCGGTGGGCGTGTGAACAGCGTTCGAAGATGATGAGCTTGGTTGGATGGTGGTTCGCGGATTGGTCTCAGGCTCATCATCTTCATCGGCGGTCAAATTGGGTTGATCAAAGTTCGCGTACGCCCGCAGTGTCTTGAATGAGCCGACCATCGCTTGGAGGGTGGAGCTGCTCCCTTCGACGCCCGACGCTTGAATGATGAGGCCCTTTAGTTTATCGTCAGAAAGCTCGTGGACGCGCTCGTCCATCTCATAGAGGCGATTAAAGCCAGTTCGTAGTGCGGTAGCGGCGGCTGAGCCAGCTTGTGCTTCGTTGCGGAACTGCTTGTATAGTTCAGTCGGGGTCCCATCCGATGAGAGGAAACCAGTCTTTTTCAAGAATGGGATTACGGCTTTGGCTGTCCCGCCTTTGATGTTCAGGCGTGTAGCTAGAAAATCTTGCGTGAATCGATCTGGAGTTTGCGCGCGTTGGACTGCATCAAGGGTTTTTGTGATGTATCCGTACGCCATGACGTAGGGGATGCCATCGTTGGCCATGTGAACCTCGCTCGCGTGAATGCCAGAATTTGAGAGCGAGCCGCGCATACGTGTCCTTCACGTATCGGGCTACATGGAACTTTCTGTGGCTCACGATCGCTAGAGCGCAAGGTTTGAACGTTAGCTATTGAGGCGAAGCGAAGCAAGTCTTAACACCCAATAGAGTGGCTGCTGGTCGACTGGATGTTGCTCGTGCGCTGCGAGTCTTCAGCGGGCGCGGCAGTGGATGAGTTGATACGGCGCCGTGCCAGGTCGCTGACACGCCCTGTGCCGAGGTCGCCCTCTCGCGCTCGCGGCAGCTTTCGAACCGGCTGACTGGGATGGGGTGAGGTTGTCTCACACATGTGCGAGACCGACAAACGCGAGTGGTCGTCTGTGCGCGAGGGTCCCCCCTGCGGGGGAGCGACGGGGGAGTGATCACCCGGCTTCAGCCGGATCTGACGGACAGAACCGGTTACCCCATGATCAGCTGCGGGGCCATCGTCGCAGGTCAAAGCGCCTGGTCAGCGGCGGTGTGCGGGGGTGCCCCCGGGGCGGCTCGCGCAGGATGCACACGGATTGCGAATCCGTCCAGCACGCTCGAACGGCTGACTCGGGCAGGCATCGCTTGGCGGGGAAACCGCTGGTCGTTGAGGCGCGGGTGCCGTTGGTCATGGAGCGTCGGAAGCAGGTGGCGCAGTGATCACCTCGAGGCCGATGCACGAAGCAGTACCCGGTCGCCGGTGTGACCCCTCGGCGGGCCACTACACAGAAGAATGTCGCTCTGACCAGGGCATTCGTCCTGATTTCCTGGTGATCGAGGGCAGCGTTCGCCTGGACGAACCGGGCGGTGACCGTGATGACCACTGAGACCCCAAGGTCTGGCCCGTCTCCCGAGTCAGCCGTCGTCGTGCGGGTGGTGACTGTGATCATCGGGGTGGTCGTGGGGCTCACGTTCATGTTCGGTTTCGGGAACGTGCTGAACCTGGCACTCCGCCTGGGCGTGCCTGTGTGGGTCGCGCCGCTGGTCGCGCCTGCTGTCGACCTGTCGGTGATCGGGCTCTTGTTGGGAACGCGACACCTCGCGCTTGCCGGTGCTCCTGCGGCGCAGTTGCGGCCAGCGCGGCGGCTGTTGATCTTTGCGAGTGTGGTCACCTTGGCGTTGAACGTCGCGGACCCGCTCGTGACCGGGGAGTACGGGAAGGCGGCGTTTGACGCGGTCGGTCCGCTCCTCCTGATCGGCTGGGCAGAAGTCGGCCCTGGCTTCTTGCAGGCGATCGGTGAATCAGGGGCGCCGGAGGTCACGCACGGCGTCCTCGCCGCCGGGCCGGTGAACGTGCGCGAGCTCGCTGTCCTCGATGCTGGGGAAACCGCGGTTGAGCAGGGCGAGGTCGATCAGGTTGAGTTCGATCGGCCGCGGCAGAGTCGCTCCCTCGATGAGCTCTTGGAGCAAGCTCGGAGGGAGGACACCGCGCACCGCAAGGCGCACCAGAAGCCGATTTCTGCGGATACGCTTCGTGTCGCGCTCGGGATAGGCGCGACTCGGGCTCGACGGCTTGTCAAGATCGTTCGTTCCGAGCATCAGGCGCAGCATGAATTGGATCAGTGTTCGGACGTGATTCCGGTGTAGCCGACACAGTGTGACGTTAACCGAGTAGCAGTGGGACATGCCTCTCGTGCAGGTGCTCGGTGAGCTGATCGATGTCGTCTGGTGGGATGGCGATGGCGAGCAGCCGTCGTGCGCGGGTGACGGCCACGTACCAGTTGCGGAGAAGTTCGTCGGCAGAGGGATTGCCGCTGGCCCAGTGTGATGCGGCGTCGTCGTCTGGCACAAGAAGGAGCACGCCTTCGTGTTCGTCGCCCTTGACCTGGTGAATGTTGTCAGACCGGTAGGGGGCAGCGGTCGTGCGTGAGAGCTTCGTGCCTTCGGGCTTGCCACGTAATTGCCCGATCGTTCCTCTGGGAGCCGCGTTCGGTGGACAGGGCCAGGTTTTCAGCTGTGCGTTGACGTCTTTGTGCCATTCAGCGTGGGGTTCGGGCAGGGCATGCAGGAAGGCGTAGGCATGCCGGATGATGTGGCTGAATTCGACGTCGGCTGTGGTGCATCGCGCCTCGATGCTGCCTGAGGCTGCTACGTCGGGGTACCAGTAGCGGATGAGCAGCCGGGAGCTGATCCGTAGGGCGTCATCGACCTGGTCGGGATCGGCTGTCCCCGAATGCACAACTCGCCAGGCGTGGGCGAGCAAGGTGGCTGCGTTACCGGCTGGGCGTCGGCCCTTGGCGGGCAGGTGGGTGCGGCGGTAGGCGGTGACCAGGCAATCCGCTGCGCCGACCGCGTACGTCTCGGCATGCTCGAGGAACACGTCGACTACAGGCCGCTGGCTGGGCGCATGCTGTGCCGCGCTGCCTTTCGGGAACCTGGTGGGCAGCAGGATCACCGGCGGTTCCGGGGTTGATGACCGGACAGCTAGGTCGGGCGGTCTGGACCCGGCCCGGAGGGTGGCGGCAAGCCGGCATACCGTGGCGGAGCTGCGCCAGTTTCCCGTGAGTTCGATGGTCTGGCCGAGCTGGCCTTCGAGGCTGCTGAGTCGTGCCAGGTCGGCATCACGCCACCCGTAGATCATCTGGTCGGGGTCCGCGACGACGACAAGCGGGATGCCGATGTGGTGCAGCCGGTCCAGGAGCTCCAGGTCGGTCACTGAGCAGTCTTGAGCTTCGTCGACGACGATCTCCGCGAACCGTGAACGAAGAGGACCGGTGAAGTTCTCGCCACTCTCCAGGTACTTCAACGCCAGGAGACGGCTCTCATGGCCGGTCACGTAGCCGGCTTTCATCTGGTCGTCCCGCACAGCGAACGCCTTCTTCGACCAGATCTCCCAGCCGAACTTGCTCGTGCTGATGAGGCGTGTGTGCTCGTGCGACAGCAGGTCTTCTCTGATCGATTCTTTTCCGCTGATTGGGTCGCGTTGGAAAGTGAAGGCGCTCAGCGGAACCTGACGATCGAGCTGGACTTCAGCCTGCACACGATCCCAGGAGTCGACGAGTTGCAGCGTCTGACCGGCGGGGAGGTTGGGCACGACCAGGACTTCCCAGATGCACGCGTCCAGGGTGCCAATGTAGTGCGGGAAGAGGGCAGCGTCGGGCCTGCTCTCGCGGTGGCAGCGGCTTCGCATCTGCGCCGCCGCGGCCCGGGTGAAGGAGAGCAAAGCACGTCCTTGGCGCAACGCTGCTGCGGGGCCGCGTAGGTGCCTGGAGACGATGACGTGGGTTTTGCCAGCGCCGGGACAGGCTCGGACGAACAGCGGGGCGGTCGCTGCGATGGCCAGTTCTTGTGCCGCGATTGCTTCTTCTTGTGCCGAGATGACGTGTTCGACCGCGCTGGTCATGAGCGTGCCGGTTCCGTGGTCGGCGCGTCGGCGATATAGCGGATCGCATGGACGAGGTTCTCGGGCACGACGAAACCGCAGTCGGGGACCAGCAAGTCGGCGAGGGCGTGCGCGAACTCCGCCTTGTAGATCGGTCTGCCGGTGGCCTCGGGCTCTTTGCTCTTCTCCACGAACAGCAGCCGGAACAGCTCGGGCCGCTGCTCGACGGGCGCGTCGGCTACTCGCTTCCACCGGTGTTGCGAGCGCGGCGCGCACTCTTCGAAAGCCTGTTTCAACAACGCCTCGTTTTCTGGGCACATCAGGGTCGGTTCGAACGTGCGCGGAGCCAGGAACAGATCCATGACCGTGGTGTCAGCGCCGAGTTGTTGGGCGAGAGCGCGGGCTTTTATGACCCGGGACGGTACGTCGCCGTCCTCGGAGGAGTCCGTGTCGGTGATGACGGCAACTCGCTGGCCGATGCGGACGTTACCGACCGGGGTCAGCAGCACCTTCAGGTAGGGCTCGAAATCCACCCCGTCGACCAGGATCACCGTCGAGCCGTGGAAGCGGTCCATCGCCTCCTGCGCTTCTCGGCGCGCCGTCGGCTCGGCGTCTGGTGGTGCGGCGAGAACCAGGTCGGCCATCGCCGGCAGCAGCAGCGCCTCGGACAGCCCTTCGACCAGCACGGTCCGCGCCCCGTAGAGCATCGCGCTCTTGGTGACGTCGATATAACGGTCGAGCTGCTTGACCTGCTTGCTAGCCAGTTCCAGATCGGCGACCGGTACGGCCTGGGCGTGCCATCCTGCGGCTCCCAGACGCGGACCGCGGGCCATCACCACCAGGTCCTCCACGCTCACCGCAGCCGACAACACCGGCGAGTGCGTGGTCAGCACCACCTGGATGTGCCCTGCCGGCTCCGCGGGACTGGGATTGGGGCGTTGACGAGACTGCGCTGCGCGCCTCTTGAGATACCGGAGCAACAGGGTCTGCAGCTGTGGGTGCAGATGTGCCTCGGGCTCCTCGATCAGCAACAGCGTGAGATCGGCCTCGCGTGCGGTCTCGAGCTCAGCCAGCACCGTGGCGATGTAGAGCGCGTTCGCATACCCCAGACCTGAGGTATCGATCGACGCGGTCAACGGCAACTCCGCGTCACCGAGCAGCATCCGCAACGCCCGCGAGATCGCGGCCAGATTGGCGTCCGTCACCGTCAGACCGGCCTGTTGCCGATGCGCGCCCGAAGTGATGGCCCCCAGCGGCACGCTGACAGCCGTGCCGACTGCCTGCACCGCCTCGTCCTCGACGAGTCCCTTGAGATGGACACCGGCACGTTCGACGAACGCGTCGACCGCTTCCTGGCCACCCAGCAGCGCCTCCATCATGACCCGGATACGGACGCCACCAGCACCGCCGAGATCACGGACCGCGTCACGGAGCGCAGGCAGGTGCACATGACGAATCGCGGTGCGCAGGGCCGGCTCGCCGGGCACGTCCCGGCCCTCGCCGACCTGCCACGTCGTTGTTCCCCGCCTGCGACCCAGAGGAGGGCGGGTGTAGGACAGCGACCAGCGTGCCGATCGTTTGCCGTCGGGCGTGGCACCGGGCAGGAACGCTTCCCGGTAGGTCCCGGCGTGGTCGGGGTCGATGTCGGCCAAGATCGTGTCCAACTTGACCTGATCCTCTGGTCCACATGCGTCGAACACATCCTGTTCGGTGATCACCAGACCGCGTCGACCATCCAGAGGCTCGGTGACCTGCCGCAACCCGTCGATCACGCTGGTCTTACCAGCGTTGTTCTCACCAGCGAGAACGGTCACGTCAGGACGCAAGCGGACCCGGACTTGCTGGCAGGACCGAAAGTTCTTGATCTTAATCTCGGAGACGAACATGAAACTCCATAAGCGACGACGCGTTCCTGATTACAGCGCCGCGATCCCATCGATGCCTGAGTGCGTCCTGCGAACCCGAATCGAGGCTAGTCGAACACGCTGAGCTGACCGGTGGCACTTCTCGGCATTCCAAACTCAACTGTGGCGCGGTACGGCTCCTCGATACGAAGCCCTCGGCGAGGGGACCTTCGCTCATATGCGGATGCGGGCATGTCTCTCCGGTCGTGTGTCGGCGGCTGTCGAACGGCTATGTTGGTCTGTGCCAAACCTGATCACGCCGTTGTGTGTGGACCCGTCGCGATCGGACGGCGAGGTGTTACATCCAGTCGGGACCGCACCGCAAATCTGCTCGCTCAACTCCGACCGGTACCGCGGCGGTCACCGCGACTGTGGGTAATCGACCGAAGGCGGGGCGGCTGTGTCACGGGTTGTGAGCGTGACGCCAGGCCGTGGTCGGCTCAGAGAAACATGGCGCATACGCGACGCGATGACGCACGTAGGCGCGGTGTCGCTGAGGAGGGCACATGGATTCGACATATGAAGCGGCATGGCTGCCTTTTGCGGATCAGGCAAAGGGTGTTGATCCGACGATCTTGGCAGTGTCATATATGGAAGGACTGTGTGAGGCTCGCCGGATTCGGGGAGTGTTGGTGACTCACCAACGCAACGACGTTGCCACCCCGAGTCTCGAGCGGTTCGCTGCGAGAAACCAGAGTGTCACGCTCCGCTCCACCGGCGCAGTTCGGGAGGGTGGTCCCGTGCTGGTCGACGTGCCGAACGCGCGATTGCTCGAGCTCGCACATCGCATCGCGGACGGGGGATCGCTGTGCGCGGTCGAAGGAGCGTTTCGGCTCGCTGGCTGGGCCACCGCGACCAACGCGATCAATCTCGTGACCGGGCGGCGACCCGAACCACTACCCGAACCTGCCGTGGAGGAACTGGCCGCGCTCCTTCGGGCGGGTAACAACGGATGGCACGACCAGCCGGGCAAACGGGACGCGAAGCGCATCCTCCGTGAGCTCGTAGCGATCATGCCGGAGGTCGACGCCGACTTCGTCGTCGGTTACATGGTCGCCAACGGAGCCTTCGGCGACGACGTTGAGGGACTACGGAAGCTCATGCCGGTACAACACGTCACTGTCAGCGTCCCTGTCGAAGACCTCTGATCGCGGCTCAGCAGACTGTTCGCGGTGCGTGGGTGCTATCAACGGCATCCGCGTGCTCGAGATCGAGGCGACCGCACGCGCAGAGGACAACTCCCCGGCGCGGATCGTGCGGATCGCCGAGGCAAGCCCGCAAGGGCGCGGCCAGCGGCCGACGGGCCGGATCCTAAGGCCTCTGGTGCCTGGCGCGACGATCGCCGCCGTCTTGATCGCGGGTATCGGGAGTCTGCTCTGTGACCGCTCTTCTGTATCGAGCGTGCCCTCGTCGTGCTCGTCGCCGCGTCCCCATGTCCCCTGGCGATCTTCCGTGCCGGTCGTGGCCGCGAGCAAACTCGGTGTTCTGGTCAACGCTGAGCGGCGCTGAAAGCACCTCGGTGCGGTTGTCGGTGTGGCGCTCAACAAGACCGTCGTCCGTCACGGCCAACCGATTCCCCTCGTTGGCGTCACCGCTGCCCACGGCGTCACCCGCCAGCACTTGCTCGACATTGCCGCAGCACTGGAAGCCCGCAGCGGGCACCTTCTTGCCTCGAGACCCTCGCCGCCGTTGACGAGGTCAACCCGGCCGCCGGTGGCAGGCACCGGGCTCACCGGTCATCGCAAAGGGACGAGTGCTCCGGCGCGTCCCTAGCTGGATGCGGGTGTACTCGCCGTCGACGTTGATCGCATGCAGCACTCCGGAGGTACCTCCTCCATCCTCGTCGAGGATGACGGCCGCGTGATCGGCACTGTCGCGGTCCGCGACGAGCTCCGCGCCGAGGAGGCCGAGGTAGCGGCTCGGCACCGATTACCTCGTCGTCGGATCGGCTGCACCCGGGTAGCATTTCGTCGTGATCACGGATGTCACCAGGCGGGCCATCTTCGACGAGCTTCATCTCGGCTCGTTTCGGTGGGCGGGGCGTCTCGAGGAAACGGAATTCCTGAGCCGCGTGTATCAGCTCGACGAGCTGCCATCGAACGATCCTCGGTTCGAGGATGCGTTCGGCGACATCTGGCAGCACCGCGTCAACAACCTGGACTGGGGTCGCGACTGGGTCTTCTACGACGATCGGTTCGGTCTTCTTCAGGACGAAGAGAAGTTCCTCCAGTTCATCGCCGCCACTGTGCACCCCGTGGTCCGTCCCGACCAGGACGAGCTGGAGAAGATGCTGTTCATATACAACCGGCATCTAAACCCGGACGGGTGGGAGATGGTCGAGGTCACCCGGATCTCGGGTCGGCCGGTGTTCGCCGCGCGGAGCATGCTCACCGTGCCCAGTTCAATTCGCCATGTCGAAAAGTCGATTGTTGCGGGAGACACGGTTTATCTCACGAGACAGATCACGCGAATGGAGGCGGCCATCGAGACCGACCCCGAGCTTGCCATCGGCACTGCCAAGGAACTCGTCGAAGCCGCTTCTGTCACCGTTCTCGAGGCAATGGGGGTGACTGTCGACAAGAGCTGGGACCTGACTCGTGTCGTCAAGGAGGTAGGAAAGCGGCTCAAGATATCACCCGACGAGGTCAAGCCCGGTGCTGTGGGCGAAGCGTCGATCCGTAAGGTGCTTGGCAGCCTCGCGGGGGCCGTGGCAGGAACGGCGGAGCTGCGGAACCTGTACGGCACCGGTCACGGCAAGGCCACGAGTGTGAGCGGGCTTGGTCCCCGTCACGCGCGACTTGCCGCCGGAGCCGCGTCCACGCTCGCTGTGTTCATCTTCGAGACCTACAACCAGCGAACCCAGCGATGAGGGAAACTTTCCTCAACGCTGCCCGGCGCGGACGGATCAAGAGGATGGTGGACGGCCACCAGTATCGCCTCCGTTGTCGCCGAGCTCCACGATCTCAGCGCAGAACCAGGAAAGGGCCAGTGCTCGGATGACCGAGAGCGAGATCACCAATCGCCGGTTCGGTCGGGAGTTCGTGGCTGAACAACGGCGTCGCTACGGCCATCGCTCGCCGGAGCAGCGCGAGTTGACTTACGACATCGCTGTTGAGGATCAGTACGAGCCATGGCGGCAGTGGCTGGATGACCAGCTTTCCTTACTGCCCGCACACGATGCTGAGACGTTGGCGGGCAAGGTGTGGGTGGACAAGGATTTCTGGACGGTCAACTTCGAGCTGGCCGTCGGTGCGTGGCTGCGTGAGCAAGAGCTCTGGGTCGCATATGAGCAAGAGTGGGATGGCGTTACACCTGACTGGACCATTCTGTCCGACACAGGGCAACCAATGGGATTCGTCGAGGTGCACACGCACAACCCCGCCGCAGACATTTATGCTCAGATGAAGAGCTGGCACGCCCTCGTCGAACGGATCAAGTCCATTCCGGTCCCCGTGGTATTGCGATTGGCCCCGGCTAACGAGCCACCTATCCCGCCTGATGCAGGCACGGCGAAGAAGATCACTCACGAGCTGCGCTCGGCTCTTTTGGAAGCGTCAGAACAGGCCGCATTCACAACATGCGGGTACACGTTCGTCGTCGTGGGCGATCGTCGACGAGACGGTAGGCAAAAGGTGTCTCCCTACGGGATGCAGGCAGCCTTCGAACCACCCAGCAGTCTGGCGGGCTCGGTGAGCGCTCACTCGTTGCTTGAGCGAGTGAAGGAAAAGGTGCGCAAATACCGCCCACTCGCTAACCGGCACCAAGTGCCCTTGTCGGTCGCAGTAGGAGCGCACCGTTTCACAGGAGTTCAACTCCGGCATGTCGACGAGGCTCTTGCCGGAGCCGAGGCGCCGATCATCAACCTCCAGTTCGGTACAGGCGACCCCTGGGTCGAGGAGACAGTGCCCTGGACTCCCGTCGAGCCGTGGGAAATGCCAGCCGATCTTGCCGAACTGTTATGGATCGACAACGGCTCCTGGCCGTTCACGATCACTCGGCGACCCAATCCAGGTGGAAGAACGACTCCGGCACACGAGTGCCCCTCAACCTGAGTTCGATAGGCGGGCCCGACATGACGAGCACCCACGGTTTAGATCACACAATCAGCGGTCAAGTCAGTGCTTCTGATAGACGGCGTCAGCTTCGGGCGGGTCGGTCGACGGTGTCGGCGCGGCGTTCGATGAGGACGGTGTCGTGCCAGGTGCCGTTCACCTGCGCGATGCGGTCGCGGATGCCGACCGTGCGGTAGCCGGCCTGGTGGTGCAGTGCGATGCTCGCGCGGTTCTCGGTGAAGATCGCGGTTTGCGGGGTCCAGAGCCCTGCTTCGTCGGCGGCCACGACTTGCCGGCGGATCAGGGCTTTGCCGATGCCCTTGCCGCGGTGCCCGTCGGCGACGTAGATCGAGCTTTCGGCCACACCGGAGTAGCACTCGCGGCTGGAGACGGGGGACAGGGCGGTCCAGCCGACGACCTCGCCGTCCTGTTCGGCGACCCAGCGGTGGTCGGGGAGCCACTTGGCGTCCAGTGACGCGCGCGAGGGGACGGTGGTCTCGAAAGTGGCGATGCCGGTGTCGATGCCTTCGCCGTAGATGCGGCGGACGGCGGACCAGTCGCCGGGTTCGAGAGCGCGGACGGTGATGTCGGCGGGGGCCTCGGGTGGGCAGCAGGGGCGGGGTGCGAGCAGGCCCATGACGGCGTCGGCGGCGTGGGGGAGCCCGACGCAGCAGGCTTCGTTGACGACGACGCGGGTGCTGGTGCCTTCCTTGTGCAGCTTGAGGAAGCCGACGTCGGCGAGTTTGCGGATGTGGTGGGAGCAGGTGGACTGGCTGATGCCGAGCAGCTCGGTGAGCTGGCCCACCGTGAGACCGCCTGGGGTCGTGGCCACGGTGTGCAGGAGCCGGACGCGGGTGGGTTCGGCGAGGCTGGCGAACCATTCGGCGTAGGTCGCGGCTTCCTGGTCGGGGAGGACCGAGGCGGTGGGCACGGTGGCGGTCATGACGCCGAGTATCGACGTGGATCGATGATGCGTCAAACAGCGACCTGCGCGAGGTGGTGGACGGTGGCGACGACCAGGCGGGTGGCCGCGATCAGGTGGCTGGGTCGACGCGCTCCGGGGTTTCGGCGGGGGTCTGGTAGCCGGGGATGCCCATGCCGATGCCGATCGCGGGCAGGCCCGCCGCGGCGTAGCGGCGGTTGTCCGACGCCATCGAGCCCGCGCGGAGCGGGACGCCGGTCTCGCGTCCTGCCTGGTCGAGTGCGGCGAGCAGGGCGGTGGCCGGGCCGCCGGCCTCGACCGCGGCCGCGTCGCCGAGTTGGGCGGCGCTGTCGACGTTGATGACCGGTGTGCCAGGTGGCACGTGGGGTGCGTGGTGGGCGGAGCCTTGGGCGCCCGCCTCTTCGGCGTCGAGGAGCGCGACCGCGATGCCGATGCCCGTTGGTGCGAGGAGGCGGGCGGCTTCCAGGACGACGGCGATGCCCGAGGCGTTGTCCGCGGCCGCGGGCAGGCGCTGGTCGGGGTCGTCGCCGACGCCGTCGTGGTGCGCGGTCAGCAGGACCGCGGGGGCGCCGTCGGTGAGGACGGCGTGGATGTTGGTGCCGGTGGTCTCGACGGTGCGCAGGGGAACCGAGATGGTGACCTCCCCGCCTTCGGCGACCATCCGGGTGTGCAGGTCGGTGCGGACGGCGAGGAGTGGGCGGTCGCCCTGGCGTGGGCCGGCGATCATCTTCGGCATCCAGCCCTCGGCGTCGGCACCCCGGGGCACCAGTGCGTCCGCGATGGCGACCGTGCGGGTTCGGGGAGGTCGGCGGAGGCGAGGTGTTCGACGAAGTCGCGGCGGTGCACCAGATCCTGGCCGCGCCAGCGGAGGGTGGGTGTCGCGTACAGGTCGCGCACGTCGTGGACCGGGAAGGTCTCGGTGGTGACCGTGACGCCAAGTTGGGTCAGTTGCTGCACCAGCCATTGTGCGGCCGCCCGGCCGCCGGGCGCGAAAACTGCGCGACTGAAACGCGACGAGCACGGATACTCGTTCGTATGCTCCCCCCGTTGTCGGAGGACGAGTTGTTGCACGCGCAGCGTTGTCTCGACTACGCGCGCACGACAGCCGTCCTGCAGGAAGATCACGATGTGCCCAGTGCGGCGGCGCAGTTCGAACAGGCGTTGTGCAACGCGCTCGCGGCGATCGTCCATGCACGCTGGCCAGGCTCTGAGGTCGACAACAAGGGGAAGGTGAAGTCCGCGAAGGTACTTCTTGAGGTGATCGTGGCCGAGGAGGCCAAGGCGGGGCAGGTCGGGCCGGTCCTGAAACTCGAGGAGCCAGATGCTTCGCCGCCGTTGCCGGTCGCGCGTATCCCGGGTTGGGAGGTGCCCGCCGCCGAACCGGGTGTCCGCGTCGAGGTGGCACTTCTTCGAGAGGCGTTGCGCGCTACGGCTCCACGTCGCCACGGGAACCCGGGCAAGAGGTCGTTGGAGCCGAAGCACATCGAGGCGCTCGCCAAGCTCGACGCGCACCCCGCGCTCAACTCGTTGCACAGCGAGTACGGCGACCGGCAGGAGGCGAAGGAACGCGTCCGGGACCAGTGGCGGCGTGGTCAAGCGGCGAACTACCTCGAGATGCTGAGTGAGAAGGAGATCGAGCGGAGGATCCGGGCGGCCCAGGACCTGTTGCCGTTCGACCCGAAGGATCGGCTGGACAGTCTCGGGCTGCAGGAATGCCCGGTTTGTGATCAGGAGACGTTGCTGGTCGAGCATCTCGATGACTTCGGCGCCGGAATCGGTGCGGGCACCTGTTTTGTGTGCGGCTACTGCCGGAGCGCAGCGGTGGTGGACGACGAGGCTTGGCGGTTCATGTGGTCGAACAAGTGGGTGCACGAGTAGCCGATTCGGAACTGGGCGGACACGTGTACCGGCCCCGGGGCTCAGCTGTCGTTCAAGAGCCCCGGGGCATGGTGTCGTTGTTGCTACTTGTTCTCGGTGACCGTCGTGTCGGGGTGCCGACGTGCGGTCGACTCCTTGACGTACCGGCCGGTGATCGCACTGCGGTGCGAGGTCCCCGAGGACCGGCTGCCGCCCGAGGAGACCGCGACCGAGGTGCGGGGGTGCCGGGCGGCGGCCGCCGAGCTGATGTACCTGCCGGTGATGGCACTGCGGTGTCTGGCCATGATGTGGACCAGCCTTTCTTGGGAAGCCCGGTTCCGAAGTTGGAACCGGATCACCGAAGGTGTAAGTGCCGGAGCCGGGCTTATCCTTCGCCCTCGGTGGATTTTCTTGATGTGTTTGTTGGTGTGCGCACCCACCGACCGGTCACCACAGCCCGGCGGAGGGTCGAGGTGTTGGTCGTCGACGCGGCGACCAGCCGACGGGCGACGGTGCGGGGCACGCTCGCTCGTGCCGCTCGCGCGTCGGGGGTGCCCAGGGAGGACCGTTCGATCAGCTGGTTGATGGTTTCATGATGCTCGTTCATCGGGCTCCCTGCGTTGTGTCATGCGTTTGCGGTGCCTGCTGAAGATGCTTTCGAGGGCTTTGAGGCTGATTCCGAGCCGTTGCGCGATGTCCTCCTGCGGGTGGCCCTCGGCGTAGAGGACGAGGGCCTGCTGGGTTCGTTCCGGTAGTTGGGCGAGTGCCCGTTCGACCTCGTCGCGCTGCACGGCATGGTGTTCGACGCTGGACCGGTCGATAACACGGTCTGAGTCGATCTCGTCGGGGCCGCGGTGCTGGTGGTGCTTGGTGGTTTCGCGGTGCCACTCGCGGTAGTGGTTGGCGAACCGGATGAGGCACTGACCGATGAAGAACGTCTTGAGGGTAGCGCCCTTGGTGTGGTCCCACCGATGGGTGAGCAGGACCTGCTCCCGGAACTTCTGCAAGGCGACCGCGACCGTGAGGTGAGCCAGCCCGTCCCGGTCGTCGATGTCCCAGCCGGGTTCCGGGAGCGGTGGGAGTGCGCCGAACCCGCGGGCCTTGACACGCTCGAAGATCGTGCCCTTGTACATCCAGCTGCTCAGCACGGCCAGCCCGTAGCGGGCCAGTTCCTCGGCGAACCGGTCGTACTCGGGCCCCTGGAAGCTCGACCACTGGAGACGGTCGATGAGCTTCGCGTCGGCGAGCAGCCGGTCGAGACGGTCCGCGGCGGACTCGTCGTCCCGAAGCCACTGCCGGGGCACCGGCCTGACCTGCTGCTCGCCGGGATATCCCGGTTCTAGCCGCGCGAGCTCCTGGCGCGTCGCCGGTGGCGACCGTCGAGGCTGCTCGTGCATAGCGCTGACCCTCCGGGGCGGGCACTGACCTCCAGAACAAGGAGCTCACTGCCCTCTTAGGTGCGCGGTCCTCCGAAATCCTTCGCCCGAGTTCAAGATTTTTTAGGGCACTGGTCGGCCCCTGTCGGCCGACACGCGTGCACATGGGTACAAGTGTTCGACAAGAAGCGTAAACCGCGTGGTCCGGACGGACTTGCAACCACGCCGGAGGTCGGGTTCCGGCTGGAAACGCCCAGGGCAGGGCCCTAAGAGTTCGAGGTGTCGGAGTGCGCAGCCTGGTCGAGCAAGGCCTCAGCGATAGCGTGCAGGTCGCGGGCGATTTCGGGGCGTCGGCGCACGTGGCCGGTGCGGGCAACGTCGTTGATCACCATCAGTGTCGCTTGAACGTGAAACGGGCGGTGGGCTCGTCCAGGCCGGGGCGGTCGGTGCGGAGCAGGCGGACCCATTCGGCAACGTAGTCGTGCTGGAGCTGGCGGATCTCGTGGCGTTGCTGGTCGGGGAGGTTCATCACCTCGGACACGAGGGCGCCGATCAGGTCGCTGTGGGACAGGGCGAGCTGGATGTAGGAGTCGAGCGCGCCGTGCAGGGCGTCGTGCGCGGTGGACGCCGACACCAGGGCGCGGGACATGTCCAGCTGGAGTGTGCCCGCCGCGCGGGTGAGTGCCGCGACGAGCAGGTCCGACTTGACCGTGAAGTGGTTGTAGACGCTGGCGCTCTTGATGCCGACCGCGGCGCCGATGTCGTCCATGCTCACTGCGTGGTAGCCGTGCTGGTTGAACAGCTTCGTGGCGGCGGACAGCAGCGCTTCACGGCGTGAACCGGGGGCGAGGCCGCTTCCAGGTTCCGGTGCCGCCGGCATTGTCGGTGCGTCTTCGCCCAGGTCCCGGGTCGCGCAGACCGTCCCCGCGAAGTGGTGCAGCAGTGCGGCCAGCTGTTCGGCGGGCATCTCGGTGGCGTGGTACGACGGGCTGGTCAGGATGGCGAGCACGGCCCAGGCCAGCAGCTCGGCGTCCGATTCGGACAGGTCCGGGCGGGTGGCACGCAGCGCGGACGACAGCCGGTTCGGTACGACGAAGAACCGCTGCCGCATCTCGGCGCGTTGCTCGTCGGTGAGGTGGCGGGACTCCCTCGTCCACAGGATCCCGATGTCCCGGCGCTCGACCGCGCGGGCGGCGAGCCCGGTGAGCATCGCGTCGAGGTCGTCCGCGCTCACCGATTCGACGGCTGACACTGCGCGGTCGAGTCCGTCGATGATGGTGCGGGCGAGTAGCTCCTGCTTGTTCCGAAGTGGCGGTAGAGCGCGCCCGCGGTGATGCCGACCGTGCTCGCGACGTCCTCCGTGCCGACGTTGTGGTAGCCGAGCCGGTAGAAGTGGTCCGCTGCAACCGCGATGATCTGCGTCTTCCGGTCACGTGGCTGGCGTCGCGCCGCCGCTGGCGCTCGGTCTGTCACTGCGTTCATCGGCCTTCCCGTACCCGCGGGTCGCGGGACTTCGCTCGTCGTGCACCGCACCAACGAGCGGCTCGCGGCCGACGTCGATTGCCTCGTACGGCGCCGCGTCGAGATCGTCATCACCAGCGTCGGCTCGCCGGCCGCGGTCGTCGGGCCGCTCCACGATGCCGGGTGCCTGGTTTTCGCCGACGTGGCCACGATGCGGCACGTCGACCGCGCGCTCGACGTGCGTGTCGACGGGCTCGTGTTGTTGACCGCCGGTGCCGGCGGCCAGACCGGGTCGGCGAACCCGTTCGCGTTTGTCCGGGCCGTCCGCGCGCGGTTCGATGGGCCGATCGTCCTCGCAGGCGGGGTGTCGGACGGCGCCGCGGTCCTGGCCGCCCGCGCGCTCGGCGCCGACCTGTGTTACCTCGGCACCAAGCTCATCGCCACCACCGAGAGCCTCGCCGACGACGCCTACCGCCAGGCCGTCGTCGACGCAGGTCTCGACGACGTCGTCGAGACCTCACTGCCGAGTGGACTGCCGGCGAACTTCCTCCGCTCGTGGTGGGAGTCGCGGCCGGAGTTCCGCTCGGGTGACGCCGCCGCCATGTCCGGCGGGTTCGCCCACTACTGCACCGTACTTCGCGGGCTGCTCGAACGGCGGCCGCCAGGCGCTGATGGAGGCCCAGCTCTACCCGGACGACTTCGACGGCATCATCGCCGGTGCCCCGGGCAACAACCTCACCGCCCTCGCTGGTGAGTTCTTCCCGTGGATCGCCCAGGCGAACACCGACCGGTCCGGCCGCCAGATTCTGAACGCCGACAAGCTCCAACTCCTCAACACCAAGGTCCTCGCCGCCTGCGACACCGAGGACGGCCTCGCCGACAACATGCTCAGCGACCCGCGCAGCTGCACGTTCGACCCCGCCACCATTCGCTGCCCGAACGGCACCGACCGCACGGACTGCCTGACAAGCGCACAGGTCGAAACCGTGCGCAAGATCTACCAAGGACCGGTCGACGACCGCGGCCGCCGCCTGTTCCCCGACAGTCTGCCCCGCGGCACAGAGCTCGCCTGGCGGGGCTACGTCGTCGCCCCACAAGGGCAGAGCATGAGCGGCTTGGCCGCACTCGGCCTGAACTACCTGAAGTTCTTCGGCTCGTGGGACAACCCGCCCGGCACCTTCACCCTCGCCGATCACCGCTTCGACATGCGGACCTTCACCAAGCTCCGCCAGATGAGCGGCATCTACGACGCCACGGACCCCGACCTCAGTAGGTTCCGCGACCGCGACGGCAAACTGCTCATCTGGCACGGCTGGTCCGACCCCGCGATCCCGCCACCAGCAGCATCGCCTACTACCATGCCGTCACCCAACGGATGGGCGGACTACGCGCCACCCAGGAGTTCGCCCGCCTGTTCCTGTTCCCCGGCGTCTACCACTGCACCGGCGGCCACGGCCCGGACATCGCCGACATGTTCACCCCGATGTACGACTGGGTCGAACACGGCAAGGCACCGGACCGCATCACCGCCACGAAGAAGAGCGGTGACCAGGTCGTGCGCACCCCGCCCAGCCTTCCCGTACCCGCTGCAGGCCCGCTACGACGGCATCGGCAACCCCGACGACGCAGCCAACTTCGTCGCTACCGCACCGCGACGTCCAGCCGATGACACCTTCCCCTGGCTGGGTGACTTCCGCTCTGGATACCGGCAGACCTGCCTTTGGGAAGGCACACGGCTCGTCTGCGAACGCACCCCGTAACGACCAGCGGACCGGGTGGGCGGCCCCGCGGCCACGCACCCGGTCGAGCTGGCGTGCAGGCGCAACGGCGAACATGCCACGAGCGATATCGGGGTGGTGAGACCGATATCCAGGGGGAGAAGGCTATTGCGGCAGCGCAGCCACGCCTATGTGCGCTGTGCGTTCGCCGTCAGCCGTGATCCCCATGCGGCGGGTATGGAGGCCCTGTTCGACCATGCGTTGAACAACGGCTTGGCCGTCATCGTGTCGACCGCCTGGCCGGGAGCGGAACTCGAAGTGCGTCGCAACGGAGGCGCAGAACCACGTGTGAAGGCGGCATCGGGTCTCCTGGACGTCCTCGTCGAGAAGGCCGGGAGTCCCGGCAGCAGCGTGACCGCGTCCGGCACTGACCTGGCAGACGGTCAGGTTCGGGTGTTGAGCATCGCGAGCGCACCGGAGACGATTCCGGCGACCGTGACGCTCACCGTGTCGAACCTCCCAGAAGGACAGCCGCCGCCCCAACTTTTCCTCCCGATCGGGGCAGAGCACGACAGTGGCGTGGACGTGGTTCGGATCGAGGTTGCGACGCTGCGGGAAGCGATCCGGATCGTCCACCGAGTACGTCACGGCCGAGCACGGCAGGGTGAGCTGGAGCGGCACCACGTTGACGCGCTTGTCGCGCTCGATGGGCATTCCGAGCTCAGGGGGCTCCTGGATGCGGAGATCGACGCCGACTACGTCCGCGATAAGGCTCAAGACCTGTGGCTACGGGACAACGCCACCAGATACCTCGCGCTCCTCGACGAGGAGGAGATCCAGCGCCGCGTGGAAGCCGCTGACTACTGCGGGTCGTCCTCTGGCGGCTACGAGACATTGCAGGAATGCCCGGTCTGTGGGAACGAGACCCTCGTGGCCGAGAGCATCGACGACTTCGGCATCGGTATCGGCGCCGGCACCTGTTTCGTGTGTGGATACTGGCGAAGTCCCAGAGAAGTCGACGAAGCCGCACAGGACATCCGGCTGGAGTACGTACTCCGCGACGACTGAGAGCTTGGCATAGAGCAAGGAACGCGGGGATGCGTGTAGGGCCTCGCCGCGAGTGGCATATTGATCTTCTGCGACCTGCTGGTTCCGAGCTGTCTCACCCGATGTCACTCAAGATCGGTTTCAATCACGTGGCACTTTCTTCGGCGGGAGCGTGTGCGGCGACGGATCGACCCTGCGGCGAGACGCCGTTCCAACGCCTCCGCGAGCGCACTCCTGGCGGCAGAAGTCGCGTTGCGATTTCAGCAACCGCGGCGCGGTCTAAACGAGCTGGATCTCATGTCGCTGCTGCCCACCAGCCCGTCACAGCCATGGTTGGGTTGGTGGGGCAGGAGCCCGGCGGACGCGGTTTGCGACGTCTGGGTGCATGGCCTGTACTCCGAGCGTAGTGAGCAGGTTGCCGCAGCACTGCGCGAGTGCCAGTTCTGGGTTCAGAGGTGCGTACAGGTTCGGCTGGTCCTCGGGAGTGGCGGCGGCGAGCGTTGGGTGCTTCGCCGCGTATTCGGCGAAGGTGAGTAGGTGGGCGTGGCGGGCGTCGCGGAAGTCGTCGTCGGTGATGGCGCTGTTACGCAGGAGGGCAAGGGCGGTCAGCCGGGCCCGGAGGAGGTGGACCGTGGTCTCGGCCATGAGCGCGGCCTCTGGGTGGCCGATGGCCCGGCGCACCTGGCCGTGGCCTGGCTCGAACACAGCTCGGACGGCTTGTTCGAGCTGGTCGAAGTCGGCGCCGCGCCCACCTGCGTATGCCACCTGGGCGAGGACGTCCCGTAGACGTGTACGCGCAGCGTGTGTTGCTTGTGGGTGGGTCAGGTGGGCGAGGAGTTCTTGCGCGGTCTGCCGCGCGACCTTCTTGCTCGTCGTGGCGTCGTCGAGCCAGGTTGTCAACGCGATCCGCACCTGACGAAGCGGGACGTGGCCCTCACCCCAGTACATCCACACGAAGACGGGGATTCTGGCCAGGCTTCTGATCCCGTTGTTGTGCCGATGGTGCAACAGCGTGACGAACAGCTCTCGCTGGGCGGGCGAGTAGAGCGCTGGCAACGAGCCGTGGCCCTTCCCGGCAGGTCGCCGCGTCGGGGCGTCGAGCAGTCCCGCCGCGGTCCAGGCACGGATCATCCGGGGCGTCACGCTCTCACCCATGCGCTCGGCGTCGGTGACCAGGTCGTCGATCGTTCCTGGCTCGATCACGTTAAGCACGCTATGGAAATTACATGAATCTGGCGTGCGCCATACCTCACGCAGGCCACAACCGTCGTGCAACGCTGTATGAGGTAGCGGTCATCGCAGGTGATGAGAGGAGGTGATGGCCATGGCACGGGCTGGCGCAGGTGATGCGTTCGGCGATCCGCGCAAGTGGCTGGCGATCGCCAATCTGCTCGTATCGCTTGGCGTGCTGCCCAAGACCTGGCAGAAGGGCATTGGCACCGCCGCCGTTCTGCTCTGGCTGTACCACACATGGAGGTGAGAACACGCCGAAAAGGGCCCGGATTGTCACAGAGGCCGCTCAAATGATCGACCTAGATTGCACTCTGCTTGGCATGTCGATCTTGTTTGACTTGCGGCTTCGCGTCAGCCTCACGGGATGGCGTCCAAGATCACTGTCAGTGCGGTGGCACTTCCTCAACGCCGCCGTGATCGCGATGACGAGCGGGCGACGAACAAGGTCCGGCACCGGGGAGAACACGCGCTCGTGTGTGTTCGTTCTGGTGCCGGGCTGGTGGTTGGCGCGTTTGACTTGCGCAACCTACTCGCCACACGGACCTGCAGGTCCCGAGTCGATGCCGTACGGTGTTGCACCGATCAAGGCCAGCAGCACAGTGAGTAACGGGGTGGTGTCGATGACGTGCAAGATCCGCCTGTCCGAAGCTGGAGTGCATCTGTTCGACCGCGTGTCCGGACTAAACGTTCTGCTTGATGAGATCACTGTGCCTGCCGAGGAGCTCTCAAGCGCTCCCCGGTACCTGTCGATTGCGTTGACAAACGCCTGTGAGCTCCGGTGCGGCTACTGTTACGCCCCAAAACACGCCGCCATGCTGAATGTGGATCGTGTGGTCTCCTGGGCAGCTGAACTTGATGGCGCTGGGTGTCTCGGTGTTGGCTTCGGAGGCGGCGAGCCCACATCGCACCCGCGCTTCGCTCAACTCTGCGCACAGATCACCCGCTCCACCTCGATGGCAGTCACTTTCACGACGCATGGGCATCGCCTCACTCCCTCTCTCGCCGACGCGCTGCGGGGGGTTGTGCACTTTGCGCGCCTGTCCGTTGACGGCGTCGGCGTCACCTACGAGCGGCTCCGAGGGCGGCCCTTTGCCGCCGTCGCCGACGCGGCTGCGCGGCTTCGGTCTGTGGCTCCGATCGGCATCAACACGGTTGTGAACGCGGACACTGTCGGCCAGCTTGATGACGTGGCCGAGTTCGCTGCCGACGTTGGAGCGTCAGAGCTCCTCCTGCTACCGGAGCAGCCAACCGCGGTCACACCGGGTATTTCCGAAGCTGATGCAGAGCGTCTCGTCCGTTGGGTGCAGGTTGCTAGGCCCCCGGTGCGGCTTGCGATCTCCCGTTCCGGGTTCGAAGCCTCTGTGCCGACCGTCGAGCCCATTCGTGGTGAGCGTCCTCTGGACGCACACCTGCACGTAGACGCGACCGGCGTCCTTCGTCCTCATGCGTACGCATCGACGGGAACTTCGATCGCGGACTCCATCCTGGAGGCAGTCCATATGCTGAGGCAGGCAGTGTGAAAATCTGGCGTAGCTACGGCTCCGAGCACTCGATGGACCTAGTGCTAATCGGCACGTTTGAGACGATCTCCGGTGCGGAGGCGGCGATCGAGCGGATGCAGGCCCTGAAGGCCCTCGCGGAAGCTGAGTGGTCCGACGGCGACTGGATGCACCCCGAGGAACGCATGCCTAAAGCAGTAACCGAGGAACTCCTCAAGCTGAACCTCTACGAACTAGGCCGCTCCGACGTAGACATCTACGCGATGGAGCACACGATCGAGCGGAAAGAATCAACCGTTCGCGTCTGGACTGAGGAGTCTGACGTCCAGGGCTTCCTGAAGGTACTCATCCACCTCGGAGCGCGCGTCGAGGTCTTCTCCCGCCGCCAGTGGAACGAGGACGGGACGCCACGGACGAACGAGAACAGCTGAGGCAAACGTGGATCTAACCCATTTGGCGCGGCTGCCTGGTGCCGCGGACGAGAACTTCGAGGTTCTTACCCGAGCGATCGTGTCGCGCCGCTTCGGCGCATTGGGCACACTTCGCGAGCGGCGCCAACAGCCCGGCGTCGAGTTCTACCTACGGGTCGAACACCCTGGCGCACTCGGTGATCCAGGCCGTGTTTGGGGGTGGTCGTGCAAGTGGTTCATCCTCGAGCAGAACAACGAACTCACCAGCGGACAACGCAGCCAGATCAAGACGTCGCTCGACAAGGCGATCAAGTACGTCGACGGGCTGACTGACTTTGTGCTTTGCCTGCCCCAACGTCCAGCAAAGAAGGACGAAAAATGGATCGATGACCTTGGCCCCGCCAAGGGCATTTCGGTCCAGCTGTGGGCGGCGGAGAACTACGATGCTGAGCTCTCCGGACACGACGAGCTACGTTCCACCTTCTTCGGGGAACTTGTCCTGTCTCCGGAGTTGCTCGCGAAGGCCCACGAGCGTTCCGTCGCCCCGATCGCCGCGCGCTGGATACAGCCGCTGCACACGTCGAACCATGTGGAGCGGCAGATCGAAGGCGCCCTCTTGCGTCCCGCTTCGTTCGACCAGCTTGAAGAGCACGTCAGCGACATTGCTACCCGCAGCAATGTGCTCCGTGAAGCCTTAGCTGACATCGACGATGAGTCCGTCCGCGTAGGCGCAGAGGCTGTCGCTGACGATCTTGATCGATTCGTCACTGATGTTCGGGCGATCGTTGACGCTGGACAAAACTGTCGGCCGATGGAGGCTCGAGAGCGCATCGCAGACCTGCAGCCACCGACCACGTCACCTCGCCAACTCCGTTTCCTTACCCTCCAGCTTAGGAGGCGGCGCCTCCCGGTGGCTCTCACCGTCACCGGCTTGGCGGCGGAGATCCGTGACGTCGTCCGGTGGGTGCAGGACACGCGGGCGGACATGCAGGCCCCGTTACTAGCGGTGGTTGGCGCGGCCGGGCTGGGTAAGACCTATCTGGCTGCTCAGCTGACCGCGTCAACAGATCGGCGATCAGCTGGGGTGTTCATCCAAGGCGGGCGGCTTCGAGCTGGTGGAAGTCTCGATGATCTGGCCCGGAGAATTCCGGGGCTGAAGGTTGAGCGTTTCGAAGATCTCCTCGCGGCTCTCAACTCGGCGGGTGCCCGTGCTGGCAGCCGCATTCCATTGGTGATCGACGGCCTGAACGAGGCCGAGCGCCCCTCGGAGTGGCGCCAGCTGCTCGATGAACTGATGCCGACGCTTGGCGACTACCCGGACGTGCTGGTGATCATTACACTTCGCGAGGCGCTTGCTGCTCGTGCGGTGCCGGCTGGGGCCACAACCATCGGTCTTGAGTGGCGCGAGTCCGAGGTCCACGACCTCGTTGAGGCCTACTTCGATCACTACCTGATCGAGGCTACTGGTGCCTGGCTGCCAATGGGCATGTTCGACAACCCATTGTTCGTCCGCATGTACTGTGAGGCCGCCAACCCGCTTCGCCAGAATCCGGTTGGTGTCGAGGCGTTGCCGACCTCGCTGATCGGTGTGTTCGAGCTGTACCGCGATGGGGTGATCCACCGGCTAGCCAATGACCCCGCACGGGTATCGATACCCGCTGACCAGATCAAGCGACGTCTCGCCACACTCGCATGGGAGATGTGGACCCGTCGGGCCCGCAAGCTCCCCTCTGATGATGCGAAGGCGATCCTCGATGCTGGAGAAATGAACTGGGACGAGAGCCTGTTCCGGCGCCTTGAGGAGGAAGGAGTGCTGTTCCGCGACGAGGTCGACGGCACCGATGACACCGAAACGGGGGTCCTCTTTGACCGTTTCGCCGGATACCTGATCGCTGACGCACTCCTCAGACGCATGACCTATGCCGAGGTCGAGGAACGTCTCGCAGACAACTCCTTGTGGGCGTCCCTTTTCGGCGAGGACGGCCATTCCCTCGGTGAAGACATTGTCGTCAGCCTGATCAGCGTGTTGCCCCGCCGGTTCAGAGGTCATCATCTCTGGCGTCTCGCCCCGGACCAGCATCGTTCCTGGGTACTAGCCCAAGAACTCAACTCAGAGTCTGAGTACCTCGATGACGATACGGTTGACGAACTCGTGACGTTGGTCATCACCTGGAACTCGACTACGCGCAGGCCGCGCCAGTATGGCGGCCACCATCCCTTCGACAGGCTGTGGGAGGTCCGCTCGTCCCCTGCACACCGCCTCAACGCTGCGTTCCTCGACCGGGCTCTTCGCCTGTTACCTCTGCCTGAGCGCGACCGCAGGTGGACTGAATGGGTTCGTCAAAGCGCAGGCGACCTGCTCGTGGACGAGCTCAAAGAATTGATCGTGTACTGGGCTGACAACCTCGACCGGGTCGAAGCCGACGACCTGAACGCGCTCGCGATCGCCTGGCTGCTTTCGTCCACGCATGAGGATACGAGGAATCTTGCGACGAAGGCACTGCAGCGCTACGGACGGCCGGAGCCAAAGCGTCTGTTCGGTCTTGCCGCTCGAATGCTGAACGTGGACGACCCGTACATCGTCGAGCGGGTCGTCGGTGCTGCGTTCGGTGCGGCCAGTGCCCACCAGATGCCCGATCCTGGGGGGCCGTTCGAGCACGCGCTCGGCGAGTTGCTCATCGAGTTGCGCGGCCGCTTCCTCGACGTAGGGTCAACCTTGACGGCCCATGAGCTGCTGCGTAGCTACGTACGGGCAACCTTCGAGTTCGCTGGAACTCTGCACGCTGGTGCCGTACCCGCTGGCATCGACCCATTCGCGCTGGCGTTCGCTGGCGCACCACCGGCTCCGGTAATGGCTGATGACGACCCGAACGCCAAAGAGTGCGACAGCACATTCGGTATGGACTTCGAGAACTATGTGATCGGGTCCGTCATCGAAGGCAGAGCAAACTACGACTTCAAACACGAGGGGTATCGCCGTGCCCGCGGCGAGGTCATGGCTCGAGTGTGGGACCTTGGTTGGCGTGCCGCGCTGCTCGGCGACATCGACCGGGCAATCGCCGAAGGCAACAGCCGGTTCGGGCGTGCACGCGCAAAGGTGGAGCGCTACGGCAAGAAATACGGATGGATCGCCTACTACGAGCTGATCGGTCGGCTCTCCGATGCCGGGCAGATCCGGGACCCTTGGGCCGGTGGTGGACGAAACGTGACACCTGACATCGACCCTTCCTTCCCCGACGAACCCCCAGTTGCTCCCTTTCCGCTCCCGGAGTGGGCACCTACCGGAACCATAGACGACAAGACGTGGCTACGAACCGGTGCGGTGGATATATCAGACGAGCTCTGGTCACCCAACGAGATCCACGACGTCGCCAGTGGATGGCTACTCGTGGAAGGGTTTTTGGAGCATCGACGCGATGGGCGATGCGTCTTTGGGTTCTTTCGTACGCTCCTGCTGGAACCGATCGATGTGGACCCCGCACTCGAGATGATCACCGAGCGCAAGTACCCCGGAAATGACTTCTTTCCCGAGCTTCCAACAGTGAGTGGTGTCTTCGCCGGAGAGGTGCCCTGGAGCCCTAGATTCGAGCTGCGCTACGACGACGATGCCCGCTACTCCAATCCTGGGTTACGTCAGAATTGGCAAGACGACGGTATCGGGTTCGAACAAGTGGCAGTGGACCTATCGCTCGGTGAAGGCGAATCACCGACGGCGCTGAAGCGGCCTTACGACGTGCCGTCGTTCAAGCTCGCTGCCCGGTTCGGGCTTCGTCAGCTGCCCGGCACCTTGGATCTCGTTGGCCTCGACGGCGCCCGAGCATCGGCGACCTTCCGTGCGGAGGGACCGTGGAGTGGACAACTGCTGTTCATACGCCGAGCCTTGATCGTCGAGTTCGCTGCCGAGCGCCGGATCGTGCAGGTTGGATGGGGAGAGCGCGAGGTATCGGTCAACTGGAGCGATGTGCCCGCTTGGGTCCGTGAGGCGCACCAGAGCTACGAGCATGTGTGGCGGGACATCCGGATACTCACCACACCTGAGCGCTCCGATTAGTGCGGCCGCTCTTGCACGCTTTTCCGTGCGCGAGGAGTTCGGTTAGCACGTGCGATACTCCCGTTGCCGTAGTCGTGAGATGGTCCGCCAGTACAGCGCCACGCGAATCAGCGTGTCGGTTCCCGGCTTGTCGACACCGGCTGGGGTGCTCGACGGGTGCTTCCGTAACTGCCTCCTCGCGGACGGCGTGGCCATTCGTGATTTCCATGGTCGGCTGAGGAGACGCGTTGTCGACGCTATCGGTAGGCGGGGTGCGCGTCGACCTTGAGCCATCGTTCTGCCCTGGCGACGCTGAGAAGGGAGGCTTGCGGCGTTGGCTGGTCGTGCGGCTCGACCGGCCCATGGTGTCGATCAGCCGTCGATGGCGGTACTCGGAGCTGGTTCAGTGCGGCCAGGTCGGTATCGGTGGTGTCACCGGTGACCGGACGATTCTTCAACCAGCCGAAGCGGGCGATCTGTTCGGCTGCTCGCAGGACCGTTCGGCGACGTGAGACCGGGAGCTGTCCGAGAACTGCCGTCAAGACGGGCAGCAGTTCCGAGACGACGGTGCTGGTGCCTGTAACCCAGAGAGCGAGTGCCCACCCTGCTCGGTCGAGGTCGGCGTCGATGGCGGCTAGCTGTCGACGCCACCAGTTGGCGTCGCCGTTGTTGGCGCGGGTCTGGGCTAGGAGTTGGGACGGGTGGCTCGCGCTGCCGAAGGCGGTCGCTTCGGGCTTCTTGGTGTATGCGGTTGGGAAAGGAGAGGCGGCACCGATGATGGCGATCTCCGTGGCGAGCCAGCAACGCCCGGTGTGTTCGTGTAGCGCGGCTGCGGTTTCCGCCCAGGGGAACGTGCTGCCCTTCTGCCCGATTTTGAATGCGCGTTGCTTGGCGATCTGTACGTACGGAGATCCTGCGCTTCTGAGCCATTTGATCGCCTGGTTTCGACGACGGATTGTGTTCTCCTCGGTGAGGTCGAACCCTCTTTCGGAGTTTGTGAGGAAGGCATCTGGAGACAGAGCAACGGCGACCTGCGCCGGCATGGATCGAGTCGATGTCACGCGAGGGCACTCACCGTCCAGAACTGCGTCGAGGAGTGCTGTTTCGAGCGTGCTTCCGGTTGGTGGGACGAGCCCGGTGTTCAGGAAGAGTTCCGCAGTGCCGTCGGACAGGTCGATGTGCTCGAACCCAGCAGCGACACCTGCGGCTGCTTCGCATTCGGCGCCGACTCTGAGCCATGCGTTCTGTTGAGGGGTCCCGATAGCTTCAGTGACCTTCTCATACCACCATGTCCTGAACCGGCCGCGCTGGTTCAACAGCTCCCGTAGCGCGCGTGTCCGCTGAGTGTTCGCATTGTCTGCCGGGTTGTTGTTGATCAGCGTCGTGAGGCGCGTCCAGGTGGGATCGGGACCATCCTCGGCAGGGAGGTCTGGCAGCGCGGGTAGGGCGACGATGTCGCGGCGGTCGAGCGCGGGCAACAGGATGGTGAGCCCAGCGTCTGTGCACAAGGCAGCGAGGACTTTGCGTGCCTCGCGTGGCCGGCGTTGGAAGACGCCATCGGTGAGCAGTGCCCACGCTGCCAGATAGGGTGCAGGTGCCGTGCTGTGGGCCAGCTCTTCCTCGATACCCGCGGTCAAGGCGTAGATGCCGTTGCCCTTTGCGTTGCCGCCGTAGAACCTGGCGGTGTTGAGCCAGTACGGTCGGCGCAGCAGCTCGCGCAGCACCGTGGCGCTGTCGAAGGTCGGATTGTCTTCACCCGCGTTGCGGTACAGGAACCGGGCAGCGAAATACTCGCGCAGGGAGAGGACCTCGAACTCGTAGGTTCCGTCGATCTTGCTGGCCAGCGCCCATAGACGGTCGCTGGCTCCTTCGAAGAGCTGGTCGACGATCGATTCGCGGTTGCCGTAGGTGCGTTGATAATGCCGCATTGCTTCCTTCAGCTCCTCGATGCGCATGCGGCCGTCGATCTGCGACTCCTCGGCGTGCGCGTGGAGGTACCAGCCGAGGAACGGGATGATCTCGATGAGTTCTTCCTTGTGGTCGCGAACGGCCTTGGGGTGCTTGTTCGCTTCACGAGCCAGCAGAAGGTCAACGTACTTGTCGTAGAGATCTGTACGCTGGGTGGGCGTTGCAGCACCCTGCTCATGGAGTAGATCCAGAAGGATGGTCAGCTGCATCGGGTTGCCCGCGAGCTCGTTGATATACGGTTCGCGGCTCTTCTCCCTGAAGCTCGTCCGCAGGACACTTCCGTCTCTGCCCTTGATCCCGCGGACCGCGCACCATTTACGCAGGTAAGCGTCCCGTTGCTGGACGGTGAGCTGGTTGAGAGTGACGATCTCGAACAGGCTCGGCGACGGTTCAGGCAATTCACCGGCACTGGGACGTGTGGTGACGACGACTTTGGGCGGATCGGTGTAGGCCTTGCCGCGACCGACGAACTTGTCGATCTCTCTGACGATCCTGCCGCGCGCGGTGGTGCTGCCGACCTCGTCTAGTCCGTCGAGGACTACGAGACTGGGTACTCGCTCGAAGATGTCCTGCACCGTCTTCGCGTCGGTAGGGATTCCGCCGCTCTCGTGGGTCAACAGGTCAGCGAGGAAGCATTCGAGGGTAGCCCGCTCGCCCTTGCGCGGATTTCCCTTCAGCCGCTTGCGGTCGTCGGAGTGATCCCACGGATCGTATCCGCTGAGCCACAGCGCGTAGTCACTCAGGTCGAGCCTGATGGGGAATCGTGGCTGATCAAGTTCGGGCAGCGTATCGGGGCGCTCTGCCTCCGGGATGAAGGCCCTACGGTGGGCTTGGCAGACGTACTGGCTGAGGGTCGATTTGCCCTGTCCTGGTGCACCCCGGACGAGGGTAAACGGGGCCGGAGTGTGGAGTAGGTAGGCGGCGGCGCCGCCCAGGGTGGTCGGCGCTGATTGCGGGCGCTTGCTGGCTGCGATCTGGACCCTGTCGGCGGTGACATCGACGAAGAGGTCCAGCACCTTCTCCCTATCCACGTCGGACTGGCTGAACTTGACCCGCTTGTCGTCTTCCCATTGAGCTGCGGCGACCTTGCGGATCAGGTCACGGTGCGCTTTGTCCTTGCCGACGCCGACGTGTTCGGCAACGAGGTACCGGACAAGATCCCACCCTGCGAGCATGTCGGCATAAGCCCACTTAGTTTCGGTCGGCGCGTTGTCGACCCACGGATTGAGCGCCTCCCGCCAGATGCAGGTCATCCGCTCGTACCCGAACGCCTCTGCATACTGCTCGAGCTTCTCGTCCAGCTGGTCGAAGGTGCCCGACCCCCGCGTGGACGTGCTGCCCACATTGGTGACCAAGATGTAGTTACGCACGCCCTCGCCGGCCAGGCGACGCAGATTGGTCTCCTCCAAGCGGACGACTTGGTCAAGCCAGCTGACTGCGTCCTTTTCCTTCCCGTTCACCGACCACTTGACCTGGTAGATCAGTACCTTCGAGGCATCGACCTTGCGCAGGCCATCGCGGCCACCGTCAGCCTGACGGAGGGCCATGGGGATGTAATCGGGGAACTGATTCGCGAGCAGAGCGCTCACGAGCTGCTGGAAGTCCTGGTCGCCGAGGCGCTCGTAAAGGTAGCGATGGCGGCTCTCGGGCACGCGGCGCCTCCTTCGCTCCAACCGGTTCGTCTCGCTGCTGCCAGCCCTGCTACTGACGTCCATTCAACCCGGAGGCACCAACAAGACGGTGGAGCACATACGCGCGTGTCTTACGTCGGAAAACCCGCGCTCAACGCCTTCGAGATCGCCTTCGACTTCCGGTCGGCCGCCGAAGTCAAGTACGTTGCGCTGCCCGCTGCTATGTTCTCACGTTATGGCCCATGGGCCAACGAGGGGCCAAGAGGGTCTGTCCCGTGATCGGTGTTTCCGGCGTTGTTGATCAGTAGGTTTCGGCGTCCGGCCAGCGGTCACCGAACGTGATGGCGAAGGCGTTGAGTATGGGCTTCCAGCGCATCGTCCATCGGGTGCGGCCTGTGCCGGTGGGGTCCAGGCTGCGGGTCACAAGATACAGGCATTTCATCGCGGCCTGTTCGGTCGGGAAATGCCCGCGTGCGCGGATCGCCCGCCGGTAGCGGGCGTTGAGGGATTCGATCGCGTTGGTGGAACAGATCATGCGGCGGATCTCGATGTCGTAGTCGAGGAATGGCACGAATTCGTTCCAGGCGTTGCGCCACAGTCGAATCATTGCCGTGTACTTGCTGCCCCATTTCTCGTCGAGTTCATCCAGTGCGGCGAGTGCGGCGTCGGGGTTGGGTGCGGTGTAGATGGGTTTGATGTCCCTTTTCACCGCGTCCCAGTCCCGGCGGGACGCGAGCCGGAACGTGTTCCTGATCAGGTGAACAATGCAGGTCTGCACGATCGTTTGCGGCCACACGTTCGCCACCACCTCCGGCAGGCCTTTCAGCCCGTCGCAGACGAGGAAGAACACGTCCCGGACGCCGCGGTTCTTCAGGTCGATCAGCACGCTCATCCAGAACTTCGCGCCCTCGCCACCGACGCCCATCCACAGGCCCAGGACGTCCTTGTGGCCGTCCACGGTGACCCCGATGGCGGCGTAGACGGGCCGGTTGGCGACCTGGCCGTCGCGGACCTTGACGTGGATCGCGTCGATGAACACCGCCGCGTAGACGACGTCGAGCGGCCGGTTGGCCCACTCCTGCATTTCCGCGACCACTTTGTCAGTGATCCGTGAAACCGTCTCCTTGGAGACCGACGCACCGTAGATCTCGGCGAAATGCGCGGAGATATCGCCGGTGGTCATCCCTTTCGCATACAGCGACAGCACGATCTCGTCCACATCCGTGAGCCGACGCTGCCGCTTTTTCACGATCTGCGGTTCGAACGTACTTTCGCGGTCCCGCGGCACGTTGATCTCGACCTCGCCGGCGGCATCCGAGATCACGGTCTTCGACCGGGCACCGTTTCGCACGTTTGTTGATTCCCGATCCGGTTCGGCCTGGTTCTTCTCGTGGCCGAGGTGCTCGGTCATCTCTTCGTCGAGCGCGGTTTCCAACACGTTCTTGGTGAACAGCTTCAGCAGACCGTCCGGGCCGGTCAACGCCAACCCTCGAGCCTTGGCCTCGGCCACCATCGCCGCCGCAGCCGCCTGCTCCGGCGACAGCTCCCGCGCCGGCTTCCCCTCACGCTTACGTGGACTCACAAGGTCCGATGTCATCACTCACAGTGCCCATCCCGTCGGAACTCAGCCCGGCGTGTCGGGCCGAAAACACCGATTTTGGATCGGTCCCGGCCAAGATCGTTGAGAAAGGGTCAGGATCCCTGAGATCTTAAAGAAGCATGCGGGACCTGGGTTGTCCTGCCTATCGGAAGTCGCGAGATCTGTGTGCAGTGTCGAGGTTGAGGGCTTCGAGGTGGTCGGCGTTGAGACTGCAGACACCGTTGGTGTTCTGGAGGATTCCGCGGATGAGAAGGGCGGGCGCGTTGCGGGCGAGTTGTCGGTAGCGGGTCCAGAGGCCGGGGCTGCAGATGATGTTGAGCATGCCGGTTTCGTCTTCGAGGTTGAGGAAGGTGATGCCGCCTGCGGTGGCGGGGCGTTGGCGGTGGGTGATGGCGCCGCCGACGAGGACGCGGGTTCCGTCCGGAACGTTTCCGACTTCGGCGGTGGGGAGTGCGCCGAGTTCGTCGAGTTGGGCGCGGAGGAACTCGACGGGGTGGCGGTCGGGTGTGATGCCGGTGGCCCACACGTCGGCAACCGTCAACTCGAGCGCCGTCATGCCAGGTAGGGCGGGCGCGTGACCCGCCGTGGCAGTGCCGGGAAGATACTGAGGCCGGTCGCGGGCGACCGCACCGGCTTGCCACAGCGCCTCACGCCGCTGGGTGTCGAGCGAAGTGAACGCGCCGCTGGTGGCGAGTGCTTCGAGTTGGGGTTGGGTGAGGGCGGTGCGGCGGCCGAGGTCCTCGAGGTCGCGGTAGGGGCCGTGGGTGTTGCGTTCGTCGACGAGGGTTTGGGCGGTGTCGGTGCCGATGGTGCGGATGGAGCCGAGGTCGAGACGGACAGCGACACCCCCGGTGCTGTCGGGGCAGGGTTCAAGGGTGGCGTGGGCGAGGCTGGCGTTGATGTCCGGTCGGAGGATGGTGACGCCGTGCCGGCGGGCGTCCGCGACCAGTGACTGGGGTGAGTAGAAGCCCATCGGTTGGGCGCGGAGCAGCCCAGCGCAGAACGCGGCCGGGTGATAGAGCTTCAGATACGCCGACGCATACACCAGCAGGGCGAAGGACATGGAGTGGGCTTCGGGGAAACCATAACCACTGAAGGCTTCGATCTGTCCGAAGATCATGTCCGCCAGGTTGCCGGTGATCCCGTTCTTGGCGGCGCCTTCGTAGAAGCGGTCCCGGAGACGTTCCATTTTCGCGCGGGAGCGTTTGGCGCCCATGGCGCGGCGGAGTTGGTCGGCTTCGGCGGGGGTGAAGTCGGCGACGTCGACGGCCATCTGCATGACCTGCTCCTGGAACAGGGGCACGCCGAGGGTGCGGTCGAGCGCGTTCGCGAGCTTGGGGTGGGCATGCGTCCACGCCTCGCCGTTGCGGCGCCGGATATAGGGGTGGACCGAGCCGCCCTGGATGGGGCCGGGGCGGATGAGGGCGACTTCGACGACGAGGTCATAGAACTCGCGTGGCCGCAGGCGGGGGAGGGTGGCGAGCTGGGCGCGGGACTCGACCTGGAACACGCCGACGGCGTCGGCGGCGCAGAGCATGTCGTAGACGTTGGGGTCGGCGAGGTCGAGTTTCGCGATGTCGACCTCGACGTGCTCGTGTTCGCGAACCAGGTCGATGGTGTAGTGGATGGCGGAGAGCATGCCGAGGCCGAGGAGGTCGAATTTGACTAGGCCGACGGCGGCGCAGTCGTCTTTGTCCCACTGGAGCGCGGTGCGGTCTTTCATGCGGGCGTGTTCGACCGGGACGACTTCGGAGACGGGCCGGTCGCAGATGACCATGCCGCCGGAGTGGATGCCGAGGTGGCGGGGTGCGTCGCCGATTTGGTGGGCGAGGGCGAGGACGTCGTCGGGGATGGGGTGTTTCTCGCCGGGGTCGGCTTTCGCGATGGGGCCCCAGCGGTCGATCTGGCGGGACCAGGCGTCCTGCTGCCCGGTCGAGTAGCCGAGCGCCTTGGCCATGTCCCGGACCGCGGACTTCGCGCGGTAGGTGATGACGTTGGCGACTTGGGCGGCGTGGCGGCGGCCGTGTTTGGTGTAGACGTATTGGATGGCTTCTTCGCGGCGGTCGGACTCGATGTCCACGTCGATGTCCGGTGGCCCGTCCCGCTCGGGTGCTAGGAAGCGTTCGAAGAGCAGTTTCCATTTGACGGGGTCGGCGTTGGTGATGCCGAGGGCGTAGCAGACCGCGGAGTTCGCCGCTGAGCCGCGGCCTTGGGCGAGGATGTTGTTGCGGCGGCAGAACTCCACGATGTCCCAGACGACCAGGAAGTAGCCGGGGAAGTTCAGTTCCTCGATGATCGCCAGCTCATGCTCCAGCTGGGCATAGGCCTCCGGGTTGGTGGAGCGGGATCCGTAGCGGTGGGCGGCACCGAGCTGGGTGATGTGGCGGAGGTAGGTGGCTTCGGTGTGTCCCTCCGGGACTGGGAACGGCGGCAGTTCCGGGGCGACGAGCTGGAGGTCGAACGCGCAGTCCAGCCCGAACAGCGCGGCGCGTTGCACCACGCCGGGGTAGCGGCGGAAGACGCGGGCCATTTCCTCGCCGGTGCGCAGGAACGCGACCGGCGCGGGTGGCAGCCACCCGTCCATCGCCTCGAGGTGCGAGCGGGCACGCACTGCCGCGACTGCGGCCGCGAGGCGGCTCTGCTGGGGTTGGGCGTAGTGGACGTTGTTGCTGGCGATCGACGGTAACCTGAGTTCGGCGGCCATGTCGTAGAGCAGGTCGTTGTGGCGGCTGTCCAGCGGGAGCTGGTGGTCGATCAGCTCGACCACCGTGTGGTGGGGGCCGAACCAGTCCCGCAGCCGCTTCAGCTCCGCATACGCCGCGTCCGGCCCGACGGTGGTGAGGGCGTGACGGACGGTGCCTTTGCGGCAGCCGCTCAGCGCGACCACATGCCCCCGTAACTCGTCGACGACCTCCTCGAGGTCATAGACTGGGCGGCCTTTCTCCCCGCCGCGGAGGTGGGCGTTGCTGATCACCCGGCACATCCGCCGGTAGCCCTCCAATCCGCGTGCCAGCAACAGCAGGTGTCTGCCGTGTGGGTCGGGGACACCGTTCTGCGGGCCGGGCAGGTCCAGGGACAGTTCGGAGCCGAACACGGTCCGCACGCCCAGCTCGCGGGCTGCTTCGGCGAACCGCACCACCCCGTACATGCCGTCATGGTCGGTGAGCGCGATCGCATCCAATCCCGCCCGCGCCGCCTCCTCCACCAGCTGCTCGGGGTGGCTGACGCCGTCGAGGAAGCTGAAATTCGAGTGGACATGCAGTTCGGCGTACGGGACGCGTACTCCGGCGCCACACAGGTCGTCGCTCATGAACCGGCCGGCCAAATCGGGCGGCGGGCCTGCGTACCCCTCGCGTTTGCGTGACCAGGCTGGGCTGTCCCCGCCATCGCCGACCGGCGGGTCTGACGTCCCGGACAGCGCGCGCTCCAGCTCCGCCCAGCTCCGGCCACCACTGTTGAAGCCCACGACTGTCACTCCCCACCCGACCCACACGCCGGGGGGAAGCCAGCGATCGAACATGTGTTCGCCGAGTATCGAAGCGATCGTCGCTGGAGTCAAATCCTGATCAGGAACGTGTCTGATCGGCCACTTTGCCGCGTGTATCGAACGCATGTTCCCGCCAGTGGGGTTAGCATGCGATGGTCCTGATGGGCTCGACCAGGTGATGGAGGGAGAAGCGCAATGGACGGTCCCGCGTGCGCGAAGTGTGGCGAGCAACCAGCAGGAGAAGGCGGCGTACTGTGTCCGGCCTGTAAGCAGGTGCTCACGGCCCGCTTACGGGTCTACTGGACCCATGACGCCCATGGCGCCTCGCAGGCTGGCCAACTCGGCGGAGAGGTCACGTCGAGCGTGCCCTGACTGGCGCAGCAGGACTCTGATTCGGACTGTCCACACCCGAATGACTACAGAGTGCATCAGCGATTGCCTTTTCCTGACGTGGGCTTCGAGTGGCCGTCGCGGTCACGGCAATGGCGGTCGTGCGCGAGTCGCCGTTCGGTCGCACACTGTCTGATTGAGACAATGAGCAGGTGGTCCACCATGACCAGGCAGTTGCCGAGCGTGATCAATATCGTCTTCGACGGGCCTCCGTCGCATGAGGAGCCTCGGTTCGTGGAGGTCGAGGACGATGAAGGCCACTCGATCCGGGTGGGGGAGTGGGTGCCGCGGGGTGACGGTTCCTGGGCGTTGCGTATCGAGTGGACCGCCCCCGCTGCGAGGCCGTAGCCGTGGGTGCGCTGGTTCCCCCGGTCGGGCTGGTGCTCGCCCGGGATGTCCGCGAGATTCCTGGGCCCGGCTGGGTATACGAGCCGAAGTTCGACGGGTGGCGGGCGGTGGTGTTCACCGGGCTGGGTGTGGTGCAGTCCCGCCGGAACAGCGACCTGGCGGCGCGGTTCCCCGAGATCGCGGCCGCCGCCCGTGCGCTGGGCGACGTGGTGGTGGACGGGGAACTGGTCGCGCTGCGGGAGGGACGGCTGGATTTCGGGTCACTGGCCGTGATGCCCCGTGCCCGGGCCGCGACGGGCGTCGAGGTGTACTTCGTCGCGTTCGACCTGCTCGCCGTCGGCGACGACGACCTGCGCGAGACGCCGCTCGCCTCCCGGCGTGCCCGGCTCGAGGAGGTGTTCGCCCGGGCAAGGCCGCCGTTGCAACTGACACCGTCCACCCGGGACCGTCCCGCGACCCGGCTGTGGATGAGGGCGGAGTCGGCCCAGGTGGGCATCGAGGGCGTGGTCGCGAAGAAGACCGCCAGTCGCTACCGGGCGGGGCGGACCGGTGACTGGGTGAAGGTCCGGCAGAAGATCGTGGTCGATGCCGTGGTCGTCGGTGTCGCCGGGCCGCTCACCCGCCCGGAGGCGTTGCTGCTCGCCCGCCCCGACGCCCACGACGTGCTGTTGCCGATCGGGTTGTCCCTGCCGTTGCCGCCCGCGTTCCGTGACGAGGCCGCCGGCCTGGTCGTGCCGACGGGCGAGCCGCGCAGGCGGTTGCCGACCACCGTACTGGGGCAGGAGGGCAGCGAGTACGTGCCCGTGCACCCGACGCTCGTCGTGGAGGCGGAGGCCGAGGCGACGGTGATGACGTTCACCGCGCGACTGCGACCGCGCATCCACCGGTTCCGCACCGACCTCGCACCTGCTGACCTGGGCGCCGTCGCCCGGCCGGACGTCGAGTGAAGACCCCGGTCGTCATGTGTGACGAGCTTGGCTGCGGGGCGGGAAAAGCGGTTCGAGGCTGCATGCTGCTGCCGTTAGCTGCTGGTGGCCGTCCTGCGCCCACAGGATGCCGCCGAATGTTCCATCCGGGAGGCAGCAACTGTGAGGGATACCCGTAAACTCGATGATCAACTACCAGGGGGCGAACGCCCCTGATCTCAACTGCGGATACAAGCTCTCGACTTCTGGTTGCGCAATTCCAACTACCTGGCTGGCCAGTTGGCTGCAAAGGTGGGGACAGGCGAGCCCGCATAGACATGAAGCGCCTCCCGGGTCTCGATCCAACCGGCTAGGAACCGCTGGATTAAGGCGTGTTTGGCGGGATGGTGCTTTGTGTGAGGGTGTGTGGTGGTGTGAAGTCGGGTCCTGGGAGGTTGGGGTTTTGAGTCGCCGCATCAACTGACGGATCTACCGACCCGCTCGCGCCTCGGATGGAACCACGTTCCGCCTCAGGGCCGTCGCGGTCTGTGGGGTTTCAATACGCCCTTGGTTGGAACATCGGCAACATGAGGCTCCCGAGCGGGCTCAGCACGACGTTTCAATACGCCCTTCGGCGTGACCTTGGTTGGAACGCACCATCCGCTGCCGCGGTAGTGTGAAGGCGGCCGTTTCAATACGCCCTTCGGCGTGACCTTGGTTGGAACTGTCGAGATCATTCTGCGCAACCCCACACCTAGTGTTTCAATACGCCCTTCGGCGTGACCTTGGTTGGAACGGCCGTGACGCCCTGAACTGACCGGCCACTCTCCGGCGGGTTTCAATACGCCCTTCGGCGTGACCTTGGTTGGAACCCTCTGTCGTTCAGTGGGGGGTTGACCTGCGGTGATGTGGGCCCGTTGCGCACCCCTGCCTGATGTGGATCTTTGAAGATCCACATCAGGGTGATTCTGTCGCGTTTCCGCAGTTCGGGCGTGTTGCACACCAGATGACATGTCGATCATCGACGCGGCCCTCCCTGAACGGAGTAAACCGGTGCTCCTTTCGGGTGAAGGCGTGTTGGGTTAGGCGGGTTCGACGCGGGTGAGACCGAAGCCGCGGGTGGTGTAGGCGCCGCAGCCGCTGAAGGGGGCGAGCCGGAGGAGCCGGTCGATGTTTTCGGTTGTTGTGTGGTTGGTGTCGCTTTCGATTCTCAGCTGTCCGATGAATCCGGACACGGTTCGATTGTTGACGGTGATGATTTCGTTGTGTCCGTTGATGTCGGTGACCCATACGGGATCGGTGGTGAGGTCCAGGTGAATCTGGCGTAGTTCGGGTGGGGCGTGTGTTTGCCAGTTGGCGCGCAGGCCGCCAAGGATTGCTTTGGGGTTCGGGAAGGGGGTGAACTTGTTTCCTCTGCGGAATGTCAGTGGTGTGACGAAGGTTAGGCGCCACGCGGAGGTGGTTCTGGGTGCGGCGAGTTCGGTCCAGGGTGCGACGGCGACCTGTTGCGGTGGGCTCGCGAGCGTGGTGGTGCTGCGGCCCAGCCGTATGCGGGTCCCGTGTGTGGTGTGGTTGAGCAGTCGGTGGGTGAGGTGGTCCTCGAGCAGGCCGATCTCGACGACGGTGCCGCTGATGCTGTGGCTGGGGGGTGAGATCGTGTAGGGCTTGGAGTGTGTGTGGTGTTGTCCGGGTTGGTCGAGCCAGGCGCTGGCCACGGCGTGCAGGTGTTCGAGGCGGATGGTGGTCGGGTCGATGTCGGGGATGGTCAGTTCCCAGCGGCTAGGCATCGGCGGGCTCGTCGGGAACGAGGGTGGGCATGGCGGTGGGTTGGTTCGGGCGTACCCGCATGGGTAGGTAGCCGGCGGTGTGGTCGTAGTGCATCAGGTGGGTGCCGGTGAAGAAGCGGCATTCTCGCAGCGCGAGTTGGCGTCCGAGTGCCAGTGCGACGACTTTCGGCATCATCGCCACCACGACGAGATCGCGGCCTTCCTCGCGTGCGGTGTTCTTCAACGAGACCAGTGCGTCGGCGAGAGCGGCAGGGAATTGTTCCAGTTGCGTGGCCGTCCAGTGCGGGCATGGTTGGTCGCGCGTGGGTGGGCCTTCCGGGTAGGTGAGGATGTGCCATCGGGACATTCCCCATGCGGTGAACGTGTTCGGGTTGAAGTGTGCCGCGTTGGGTGCGAGCGCGATCCACACCCCTACCGGGCCCGCTGATCGGGCCTGTTCGAGTTGCTTCTCGACGATGTTCGATCCGGTGTCGGTCAGGCTGATTTCCCAGTCGGTGGTCAGTTCGAGCAGCCGTACCGTTCGTGTGTGGGGGAGGTACGCGCCGATGGACAGTGCCATGGGCCAGAGCAGGTTCGGTGCGACCACGTACCCGGTGTCCTGACTGTCGTCGTTGATCTGTTGTTCCAGGAGCGCGCCGACCTCTGCGCAGACGTCGACCACGTCGATCACCCCGGTCGGTGAGGTGCGGTCGGGCAGGTCGGTCCACCGGCTGATTGAGCGGGTCGCCATATGGCGTTCGGCGGCCACCGCGAGTGCCTCGGTCTGGCGGTCGGCCATGCCCTCGTCGAGGGCGTGCACGTAGAACAGGGTGCCGGTGGTGCGGTGCACGTGCGCGCGGAAGCTCAGGGCGGCCACGAGCGCGACGAGCAGGACGACCGCTGTGATCCACCGGGAGAGGACGAACCAGCTCCCGTCCTGGGGCTTGGGGAGCATGTCCTCGGCGAGCAGCGCCACGACGCCGGTGGTGACCGTTGCGGTGGTCACGATCGCGAAGTTGGCCAGGGTCACCCGGGTGCGGCGTGGGCGGGTCACCGTGGCTCGCAGCCGGCGGATCAGGGGCGGCCGTGCGGTCATCGAGGATGTCCTCCACATTCCGGGGATTGTGGTAACGCGTCGTCGATGCATCTCGATGGTGGTGTCAAGCGTTACAGGCTTGCCCGGGGGAGGACACCATCTTCGTCAATCCGTACACGTTCGTTCCGTTCCCGGCGGTCGCTCCTGCTCGCGGCAGGCCTCATGGGCATTGCGGAACGCCGGGACGGGATCTGGTGAGTGGGACGTTGTCTGTCCTCATTACCGCTGCGTGTCCGTTGCTGATTCGCGGTTTCGGCACGGATGCTGAACCGGCGGCACCCACCAGACCCGGTTCAGGCGGGCGGGAGCACATCCTTCCCGGGTCGGCACTGCATGGCGCGGTCCGTTCGCTGCACGAGACGTTGACCGGCAGCTGTTTGCGCGCGGTCGACGAGGATTACGTCCCGTCTTATCGGCAGGGCGCGATCGCTGGCGAGATCCGCAGACTGCGGCTTGCGGTGGTCGCACAGGTCGATCCCGCTAACCCGCACGGGTCGCCCCGGGTGCGGTTGTGTGAGGCGGGTGATCCGGTTCGGCACCGGTTGAACCAATCGGTCCTGGAGCATATTCACGCCACCCACGGACTCCGATCGGGTGATCGCCTCCGGGTGGCGCTGGATCCCGGTGGGAACGCGGTGGACGCTAGTCCTGCCGCCGACGGTGACTGGGTGGTGTTCATCAGCGACGGTGCTGCCCGCGACGAGAAACAGCCGTACCGGGCACACGTACGCCAGCTGACGAACGCCGACATTCGGCTGCCCGACGGTGTCTGGTCGGATTTCCTGAAGGTCGTGGAGGAGGCCGACGACCTGCGCACAGCGCGGCTGGCGCAGGTTCCCGAATCGGAACGATACGTGCCGGTCACCTATCGCTACGCGCCTGTCGGACGACCCGCGCGGGACATCGTGGTCGGTGAGCGGAGCCTGGCGCGCAGGACAGTGCATGTCGGGCAGCCGTTGTGGCTGTTGATGTCCGAGACCGGTGAGGTCGGGCAGGTCCGGCTGTCCATGATCTGGCGTCAGTCGGGGGCCGGTGCGGTCGGCGACCGGATTCCGCCGGGGTTTCACGCCTGCTGGGATCCGGAGCGCTTGTGCCCGTCGTGTCGGCTGTTCGGTTCTGCCGATACTCGCGGTGTGGACACGGCACGGGCGCACCAGCGGTCCTATCGGGGGCACGTGCGGTTCGGGGACGCGGTCGCGGTGAAGGCAGAGACGGTGTCGGTGCGGCTCCCGCCGATGGGCAGACCGCATCCGGGTGCTGGCCAGTTCTACCTGAACTCCACCGCGGTCGCCGGGGACGCGGGCAATCCGCCGCTCCGTCAGTGGGGCTCGGCCGCTGACCGTGGGGAATCTCGTCGGCTGCGGGGCCGGAAGTTTTACTGGCACACTTCGGTTCCCAACGGCCACTTGCCCCGCCGGGGCAAGGCCCGTCCTCACCACGCCGATAACGTTATGGCCGTTGACGCGGTGGCCTTCGCGATCGGCAGCACCTTCACCGCCAGGATCGTGTTCAGCGACCTCGATCGCACACAACTCGGCGGACTGATCGCCGCTCTGCGCCCGGACCTGGCGCTGGGTGAGGGCTCCGCGTTTGTTCACATCGGAGGGGGCAAGCCGCTGGGCTACGGCTCCTGCACCATGGCGCTCGATCCGGCCGGCAGCGCCTTTGGACCTGCGGCCGACCGCTACCGCGGGATGAAACCCACGCAATTCGATGAGGCGACGCAGCGGGACCTTGTCGCGGAGTTCGTCACCGCTCACCGTGACCGGCATGTGTGGCCGCAGCTGGCGAAGGTCCTGCAAAGGGACGCGGTCGACCCCGATCTCGTGTGGTACCCGCCCGGCCCGGGACAGCCGGGCGCCAAGTCCTTTGACGAGGGTTACGAGTTCTGGAAGCAGACCGCGGGAGCGGAAATGGCCCCCGACAACGGCACTCGCCGGGGATACCCGCTGACGCCGCTGCCCGATCTCGGCGACACCGACCAACGGCTTCCCATCGTGCCGAAAGCGCAGATCAGGAACCTGCCGCCGAGGAGGGGACGGTGAACCGCTACCTGGACATCGGTGTGGTCCAGATCCAGCACTGGCTGGCCCGGACACAGAAGCTGCGTGGACGGCGGGGCGCGTCGTCCATGATCCGTACGGCCACGGCCCCGGACACGGTCGCGGCTCTAATCGAACGCTACGACGGCGCCGTCCAGCCGAACTCCGAGACCGGTCCGATCGACGGCGTGATCCATCTACGCGTGATCACCACGGACGAGAACGTGATCGCCACCGTCGAACGCGACCTGCTCAGCCACCTGCGCCGGAAACTGCCCATGGCAGCGCTGCGGGCAGTCGAGACCCACGGCCCCAACTACGCCGAACGTGGCGACGCCGTCGCGCGGGACTGGCTCGCACCGGTGCACGAGTGGTCGCTGGCCCGGCCCTGCGAATGGTGCCGGTCATCACCAGGACACCAGTCAGTGGCCCAGGACGCAGAGAACGACACGAAGAACGACGCGGAGAACACCCACGTGCTGTGCGTCGACTGCCTCGAACGTCACCGCAACGCCGGGACGGCCCGCGGCCGCGTCGTGTCCGCGCCGGAACGGGACCTGCTGGAACTCGTCGGAGACGGTCGTTCGGTTCCCGACGAATCCACCGAACTGGCCGCGCTGGGGCTGGGTGGACCGGACGACGACACCCATCTGGCGACCGTCTACGCCGACGGCAACGCGCTGGGCGCGTTCATCCGAGACGTCCACCGACGCCACCCGAAGGCCATGGCCCAGCTCCCGTCGAAGATCCACACGGCGACCTGGGCCGCGGTGCGGGCCGGGCTCGCGAAGATCGACAACGGTGGGCCGACGATGCCGATCATCGCGCACCTGGTCGGCGGGGACGACATCCTCATCACCGTGCCCGCGCACGGCGCGTGGGACTTCGCCGACGCGATGACCTCGGCGTTCACCGATGCCCTGCACGACGCGGTCCCCCAGGTACGCGACACCCCGACGCTGACCTCAGGGGTGGTGATCCACCACCATTCCTTCCCGCTCTCCGCGACCATCGACCTTGCTGGCGACCTGTTACGAGCGGCCAAGAAGGCGTTCCCCGGTATCGCGGCACTGGCCTGGCAGGCCATCACCCACGACGGACCCACGATCAGTGGACGCGCCGCGATACCCCACACCCAGTTGCGTGCCCACCACGCCCACTTGACCGCGCTGGCCGACCTCCCCGCATCCCAACGCCAGCAACTCGCGCGACTGGGCAGAGAAGGGCGTCCGGAGGACCTCGATCGGCAGATAGAACGACTGGGCCTCGGGGACGTGACCGCACCGTTCCGCACCACCGCAAGTGACACGATCCCCCTTCATGACGCGTTGGACATGGCGCGGTGGTGGCGTCGATGACCACCGTCGAGTTCCGGATAGCGTTCGCCGCACCATTCCGTGTGTCCACCGGGCACGCACGCCCAGGTGTCGACGCGGGTATCGACCGCGACACCCCGCTGCCCGCCACCAGCCTCAAAGGGCTGATGCGCGCGACCGCCGGCCAACTGCTCGGCGAGAAGCATCCGTTGGTCGCCGCAGTCTTCGGATCTGTCCACGCGCCGTCACCGTGGAGCTGGTCCGACGCGACCCCCGCCGGTGACGGCTGGCGGAAACCGGTGATCGCCTCCAGAGTGCGTATCGGCGAAGACCACGTCGCGGACCACGACATGCTCGGCTCCGCCGAGGTCACCCAGGCTGCCGCCGCGACGTTCAGCATCACCCAGTGCGGCCACCTCACCGACGAAGCCCTCGCACTACACCGGGCGCTGCTCGCGGTCGCAGGGCAGGCCACCCGCTCCCTGGGCGCAAACCGGCGCCGCGGCCTGGGCTGGGTGCACATCACCTGCACCAGCGACCCGCCGACCGAGGACACCGTGCGGACGCTGCTCGCCCAAGGACCCGCCCAAGGACCCGCCACATGACCGAGATCATGCGCGTCACCGCGACGCTGGACGAGCCTGCCGCCCTCGGCCGGGGCCGCCGGGCCGACTTCCGTCAGGACACCTTCGACCACGTACCGGGGTCCGTGCTGCGGGGCGCCTACGCCGCCGCCTGGATTCGCCGGCACGGGATCGACGTCACGACGAGTCCCGAGTTCAGCGCCGTGTTCGAGGGGACGGGCACCTTCGGGCCGTTGCACACCGACACCAGCTTGCCGCTTCCGCTGTCTGTGTTCCGGCACAAGTACCAGCCCTCACCCAGGTGTGAGCGCCTGTGGTGGGACCGCGCGCTCGGGGCCGCCGAGACGGAATGTCCCCACTGCCGGCAGCTGCTCGAGCCAGGCCGAGGGGAGCCGATCGGCGAGATCCCCCGTGTGCACCGGACCCGCGCGGCCCTTGACATGGACGGTGTCGCCCGGACAGCCCAATTGTTCCAGACCAGCGCCCTGCCGACCGGTACCCAGCTACATGGATGGGTGACCGGTCCCGCGGTCCGCGCGCTGCGGCTCGGCGACTCGACGATCTCCCGGCTCAAGTTCGGGGGTGATCGCAGCACCCACGGTGCGGTGACCATCACGGTCGACGACGACATGCCCACTCCGCTGGAAACCTCCGTGTCCGAGGGCAGTGTCATGGTCGTGCTCCGGCTCGCCGCCCCAGGGGTCTTCCTCGACCAGTACGGTCTGCCCGCCGATCGCCCGGATACCGACGAACTCCGCGAACACCTCGGCTGCGCCGACGCGGAGATCGTCGGTGCGTGGACCCGGTGGACCGAGGTCGGAGGCTGGCACGCCGCCAGCGGCCTACCGAAACCCCGTGACCGGGCCGTCGCCGCGGGCTCGACCTATCAGGTCCGCTGCGGCACGGCACCGGCCCCGGACGCGCTCACCGCCCTGCGAGCTCGTGGTGTCGGGCTGCGGCGCCGGGAGGGCTTCGGCGCCCTCTACGTTCCACCATCGCCCCCGCTCCCGGACCGGTACTGGTTCCGGCGCGCGATCCCGGTCCGAGGGTTCCACGGGTGGCCCCGGCTTCGCGTGCTGCTGCGTACGCGACTTGACACCTGGCCGCCGGAACCGGACGCCGACGCACGACTCCTGACGGTGCTCGGGAAGCACCTGGATGACCGTCAACGTGAAGCGCTGGAGACCTTCCTGTCCATCGGGGACCAGACAACCAGCGGTGCGGTGCTGGACATGTTGGAGGAGCAGTGAAAGTCACCCTGGTGACCGTGGCGTTGCGGATGGAGACCGCTGGTGGCGTCACCGCTCCGGAAGCGCAGTGGTGGGATGACGAGGTCACTGCCACCGACACCCGGACTCGCAACGTGCTCCCGCTGCGGCGGGATCCGTTCGGGCACGAACACATCCCTGGCACCACCATCGCCGGTGCGCTCCGCGCGCACTGCCACGACCGCCCTGGACTCGGCGGTGCGTTCGGGCCGGAACCGGGAGCAACGCACCGGTCCGCGTCCCCGATCCAGGTGCTCGGTACCTGGTTTCCCAAGGCTCCGACGACGACAACACACACCCGTACCGCCGTCGACCGGTTCCGTGGTGCTCCCCGAACGAGCACGCTGCGGGCCACGGAAATGTTCGACGCCGGCACCGAGTTCCGGGTGGCGCTGCGCTGGAACGACGCCGAAGCGAACGAGGTGGCCGCGCTCCTGGACGCGGTGCGCTCATGGGCGCCAGTCTTGGGCCGAGGCGCCTCGATCGGTGCTGGTCAGTGCGTCGTCACCGGCTTGGGGCACCAGACTTATGATCTGTCCACAGCGGGTGGACTGATGGCATGGCTTCGGATCGGCGGTCTCGATGACTACCCGACGCCCGAGCACGTCCCCACCACCGACCGCGCAGCGCCCGTGCTGCGTGTCACTCTCGCTGTCGTTGACGCGCTGCACGTCGGCGCGGGCACCACGATAGGCGGCGCGCACGGACAGCAGGTCGCCGCGCTGGTGCGCCGCGGAAACGACATTGTCATTCCGGGGTCCGGACTCAAGGGCGTGCTGCGGTCGCGGGCCGAGTACATCTGCCGGGTTCTGGAGCAGCCCGCCTGCACCGATGCCACCTGTGGACAGTGCCGTCCGTGCCGGATCTTCGGCCACGGAGCCAGCGAACCAGGCAGGCCGCTGCGACGCGCGGCTGTCGCCGTCGCGGACGCGGTGGTACGCGAACCCCTTGTCGAACACCGCCAGCACGTGACGGTCGACCGGTTCACCGGCGGGGCGCAGGACGAACTGCTCTTCACCCACGAGGTCCTGGTCGCGGGAACGTTCGACCTGACCGTCACACCACTCGGTACACCGCTGGACCGTGGTGACCTGTTGCTGCTCGACGCCGTCGTGCTCGACCTGCACGACGGGTTGATCGGTATCGGTGCCCGCACGACCGCCGGCTACGGGACCGTCCGTGTCGTGGGCGAGTGGACACGACACGACCTCGCCGACCTGCCCGCCGCGCTGACCAAGCCGACCGAGGTGACAGAGATGGCAGAGGTGACGGAGGTGACGGCGTGACGTGGACGATGCTCGGCACCGGACGGCGCGACGTGGCGAACTGGCCTGCCCTGGTCGCGGCACTGCCGACCATGACAGCGGCCTGGGCGGACCTCACCGGCTTCCACCTCGACGACTTACCCGCTGCCACGCCACCGGCCAGCCACCTGTGGGCGTGGTCGCCGGGAACCTGGCTACGGGTGCGTATCGACCAGCCGAACTGGTGGGCCGCGCTGCTCATCCCCGAGCCCAGCGACGCCGACCCGGATCTGTGGGCGACAACGGAGGACGGGCTCACGGTGGATCACCGCAAGGTCATCCACTGGTCGCCTGACATGGGCGAGGTCGCGCAACGCCGAGTTACGCCGGAGAACGCTCTCGATCGTCAGATGATCGAGCTGGTCCCGTTGCGGCCGTCGACCGCGACGTTCCTCGGACCGCATGACAGCGTCACCCATGTGGGCACGTCGTGACGCTGGTCAACCTGACACCACACCTGTTGTGTGTCATGGCTTCATCCGGTGCCGTGCTCCTGGAGTTGCCGCGCTGCGAAGTCCCGGCGCGCATGACGCAGGAGGTGGTGCGGACCGAGACGTTGCCTGCCCCGGACGGTCCAGTGCCGGTTGACGTCATCGGTTACCTGCACCCGATCGCGTTGCCGCCGCCGCGGCCGGGTACCTGGTATGTGGTGTCACGCGTAGTCGCCCGGGACGTGCCCCGGGCGGATCTCGTGTTCCCGGACGAAGAGGTCAGGGACGATCGCGGCGCGATCATCGGGTGCCGCCGTCTCGCGCGGTTCCACCAGGGCTCGTTCCTCCGGCCAGCGGATACGTGACCATGGGTGAGGCGCTGGAACTCGTCGCGTCGGCGCCACGGCTCGCGTCGGCGTGGCGCAAGGTGCTCGCGAACGACGCCGAGGACGACGTGCTGGCGCCGGGTGTCACCCGCTTCGCCGCAGGCGCCGACCGGCTGCTCGGCGAGCTGAGCGCGGAACTGGTCAGCGGCGGCTACCGGCCCCGGCCGCTGACCGAGATCGCCGTGCCCGAACCCGACGGCCAGACCCGCCACCTGCGGATACCGGCGGTCAGAGATCGGATCGTGGAAGGCGCGATCCTGTCCGTCCTGACACCGCTGCTCGATCCCGAGCTGGGACCGGGGTCGTTCGCGTACCGTCCCGGAATCGGAGTGGTCGACGCGGTCCAGGAAGTAGCCCGCCTCCGGGACGAAGGGCTCGGCTGGGTGCTGCACACCGACGTGCACAACTGCTTCCCCAGCGTCGACCTGGACCGTGTGCGCCGCATGCTGGACGTGCTCGTCGCCGACGACGCCCTGGTCGCGGTGATCAACAGGCTGCTCGATCGTCCGGCGCGTATGACAGGCCGGTCTCGTCACCGGCCCGCCGAAGGTCTGCCGCAAGGCGCGCCGCTGTCCCCGTTGCTCGCCAACCTGGCTCTCGAACATCTCGACCAGCGTCTCCGCGAAGCGGGCTTCCCGGTCGTGCGCTACGCCGACGACCTCGTCGCCGCGGCCGCCACCAGAGAACACGCGTGGGAGGCAGCACGTGTGGCTTCACAGGCAGCGGAGGAAATCGGGATGACGCTCGGACCGGACAAGACCGAGATCATGTCCTTCGACGAAGGCTTCAGCTTCCTCGGCGAGGACTTCGGAGTCCGCTACCCGCCCGTCCTCGACGCCCGCACCGACGTACCCGACCGGCGCACCGTCGACCTCGGAGTCCCCGGCAGCCGGGCATGGCTCGACGACGGACGACTGAGGATCGCCCACGACGACACGGACCTGCTCGACGTGCCATCGGGTCTCGTGGCGAGAATCGTGTGCTTCGGACCAGTCGGACTGTCCGCCGGACTCCGCAACTGGGCCCTGTCCACCGGCGTCGACACGGTGATCTGCTCTGCCCGAGGCCGATTCCTGGGCTACGTGACCGCCGGACACCACCGCAGAGTCGAACGACTACGCGGACAGATCACACTGGCCGACCGTCCCGAGCGGTGGCAGCCCGTGGCCCGCGCCATCGTCCACGCGAAGATCCGCAAGCAAGCTGTCCTGTTACAGCGCCTCATGCGGAGAAACAACGCGCAGGAACTCGCCGTCGCAGCCGAACAGATCAACGGCTACGCCGCGATGCTTCCCGACGCGACGGAACGAGACGAGATCATGGGTCTTGAGGAAGCGGCGGCACGCGCTTACTTCGACGCGTGGACCAGCATCCTCGATCCCGAACTGGGCTTCACCGGCCGCAACCGCCGACCACCACTCGACGTGGTCAACAGCGCCCTGTCCTTCGGCTACGCGGTCCTGCTCGGCGAGGCGGTGTCCGCCGCCGCTGCCGCCGGACTCGAACCGGCCATCGGCCTACTACACACCGACCACGACAACCGTCCCAGCCTGGGACTCGACCTGGCCGAGGAGTTCCGACCACTCGTCGTCGACCAAGTGGTCCTCGACCTCGTCCGCCGCAGAAGCCTCACCACCGACCACGCACGACACGACCCGGAACGCGGCGGCGTCCTGCTCACCAGACGAGGCCGCGAAATCCTGATCGACGCCTACGAACGCCGAATGCTCCAAACCACCCGAGGCGCACTCCCCGACTTCGCCGGCAGCCTCCGGCGCCACCTCTACCGGCAAGCGCAGACCATCGCCGGACTGGTCGAGGGAACCATTCCAGCGTTCGTGGGGCTGTCATGGCGATGACCATGCTGATCTGCTACGACGTCTCGCGCGACTCCGCGCGCGCCAAAATAGCGGCATACCTCCAACAGTGGGGAGACCGAATCCAACGCAGCGTCTACATCTGCGCCATCGCACCCGACAAACTGACCGAAGTCACCAATCACCTGACAACCTTCATCGACCCAGCGACCGACGCGGTCCACATCCTCCCAGCCTGCGGAACCTGCTGGACAAGACTGGTCGTACTCGGCCAAGCTGACCGCGAACCAGACAAACCATACTGGGCCGCGCTGTGACATACACGCTAACGGACTATACGTCGTTGCTCCATTTAGGGAGGGTAGCTCATGTGATCAAATAGCGCTGGACTGTGCAGATCGCCTACCAGCGAAAACATCGAGTAGAGCAGCCAGACTTGATCACCAAAGATCCACAGCGAGGTCAGGTGTGCAACGACGGCTCGTTCCCGCAGGTGCAGCCGCCGCCGGATACAGTAGGGTGCCAACCCGGCTCACGCCGAAGGGCGTATTGAAACTTGAAGCGATTTCCTTGGTGGAATGGTCGTTGGCCAGAGTGCCAACCCAGCTCACGCCGAAGGGCGTATTGAAACTATGCCAGCGCGGTCCAGCCGTTGCCGAGATCGTGCCAACCCAGCTCACGCCGAAGGGCGTATTGAAACGTTGGTGCGCTCGGTATCAGTGGTGATCAGGCTGCTTGTGCCAACCCAGCTCACGCCGAGGGGCGTATTGAAACGAAAGCATGCTGAGCATCGCCACCCAGTGCGCTGTGCCAACCCAGCTCACGCCGAAGGGCGTATTGAAACTTCCACAGCGTCGAGTAGTTGGCCGAAGCGTCGGGTGCCAACCCAGCTCACGCCGAAGGGCGTATTGAAACCCGTGGGGTTCATTCGGCACCCTCACCGAGGAGCGGTGCTAACCCAGTTGACGCCGAAGGGCGTATTGAAACTTTGTGGTGCGGCCGTGTATTCCACGGTTTGGAACTGTGCCGGCCCAGCTCGCGCCGAGGGCGTACTGAAACATTGCCGCGCCGATCGCGCTGATGTTAACCATGGCCAGCAGTGCCAACCTGGACCGACGGCGGCCACGAGGTCGCACTCGTCCGTTCGCTACCCGCGATCGACCTCACATGCGTCAGGGATGGCAAGCGACGGTGAGGCCCAGTCGGCCTGTTGATCTTGTTTAGACTCATTTGGGGTGCCTACCGCTACAACGTGAAGGGGGTTGCGGCACCAGTCACGTCCCCGCGCGGCATCACGGCACCGGTTCGACGCGACATCCGGGAACCGCAGCTCGCCAAAATCGAACAAGTGGTCGGCGACCTGTTGGTTGTGGCGGAACGGGCGTGGCCTGACAGCGCGCAATGGTGACATTGGAGGCCCACACGGGCGACGGACTCGCTGACCGCCAGGCCGTCCACAGGCCGTCGGACGTCAAGTCGTGACCAGATGCATCGGAATACAACGAGAAGGAATGAGCAGGTCAGCGCGGGTGCGAAGGGTTTCGGTCCGAGGTGCCCTGACCAGGGAGAAAGTTGTCCCACTTCTGATGGATGCGCCACGCCGCGTCGGCGGCCTGCTGCCGTTCCGGGGCAGGCTGGACGGGCGGCTGTGGCCGCACTGGGTCGGCTCGACCCTTCCACGATGGCCCCCTCACGCCGACCTCGCCGAGACTTCTCGCCTGTCTGGTTGGCGGTCGCGTCACGCGGGTACGGACCGATCGGCTGACTCAATGGCATGAGTGGATGTTCGTCCGCACATATGTTGCTCGGAAGAGTCTGTGTCATCCTGACCGGGGTCGTCGAACTCTGTCGAATGGTCGATTAATTCAACAACGAGCGGAATTTGAAACCGGATCTTCAGGTTTCAAGCGAGGCCGATAGTCTGGTGGCTCGTAAGTCATCTGGTGTACGGCCTGATAGGTGAGACCCGCCGTAGAGGGCTCCGATGCGCAGATAGCAGGTGTCACCCTGAAGGGCTGCCCATTGTTGTCGACGATCTGACTAAAGCGCCTCCCGTCGATCTCGTATTCTATGGAAAGTGTAAAGACGTGAGACGCTGTCCGTGCGTCCATGTTGATTGGCAACGTCGCTGTGGTGCCCGCATGAACGGTTATTGGCCTCGCGGCAAAGTAGGCGCCAGCATCTTCCCCGCTCTCCTGATCAAGGATACGGGCGACAGGATAGGCTGCGTCGAGGTGAAGTAAGGCGGTGGGTTCGGCGCCGCCACCCGCTTCGACGAAGATCGCTGTGCCGTCGAGGACCGGCCCGTCCTGCTTGTTCTTCACCACGAGGTTTCGGATTATTAAATCCTTTGTGGTCGTGTTGCGGAGATTTAGAACAAGTCGCATCGGCAGGCCGGCCGCCAATGCAATGTATGCACCGTCGGCGAGTTCGCGTCTGAAGAAGTCGTCCATTCCAATCTCGTCGGAAGGAAGAGGATCCGTTTTCGAAAATTGCTCTGCGTTGCGCTCCGCGCCTCGCGGGAAAACTGCGTACCAGCCTTCGCTGAAAGCGCGTAGTCGATCCAAGTTGATCACGAGCGCGTTCTCGTATGCGGATGGAGTTGGTGTGTTCACAGTCGTCGTTGTTTTTGATGGGGCCGTGCCCGACGGTGAACCTTCTTGTGTTGCTCGACCAGTCAATATGCCTGCCACGACGGCAACAATCACGATGAAGCTCAGGGCGACCATTGCGCCCGCGCCAAGGATGTTTATCTTGACGCGGTTCTTCTCGCCGCCGATAGTTACCAGGGTACCGCGGTTGACGACAGACGTCGGAGGTTCCTTAGCAGCCGACTGCCGAGCGGCAAGGAGTCGCTCGGAGCCGACGCCGAAAAGAACGCCCATGACGGTGAGTAGGCCGACCGCTGCCCACGCCCAGGTGCTCGACTTGAGCTCGGTTGCGAGGTTGATGAACACGCCGAGCCCGGTCGTCGACAGGCCGCTCAGCGCAGCAACGATCCAGCGCCGTGCAGTCATTCGGCTGCCTCACACGCGGCAGGTCGCTCCTGACCAGTCGGGTCGAACGCGCTCCACAGGCCGGGTCGACTGATCGTTCCACGCGCGATGACGGCTACAGCGCCATCCGGGTGGCAGAAATACTGCCCGCCCTGGTCTCCGACCGGTGGTACTTCGAAAGTCTCCGCCACAACCTGGAGTATGTGGCTGCCGTGATCTTCGCGCTCCCACTCTGCGACCACCTCCTCTTTGGGCGTCGAGTTGAAGGAATTCTCCATGTAGGGGAGTAGGCTGGCGTAGTCGCCGCGGCAGGCGGCGCTGTGAATCCCCTGCACGAGCGGTTCGAGTGGGCCCAGCGGGTTACCGTACGCGTCAGTTGTAACGGCACCGCCGCACTTGAAGTTTGGGCTCTCCTCTGCGGTCGAAATCGGCGTCGCTGTGGAGTTCCCGACTTCGGGTTCCGTTTCATGCGATGTCGCAGGTACTTCTCGTGCGTCATTCGCGACGAGCGTCCGTGTCAGGAAGAAGACGCCGAAGCCGATGGCGACCAACGTGACCGCTGCCGCCAGCGCCGCAGCAGCCCTCGTCCCAGTCCACACGCAGTGGATCCTAGAGGTATTTCCAGTGATTAGGTAGCTGTTCCGTGGTGGGGACTCAGTAAGTGTGATCATTGGGGCGAAGTCTTGCCCGTTAGGTCGAGGACCCACTGGTGGATAGACTCCGCTTGGCCGAGGATTTCCAGCGGGACTGTACCTGCTGTGTAAGCGTCCATTAGGCCCTCGCGGGCATCGGCAATCAACGTCAAAGCGATGTCCTCTTGCCCCTTGAATTGCCTTGCGGCTGCGAGGGCGTAGCCGAGGGCAAGTGTGGCAACAATGGCACGGGGGTCGTCGGGACCATGTTCGTCCGTCCGGCTGCCCTGCAGGTCCACAGCCGCTGAAAGAAGCTTAGCCAGGTGTTCAGCGTGCTCGCCATCGAGGGAGATGGTGTCGGGATCGATGTGCTCTGGCAGCTCATCAGGGTCCGAACTGACCCTGGTCTCTGGGGGCCTGCTGCTGTCCAGAAGAACCTTCAGTTCGGCGCCGAGCAGTCGGGCGAGCGATCGGACAGTGTCGGGGTGCGATGGGTGGCACGTGAGTAGAGCGTCGGCTGTGGTGCGTGCGAGGTGGCGGAGAACGTCGGGGGTGAGGGGATTACGTACGACGCGTTGGACCAGAGCATGAATGGCCACTACTACTCTCGTGGGGTGGTTGTGGTCAAGAGTGACTAGACTAAGGCGGTGGAGCACCGCGAGGGCGTCGGTGACGGTTTCCTCGCTGACGTCTTGCCCGGTGGTGCTTGCTAGGTGGTCAAGGATCCGGTCGCTGAGAAACACCGTCAGTGGGGTACCGGCGGGGTCAAGCAGGGCCGCGACGTGCATCAGTGGTGTGGCTAACCCATTCGGGGCGAGTCGATCGGCGAGGTCAATGGACAGCGACCAAGTTGTGGCAATCGTATGCCGGTAGCCGTCCGGTAGCTCGTCCTCGTCTGGGTCGGGCAGGACCTCGGCCAGGGTGCGGGAGCGGTCGAGGAACCGGTCTCGATAGCGATGGCAGGTCAGGCCGCGGTCGAGCTGGTAGGCGGCGGCCTGCGCCAGCGCCAGCGGTAGGTGCCCGAGGGTGTCAGCCAGGTCGGCGGCACCCTCGTCCAGGTCGGGGCCGGTGCCGGTCGCGATGAGTTTGGCCTGCAGGTACGACACAGATTGGGTGGGCGTAAAAACGTCTACGGGCACCACCAATCGGTCGGTCCGGCGCAGGGCCGGGTCACGGCGGCGGGTGGTGACCACCACCTGCCCCGCTCTACCGGTCCTCGGCCACAGTTCTCGCAGGTCGGAAGGTTTAAGTAGGTCGTCCAGCACAATCAGCCACCGCTCATTGGTCGACCCCATCCACTCCAACAGCAGCTGTGCAGCCGCGTCCGAGTCAGTCGAATCAGCCCCGAGTAGTCGGTGCGCGGCCTCGGCGTAGGCCGAGATGATCGAGAGCCGTGAGTCCGCACTCGCCCACACAGCGAGCCGTAAACCTTCATCGTGCCAGGCGGTTGCGGCGAACTCTGCAGCCAGTTGAGTCTTGCCCACCCCACCGGTCCCCACCAGCACTGTCGTGCGTGCCGCGTCGGGATCCGCTTGGGCCAAGTCCAGGACGATCCCCCTGGCCTGGAATCTGTCTGCCAAAAGCGGTACCACCCCTACACGCACCGGCTCGGCTTGACTCCTCGACTCGAGTGTCAGGAGGGGCTCATGGTTCGTACGTCGTTGCTGCCATTGGCCAGATTCACTGCTTGTTTTGGACGCGCCCTGCGCCAGCCCGATGAGGGTGTCTCGGATGCTGGTGATGAAGCGTTTGATCTGGCCGTAGACCAAGTCGCTGCGGTCAGTCGGTTTGCAGATGTCGATGTGGTTGGCGTCCACCGGGATGGGCGCTTGGCCCGGAATACCGGGATCGGCCGAGCCCGCATCTACCACGTGGACACCTCGGGTTGGCTGGGTCTCGTAGAAGATCCGGTGCCCGATTGCCACCTTGTGATCCGTGGCCCAGTTCCGGTACCGGATGTTGAGCTGCCGGAGATGCGCGCCGTTGCGCTCGAGCGCAACGACTGCCGGTGTCTTGCGGTACGCGACTCCCAATGCCTTGACGACCGCCTTTGTGACCACATCGGAGCCCGTGTGTGGGGTTGCAAGAAACACCACGCCGCGGGTAGCGGTGGCGAACTCGCCATAGCCGGCCCGGCCGTCGGCCGCGTGTAGCAGCATCTCCTTGACTACCAACCCACCCATGCTGTGGGTGACGAAACATAGTGGGCGCCGCCCGATCTCATGGTTCTCGAGCTCAGCGAGCAGGTTGATCGCACGGTCCTGGATTGGCATCGCATGACCAAGCCAGCGGCTCGACGCCGCGTCGTATCCCAGCGACCAGACAGCAACGCCGCTGACGTCCAATGCCAACCACTCTGGCCAGAACGAGCGCTTCGGCCCAGCTGACCAGCTCTTGCGGGCATCGCCGTCAAGTCCATGTACGAAGACGACATCCAACATCGAGTCCTCGCTCACGCCCACTTTGACGAGCTTGGTCACCCATAACCTCCGCGCCCAGACCGTGTCCGTCAATCACAACTTCGGCGTAGCGAGTAGTCGCTCCGAGCCCCGGTACCGTTACCTGGACGACCGGGAACGTGAACACGCTCAGTAGCCGCGAGTCGCGCGGGTTCGAGCTCCGGGGGTAAGGGCAAGAACCAGATGACGGCCAGGCCGTCTACAGGCCGTCGGATGTCGATTCGTGACCAGATGCACGGAAGACAATGAGATAGAATGAGCAGGTCAGCGCAGGTGTGAAGTGGATCAGTCCGCTAGCGCCGACAGGGTTCACCACCTACATCTCGGGTCGCCGTCCTGTGTTACCACGATCGGTCAACCCCGCACGTGTACGGACCTCGTGTCGACTGCAGGTTCGGCGGCGAGTGCGAAGGAGGTGGTGAGGGTTGCAGCCGTGGCTGGGGTGTGAGGGGCGCCGGCCATGAGCCTGCGTTTTTGGCTGCCGTCGCCGGGGGGCCTCCGACTCGCCCCGCCCGCGGTGGCGGCGTACTTGTTATACGGCATGCCGCTGAGGGTGCTACTCGTGTTGGACAGGCTGCCCGACGGGTCCCGCGCACCGCGGGCTGAGTCGTTACTGCACCGGGTCCGCGGTGGCGACGGCGTACTCTCTCAGCGCCCTCCTGTTCGGCAGGCCCGTCTTCGTGATCAGGCTTGACACGTGCTTCTCCACCGTCCGATGTGAGAGGTGCAGCCGGTCGGCGATCTCGCGGTTGCCGAGCCCGTCGGCGAGCAGGCGGAGCACTTCGTACTCGCGGATGGTGAGGCCCGCACGGCGCAGCGCAGGCGGGATGTCCTCGTGGCGGGTAACGGTCCTTAGTGCGTCGTACAACTGCCCGAAGTGGCGTTGAGTGTCTCTATGCTTCAAGTCTTCTGGTTGGCGGAACCATCCGAACTCCACTTCGAGATGTTTCACTGCTTCTCGTACCGCTCGCGCGGAGTTGGCGACGAACCGTTGCTTGTTCGCAGTGTTCTCATCGTCCGTCCTGTCGGGGTCTGCAGCAGGACGGGTTGAGCCTTCATGCAGAACCAACCATAACTGGTTGTGCTCTACGCCGCGGATGGGTCGATACAAGGCCGGCTTGCGTGGGTCTTCGAACGAGTCGACCTCGCGTTCGATCGCGTTAAGGGCTGTTCGGGCTTGCTGCTGAGTGGTGATACCCCACCGACGCAGGAATTGCCACAAGGCGCCGTGTGTGGAGGTGATCCGGTCGGTCTCGTTGACTCCTGGTTGGTTGGCGATAACGCGAATCAGTTCGTCGATACCCTCTATAGTGAAGTCGTGTACGAAGTAAGTGGTCGCAGTGTGAGGGAAGACGAACATCGGGAGCTCATCGCGCGTCCCGCCGGGCAGTACAACCGGCAAGATATTTCTTCGCGTCTCTTGCTGGATATGGTTACGGAGCAATACCATCTGAGATCGGACACTCGGGTTCTTGTCCGCAGGTGAGGTCCCGTCGTCTGCAGCCTTCATTATTGGGGAGGCCACGACGATGATGAAGTCGGATTCCAGGATCTGGCGGTACGTCCATCTGGTCCAGTCTTGCCGATCTTCCTCGGCATACTGGTCGATCTGCGCGTCCACGCCGTTCATCCGCAGGAGGTCCGCGAGCCTGCGTACGTCATCCTTGTGTGCCTGCGAGTCGTGGGCATAGGCAATGAAGACCTTGGCGGGCCGTTCGATATTGACGATTTGCTCGATTGCCCTGTTTCGATCGTCTCGGTTTCTCGAGAAGAAGGCAGAGGTGTAACTCGAGGTGACGCCGTGATCAATCGCTACTGCCAACTGTTTGGAATTCTGTCGAAGGTACTGATTGACGTGGTGGACCAGTTCTTTTATGTCGAAATCGTCATCGGTCAATTCCTGTGCGGCGCGGATGAGAGCTGACCCGAATCTCGGCTCGCGTGCTCGTTGTATCCCGTCTGTTGACGCTATCATGGCTGTTTCTGGACCGTTACTGACTCTTCTCGCCACTCGGTCCAGCTGGCGTATAGCGTGCCCCGCTGCGCCGGTGTCAATCACAAGAAGCTGTCTGTCGATGGACGGTCTTGTGAACAAGATTCTGCCGAGATCATCAGCAGATATCCCGCTGGTGTCGATCTGGTCTGTCACTGTGTCGGCTGGGAGGAAGAAGTAACGCTCACGCGAGAGCGCGGCATGGCCGGACAGATAGAACAGCATTGTGTCGTCGGGATTGCGTTCTGGATCTTCGACGAAGCGCCGTAAGTCTTCTAAAATACGGATCTTCGTCTGGTCGGTGGGCGCGAGCGGCACGTGTTCGTAGCCCAGTGATCGGAAGAACGCGACGATCTCCGCCGCCTCACGGCCCCCCCATGGGAGCTCCATGAGGACCGAGGTCGAGTAGTCGACCACGCATGAGACGAGAAAACGGCGGCCGCCGGACGTCCTGACAGTTGGGACGGCTGCTGTCGTCTGGTTACTCCGCAGGGCCTTTGAGATCGCGGATGCGGCCATCCGTGTCTCCAAATGCCATCTTGCGTCGTCGGGCCGTTCGCCGCTGACCAGTTGGAACTGGATCTTGCTGCCGAATAGGTCGCGGAGGTCATAACCGGCGGCCTCGGTTTCGTCGCGAGTCGCGACGTCGATCCAGGATGTGATGTTCTCTGGCCATCGGTCGCGCCGACGCTTGAGGCGCCGGGGTGGTGGATCGAGTTGGTCGATGACCGATGGGCTGCCGAGCGGGGCACTGACGGTCACCAGTGTACGGACCGGCCATTCCGGGTTGGCGCACAATGCCTCGTAGGCGACGACGGCGCCGAACGAGTGGGCCACGATGACTCGGACGTTGTCGGTGATCATGGCCGAGAGTCGGTCTTGCGCCGCTTGTCGGATGTCAGGGTCGTTGAAGTAAGCGTGCATACGGTGGACGTCGTCCGGAGAAAAGAGGTCGGCGTACCAGGCGACGCTGACGCCGCCGTCCTCGATCGCACGTGCGGCGTCGGCGTCCTCACGATCGAGAAGACCGAAGACCAACTCGTGAACCACAATGTCGGCGATCTGTGTCGCTGATACCGAAGGAGTGGCGTCGGGGACACATACGATGCCGGATGTGCCCCGGACCACCGGGACCGTCACGGACCTGGAGGAGATGGGTCGCAACGGGATCGCGGGTGCCTCGTCGCCGGGCGGGATCTCTTCCGCCGGCATGGCGATGCCCAGTCTGATGGCCATGCCCCGGCTCATTGCGGCGAACGGCACGAGACCTCTGTCGATCGTGGCGGCGCCCTGTGGGTCGGGCAACACCGCGCGGATGGCGTTTCCGCTGCTGGCGTTGCGTTCCAGGTGCTGAGTGAGGATCTCGTAGACGTCCCACTCCTGACTAGCCGTCGTGCCCTGGTACAGCAGATCCGCCACACCGGGTCGGAACCGCAGCAGCAGGTTTGCGGCGTCGGCGCCTTCGGTGAGCTTCTCCAGCAGGCCGCTGACGAATATCTCCGCCAGTTGCCCGGGCTCGGGCGCCGGGATCAAGTGCTCGTGCAGTACACGGATGAGCGGCAAGGACAGCAACGGCGCGCTGGCCAGAACCCGGGCCAGATCCTGTGCGCCGACGCTCGCGCGGGACTGGAATGTGCGTACCCGGTCGGCCGGTGTCAGCTCGGATGCTGGCGCGGAAACGGTTTCCGCTGGGCGGGCCCACATCGCGTCGGCCCATGCGTTGCCGGACACCACGGCGTCTGCCCACCGCGAAATGTCTTCTTGGCACAGGGCGATGATCGGGACCGGCACGTCGGTGGGGTCCGGATCGTCGCCCCACCATGACGGCATGACCTCCGCGCCGGAGTTTGGGACAGCCGGTCGGCCGGAGCGGACGGTCGCGGTCGGTTCGCCCGTTGCCGTGTAGCCCCAATAACTCCGTGGCAGCAGGTGCACCAGGGCCGTCGGCATCGCCTTCGCCCACCGGTTGAGCACATGCCATGCCTGCTCCTCGTACCACCGGGCCGCGGTGGCATCAGTTAGCAGGAGCACCAGGCGTCGTCCGGCCGGATCGATGATGATGTCAGTCCCATGCACGGTGCCCGCACTGTCCCGGAGCACGAGCTCGTCCAGCCACCAGCGGGAGACGGACCGGAATGCGCCGGTTCGGCGGAGTGTCGCCGCGAACTCGTCGATCGCGTCCGCCCAGACCATCGCAACTGGGGTTCGGTCGACCACGATCGCGACGTCGAGGCCGCGTTCCTCACTGGGTCGGGAGACAACCACGAGCCGTCCGACGTCGGCGGTCGCCTCGACCGTGGCGTCGACGTCCACGACCGGCGGGCCAGGCCTGCGCACCCGCCGGAACTGGGATAACGCGACTACGGTGATCGGCATCGGACCGGTCGCCACCGGCACCCGCAAGCCCACCTCAGTGACGAGTATCGCCTGCGGATTCGTCGATGGCCGTTCCTCGTCGGTGAGCGCCAGATCAGCCCCGGATGACGTCACGGCCGGGTTGTCGGCAGGTGTCTCGTCCTCCTCTGAGCCTGCCCGTGACACCTCAGCGCCGGTCGTGTCGCTGTCTACTAGGGAGGACTCGGTTGCGGTTGAGTACTTCGCGGCAAGCCACAAGGCGTCCGCGATCTGTTCGCCTCGCAGTTCCGGGAGGGCGGTGGTGATCGACTGAGCAAGTCGGTCGATCACTTGCCGCTCAGCTCCTCCAGAAGGGTGCTCTCCAGCCGGGTGCGGACCGTATCGTCGAGCCTGACATTCACGTTGGACTCGCCGGTGACCAGGTACAGATAATTCAACAACTGGTCGATGGCAAGACGTTCGCCCGCGACCAGCCGCTGTGCGAACGCGGTGATCGCGTCGCGGTCCTGCTCGGTGACGCGCTCCAGGTAGGCGTCGACGATCTGTTTGAGGAAGGGCTCCGATGGCGTGTTCATTTCGAACCGGACGCACCGGCGTAGGAACGGGGCGGGGAAGGTGCGTTCGCCGTTGCTGGTCATGACGATGACCGGCCAGTGGGTCCGGCGCACCACGCCGTGCGGGACGATGTACATGGCTCGGTCGGCGCCGCGGACCTGATAGACGTCGTCTCCTGACGCCTGGTTCGCTCTGGTGTCTCGGACCAGCGGCGGAATGTCGAATTCGCCTTCCTCCAGAATGTTCAGTAGATCGCCGGGCAAGTCGAAGTCGCTCTTGTCAATCTCGTCGATGAGCACGGCACGTGGTTTCTCGTCGCAGGCGAGGGCGGTGCCGAGCGGGCCGAGAGTCACGAAGTCCTCGACATGCCTGCCGTGCTCTTCCGTTTCGACCTGGGTGGAATGCAGTCGGCCCAGCGCGTCGTACTGGTAGAGGCCGTCCTGCAGTGTGCTGCGGGAGGTGATGTACCAGTTGAGTGGATCTCCGAGGCCCAGTTCGGCGGCGACTAGCCTGAGCAGCGTGGACTTGCCCGAACCGGGTGCGCCGGTGAGCAGGAGCGGCCGCCGCAGATGTAGTGCCGTGTTGACCGCGTCAACCAGGTCGTCCGTAGGGACGAACTTGGTGATCGCGGTGGCACGCTGGCGCCACGGTGGTGGGCCGGGGAGGTCGCGCCAGGGTTCTTTCCCGTCCGTCGGGCCATCACCAGTGAAAATGCGCCACGGCACGTCCGTTCTCCCTTACAGCTGTTTTGTCTGGATGTGTTCGGCCCGGATCGGGGGAGGTAACGCGAAGTCATTGCGGCCGCGAGGATCGTCCCAGATGATCGCGGGGTGGTGGTCGAGGTCCGGTATCTCCTCCGGGATCTCGCTCCGGCGGGCGTCGATAGGAATCCTCGCTGCTGCCTCGGTGACCCGGCGCCGATGGTCGTCGTCCGAGCCGGCCGGGAACCAGATCAGAAACCCGCAGCCTTCCCGGAGGAGCACGCGAAGCGGATCGGTGCCTGCGGCTTTCGTGTGGCCACCGACCAGCCACGCCTGGTTGGTGCCGGTCTTGAGCCATTTTTTCAGCTTGGCGCTGTCGGCAAGAAGCTCGTCGCGGATCGCCTCGGGTACGGCCGCCCAACTTGTCCGTGTTGTCCACGCGACACACCGGCCATGCAGCCGCTGATCGCGGAGGCGTGGCGACCACCGCAACCGGGGGTGGCAACTCTCGCTCAACGACTCCCAGTCGTCGTCAACTTCGAGGACTAGCCACTGCTCGATGCGTTTGTCCAGCAGTGCATAGGGCATGGCGATGTCCACCAGCACGGGCCAGGTTTGCGGGACGTCGCGAAGCACGCGGCGAAGCGCGGTGAGCAGGCCCGTTTCGGTTGGCTCAACCGCGACTTCTTTGGTGAGCTGACCGGTGCGGTCGAAGTGTGTCCACACGATCTTGGTCGGCCAGGGTGGGCTGCCCGGCGCTGGCTCGCCGCCAAGGTCGATCACCAGCCAGGCAGTCCCGGCGTGTCGTTCGTCGTAATGCGCCTGTGCGTCGCCGATCTGGTGGCCGACTGCGGTGAGCCAGCTCGCGAGCACCGAGTTGTCCTGCGGCGAAACCGAAAGAGCGGCGGCCGTGGCGACGACGAACCTGGCAAGGGCGCTCAGCCTGGTCGGCCCCTGACCAGGATCCCTGACATCTGCGGCCTCGACCAGCAGGGCATCGAGGGAGTTGTGCCTGGGCCAACTGCCGACCTCGCGTCGGTAGATTACCTGCAGCCGACCGATCTCCAGTCGGGTCGCGCCTATGTGAAGCAGGACGGGCTTGGCGGTCACGGCGGAACGCAGTGCCTGAAGCCGGTCTGCGAGTCTGGACATCGGCCGGGGCGGGACAACCTTGGACAGCTCCGCGAGCGTGAACCTCTCCGGCAGCGACACGCTGGCTGCCTCGAAGTCCGGTTTGCTGGCTACAACCACGTCGGGCGACAGCTCAACCTCTACCACCGGAACCCGGGGTGGAGAGCTGAGCAGCACCGCGTTCTTGACGGCAGGAAACACGTCCTGGAGATCCCTGACATGGCGCGCGACAAGACCGCCGCCCAGCGCGGCGCGGTCCTGCGGACCAGCTTTCGGGAACGCCGAGACGATACCCACGACCCGTTCGCGGCCTTCGAGGTCACCGCAGGCCAGCGGACCTCCCGACATTCCTTTCGGGTTCTCAGGGTAGACAGTGCCGAATCCGTCGATGTGCAGAGCGATCGCCAACTTCGGGCCACGTCTGAACGTGGTCGTCCGTACCGTCCCGTTGAGCGCGGTGGCGAACTCGGTTTTGTTCAACTCGGGAAAGCCGAATATGCGGATGTTGTCGAGCGGCTGCACATCGACGCCCAACGGGAGGGCCACGGAGTCAAGGCGTTCGCGCAGTTCTTGGGCTTTGTCGCCCGCCCGCTCCTCGTCAAAGGCCAGCAGGGCAGCGTCGAGGTTTTCGCAGCACGCCACGTTCTTGACGGGAATGTCAATGGGCTCGTCATCGTCGGACAGTGGTTGCAGCCGTATCCACCAAGGCGCATCCATGCCCACCTTGACGCAGTGCCAGGCCGTTAGCACATGTCCGTCGCCGATGGCAAACGCGCTTCGTACCTCGCCGTTGCGCCAGTCCTCTATTTCCAAGGAGGTCAGTAGCCTCCCGACACCGTGTTCCATGGGTCAGTGCTTGCGCAGCGTCAGACTCACCTCTACGGTGGCCTCCCCATTGGCGGTGAATAGTGCCTCGATTACCTTGCCCGCGCCGATCGCCGCCTTGATGCCGAACTTCAGCACCACATCGTCGATCCCGAACGCCCCGGCTTTTGCGGCCTTGTCATCGTGCTGCTCGATGCCTGCGACGACGCCGCCGACGACGAGGCCGATCTCCCGCCCGATCGCCTCGGCCGCTGCCTGCAGCACGTGATGCCCAATCGCAGCGACGCGCTTCCCGGCATCGCGACCGCCAATGGCTTCTCCGTAACCGTCATCGTCGACCAACTCGCCATCGCTGAGCGAGGTCGACTGAGGCAGCAACACGCCAACCGCTATATCGACCGGCTCTGTCATCGCGACGTTGCTGTCCATCCCGACTCCCATCCTCATGCCTGATGTTCGCGACACTGGGACCAGGCGTTACAACAATTTTCGATGACCGCGCCGCTGACCAGGGACCGTTCTCGGAAACCCGATGTAGGGCTAGATCAGGGCTGGCTACGAGTCCCTGGTGGCAGCGGCACTTAAGAACACAGCCGCGAAGGACCCGGCCTCCGCCGGCGAGTCAGGGGCGGTTCTGGCCGACAGTCAGAGACGCTCCTGACTCACCCTCTTGCGGGTTGACCGGGATGATGGGGTCGTGTTTGACGTTTTCGTGAACTACCGCACCGTGGACGCGCGGTTCGGTGCCGCCGAGGCTCACCAGTTCCTCGTCGGCAGGTTCGGCAGCGAGCGGGTGTTTCTCGACCATGTCTCGATGTCGCCGGGGGAGCGGTATCCGGACGAGATCCGTGCCGCGCTGGAGCAGGTCCGGGTTCTGCTGGTGCTGATCGGTCCGGAGTGGTTGGCGTGTGCGGAGGGCACGACGGATCGGTTGGTCGACTACGAGGACGATTGGGTGCGGCGGGAGGTCCGCCGTGCTCTGGAGCGCGGTATCGAGATCATTCCGGTGTTGTTCGATGGCACGACGATGCCAACGGATTTGCCGGACGACATGGCCGAGTTGTCGGTGCGGCAGGCTGCGTCGGTGCGGCACACCAGCCTGACCGCGGACTTGACGCGGCTGGCGGAGCGGCTCGTGGACCGGGTGCCGGAGCTGGCGTTGCCGGACCTGTTCGTCGAGTCCCGTGCTCTACCGGACAAGCCGTTGCCGAGTGAGTTGCTGCGGCCGGAGTACCGGGTGGTCGACTACCTCCCGGTGGACGATCAGCGGGAGCGGTTGACCGGATGGCTGGAAGAGCCGAGTCCGTTGGATGTCCGGTTGCTGATCGGGCCGGGTGGGCGAGGCAAGTCGCGGCTGGCGACTGAACTCGTCGAGCATGCGCGTGGCCGTGGTTGGCACGCGGGTTTTGTGCGGGAGGACGCCGAGCCCGAGGTGCTGGCGCGGGTGCGCACGGTCCGCGCCGGTCTGCTGCTCGTGGTGGATTACGCGGAGGCACGGCCAGGGCAGGTCGCCGATGTGCTGACCGAGCTGCTGGAACGGTCCGCCGGGCAGGGCGTGGCAAGGGTGTTGTTGCTGGCCAGGGCGGGTGGCGAATGGCAGCGCGCGCTGGAACGTCACGAGGCCCCGCGGATCACGGCCCTGGCTGCCGCCATCGTGGTCGAGAGCGTCGCGGTGGTTGCCCCGGGCGGAGCACGGCACGCGCAGTTCACTCATGCCGTCGCGGCGTTCCGTGACCGGCTGGGCGGCCAAGCCACCGAAGTGGTCACACCGTCGGACCTCGACGACGACCGCTACGACCAGGTCCTCGACGTCCACGCCGCCGCGCTGGCCACGGTGCTGGATGCGGTGGTGCGGTCCGCGACCGGTGAGGTGTTGCCCGCGCGGACCGACCCGGTGCGGCGGGTGCTCGACCACGAGGAGCGTTACTGGCTGCGGTCCGCGACCGCGCACGATGTGCCCGCGCGCGTGGAGCGGATGCGGGAGCTGGTCGCCGCCGCCACGCTGGTGGGCGCGGACGAGCTGCCTGCCGCGCGGAAGGTGCTCGCCGCGCTGCGGTCCCTCGACGGCGCAGGTCGGGGTGTGATCGCTGACCACCTTGCCTGGCTGACCCACCTGTACCCGGGTGAGGCCGCGTTGAATCCGTTGCGGCCCGATCGGCTGGGCGAGGATCTCGTCGCGCTGGTGCTGGCCGACTACCCGGAGCTGACCACGGATCTGGCGCCACTGGTCGACGACCGGCAGCTGTTCCGTGCGCTCACAGTTCTGTCCAGGGCAGCACGCCGGCATCGCGGTGTCGTTCAACCGGCGATGGCCGAGCTGCTGGCCGTCGACACCGCGGACCGGATCGGTGTCGGCATGACCGTCGCCACCCAGGTCGACGATCCGACGCTGGTCGACGTGCTGGGCGCGTTACGCGGGGACCAGGACCTGTCGGCGGTGATCGTGCCGAACCTGCCAGACAACAGCCTGACGCTGGCCGCGTTCGCGGTGGTCCACACGACCGCGTTGCTGCGGGCCGAGACCCGGCGGGCGAACGTCGACGCCAGGTTCGTCGCGGAGCTGCGGCACAACCTGGCGTTGCGATTGTCCGCGGTCGGCGAGTACGATCGCGCGCTCGTCATGGCCGGGGAGGCCGTCCGGGACTACCGTGCGCTCGTCGAGAGCCCTGACGACGTCGTCGAACTGGCCGGTGCGCTGACCACGCTGGCCGCCACGCACGCCGAGCTGGGCCTGTACCTGGAGGGAGCGGAGTTCGCGGTCGAGGCCGTCACGCTTCTCGACGACCTCGACGCCGACCCGGCCGAGCCCGAAGGCCTGGCCACCGCGCGGGCCGACGCGTTGATCACCGTCGCGGACCTCACCCACGAGCAGGGCGACCTCGACCGTGCGGTCGAGGCGATCGAGCGGGCTATCACCATCGCCAGGGAACTGTGGGAACACAGCGGTGATCACGGCGACCGTGCCCGGCTCGCGTCCGCCCTGGAGTCCCTGGGCACGATCCGTGACGCCCGCGGTGAGACCGAGGCATCGCTGACCGCGACCGCGCAGGCGGTGGGAATCTACCGGGAACTGGACGCCGAGCAGCCCGACAGCTACCGAGGAGAACTCATCCGAGCACTGGGCAACCTCGCGGGCGCCCACGCCGAACTCGGATTGTGGGAGCAGGGCGCAGAGCTGGGGGAGGAGGCCGTTGCGCTGGCACGCGCGCTGGTGTCCCGGCACGGCGACACCCACCTCGCCCGGCTCGCCGACACGATGAACAACACCGCCGCGCTGCTGCGCCGACTCGACCAGCACGAGCGAGCCCTCACCTACCTCGACCAGGTCGTCCCGCTCTACCGCGGCCTCGCCGACCGGGTACCCGGCAGCCACCTCGCCGCGCTCGCAGGCGCCCTCCACAACCTCGGCAACTGCCTGCACGAGGTGGGCCGCCACCCCGATGCCATCGACGCCTACGACGAGTCGATCGGCATCTACCGCAAGCTCTCCGGCCCGCAACGCGCCGACCACGACGAGTCACTCGCCGAGACACTGGTCGGACTCGCCCACGCCCACGTCGCCCTCGACGACGAACCGACCGCACTCGACCTGGTCACCGAGGCGATCGAGCTGCTCGACAACGCGCTGCGCGGCGACCGGAACCGGACACGCCGCAAACTGGCCCAAGCCCTGCACCTCGCCTCGGCCACCGCGTTCGACCTCGGCCGCTACGAACAGGCGCTGCGTGACGCTGAACGCGCCGCCGACCTGTTCCACCAGGTTCTCGCGCACGACACCAACGAGCACCTCCACGCGAACTACGCCGCAGTGCTCCATGCGTGGGCCCGCGCCCTCGACGCCACCGAAGAACACGACCGCGCAGCCCAGGTCTTCGACGACACCATCGCCGCCTACCGCGCCCTGTCCGACGACGAGGCACGGGAGGATCTGGCAGGAGTCCTGGTCAACGCGGCCGTCTGTGCCAGCGCCCGCGACGACCACGACGCCGCGCTCGACTTCGCCCTCGAGTCCGTCACCATCCACCGCGAACTCGCCCGCCACGGCGCCGCGAACACCTTCCAACTCGCCGAAGCACTGAACAACCTGGCAGACATCCACTGCGACCGCGGCGAGTGGCCACAAGCACAAGATATCGCCGACGAAGCCGTAACTATCGCCTCGGCACAACGTGCCCTGAATCAACTCGAGGTGGACTCACTCGCCGTCTACGCGCTCATCACCCGCGCTCGCGCCGCCGGCCCCGGCAACACCGCCCAGGCCGCGATGTTTCTCCGCCACGCCAAACAGATCGCCGACACCGACAACGAACTCCAGGAACTCGTCCGCACCTGGGCCGACCAACTCGGTGTCCCCCAACGCCATCTCCGATGACCCAGCAGACATTCCCCGACATAGCTACGAGCGTGGCTACGGCGACCAGCGAGCAGACCCGCTCCGATCGTCAGAGACCGGCTCAACGTGGTCACCCTGACCTGCGAAACATGGGTCCACTCAGGACCTTGCGTATCCACATTTTGTCAACATGACACGTTCGGCTCCACACCCAGCTTCTCGGCCAGTCCGAGCTGGTCGACCATGTCGCTCCATGTCACTCGCAACGCCCGCAGAATCCTCGTCTTGGCGTCGCCAGGGCCCATCAGATAGACGGCTGTCGACGCGTTCTCCAAGGCGGCACGGAGCAGGGTGAACAGCGCGTTACTGTGGATGACGCGTCCTACGGACACCAGGGTGGCCGCCGCATGGAAGTGATCCACGGCAGCCACTAACGCAGTCAGCGCGATATACGACAACGGATGAGGCCGTGTCGCGTCGTCGTCAGCTGCAAGTGCGCTGCCCGTAACGGGCAACTCATGTTGCTCGGATGTGCGTGCAAGCCACCGATGCGCTTGACGGAATTGCCCCTCCAGTTCAGCAAGGGACAGTTCGCCGACCGGCTCGGTACTGTCCGCGATCACCATGCACCTCCCTGCGCGCCAATGAGGTTAAGTCGAGTGCCTGTTCGACTCGTTGGCTGGATTCAGGCTGGTCGTCATGGCGCCGCCGTCGTCCTCAGTGCCGTGTTCGCCGTCATCCAACCTCTCTTGAGCTTGACAGCCGCGACTGTTCTCGATCTGGCGCGACACACCGCTGGTCAGCCAGCAGATGATGAGAGTCGTTGTCCAAGTAGACTAGAATTATGGCGGAGATTGACGGGATGTGTGTTGGAATGACATGTCAGAAATACCTGTCCCCTAAGAGGTCGTATCAGAATGATAGAGCTATGCACCACCTGCGGCACGAACCCGTCAACCGGGCAGGGCGAACACGTATGGCCGCAATGGTTCCTTAAGACGATGGATGCTCTTGGATCACCCAGGAACCCGTGGGCAGTCAACTCAAAGCCAGTACTAAATCGACAAGGCCAGCCCATCCACCACCCCACTCGACAACGCGTTCTTCTGCCAGTATGCAGGGACTGCAATCAGGAACTCAACAATCGCTTCGAGAAGCCAGCAAGACCTATCGTCGAAGCACTCGCAACTAATGGCTGGGCGGGAACTTTCGATGAAACAGAGTGGCGGGCCGTAGGGTTGTGGTGGGCCAAGGTCTTGTTGATGCTAGGACACCCCAAAGCAAGACTAGCTGACAGTCGTCTGAACGACATCGCCGTACGATTCGACAATGCCCCTCCTCATTACACATGGATGATCAACGGCGATCCGCCACCATCCTACTTATCCTTGTGGGTTTTCAGGGGAGCAATCATAGACGCTGACCCCGAGTTCATGATGGTACTTCCCAATGATGTAGCAATGGCCGACGGAACGATTGCCCTATGTCACGAAATGTCTCTTGTCACCGAAGGGCTGTGCGTGACGGTCGTATCCCACCCAGGGATATCTATTGGTCATCCGCTCGCAGAACGCCAGGACGCCTGGGAACTTCTCCATAGTCCCCCGAAGCGAGGAGATCTTTCTAATTTTTCGGTTCTCTCAGGTAAGACAGTTGCGTGGGTTCAAGGAGGAACGGTGCCCGAGAATCATCGTGTCGGACCAGATCAAACGTCACAGCTTACTGCACTATTCGGGTACGAGTCCGATGACCTCACGCCAGAATAGAACACCTTCTGGCGCAGTGAGATGTGCGGGAAGGCTGTAGTCCGGTTATGGATGAACGTGACCGGCCGCCCGGCCAGGTGCGGCAGCAGCACGGACGCGATGCGCGAGTAGTAGTTGATGACCTCGCCCTTGGTGAACCCGTCGGGGTAGAGGACCTTGTCCAGATTGGAGATGGTCAGCCGACGGTCACCGGCTCGCACCCGTGACCCGCTGACCCGCCGGCCCCGTCGAGGTGGCCGGCGCGGGCGCTGATGAGGTCGGCGGCTCAGACGGCGTCGTTGCGGCGCGGGTCTGCGGAGCGAGCACGTCGCTGGGGGTGCGGTCCGCGCGCAGGCCCCGCCAGGCGGTGTGGCGCAGCCGTCCTCCGCTGCGGGTGACCTGCCGGTAGACGACCTCACCGACCAATTCGGGCCGCACCCAGTGGGCTCGGGCGACGTCTTCGCGTGGCGGGGTAACCGCGAAGGGGTGGTCCGGCTGTTCCAGGGTCTCGAGCCGGGCCAGCAATCGGGCGCGTTCGGCCTCGCTGAACCCCCTTCCCACGGCCCCACGTAGATCAGCTCCCCGGTGCCGGGGTGGTAGCCGCCCAGGAGCAGGCCGCCGAGGGTGCCGGTGAAGCGGCGTTGACCGGGCCGCCACCCGCAGATGACGACCTCGGCGGTCTGGATCAGGGGGTGCTTGCACCAGAAGTCGGGGCGCTTGCCCGGCTGGTAGGGCGAGGTGCGGCGCTTGGCGACCAGGCCCTCGTGGCCGGAGGCGGCGACGTGTGCGAGCAGGTGCTCGGGGGTGCGGCGGTCGGCGGCCAGGTCGGTGAAGGTGAAGGCGCGGACCACCGACACGAGGTACGGGTCGGGCATCGGCAGCGTGGTCAGCAGCCCGCGCCGCTCGTCGTAGGGCGCGTCCAGCAGCGAACTCGCGCCCAACTGCAACAGGTCGAACGCGAGGAACCGGACTTTCAGGTCGTCGAACGGCTCGTCGCGGCGGATCGAGCTGTGGTGGGTCTGGTACCGGCCGCGGCGCTCCTGCAGCAACCCGAAATCGATCTCTCCGGCATCGTTGTAGACCACCATCTTGCCGTCCAGCACCGCCGCCCGCCCATCGAGCGCCGGTCCGAGAACCCTGGCCAGGTCCGCGAACTCATGGGTGAAATCGATCCCGTTGCGGCTGGTGAGCACCGTCGTCCCGTCCGCGGCGATCCGCATACAGGCCCGGTAGCCGTCCAGCTTGTACTCATACGCCCACTCCGGGCCCTCCCGCAGCCGGCCACCGTCGGACTTGGCCAGCATCGGCTCGATCCATGCCGGCAGTGCCGAAGGGTCAGCCCGCGCTGGACGCGCCACGGCGACCACCTCCCCGCGCCGCGGCGACCACGCCGGAGCCGTGCACCGCCACGGCCTCCATCGTGCCGCCAACCCGGGCGATCTGCCAGCCGACCGTCCACAACGAACACGGCATGAGCTGCCAAGACGAAGCGCGCTTCGGCAGGCACTTGGCATCAACTGTTGAAGCCCACGACCCGTCACTCCTCAGCCGACTAGCGATGACGGGAAGTCAGCGAGTCGCGGCGGCGGCTTTCCATGCCGTGCCGGGACACGAGGGCAGCGAGCACCTGCCCGTGCACCCCACGCTCGTCGTCGGGGTCGAGGCCGAGGCATCCGTGATGCTTTTACGCGCGGCTGCGCCCCCGCATCCCCAACCTCAATCCGCAACCTTCGGGATGAACACGAGCTACTACTCCGGCCGCTCAAGCTTCACGTCGGACGCATCTCTTCAGCCCTGATGGACTCCCCGTCACGGTGCTTCCGGACCGGGATCTGTCCAATCAGTCGAGCCCACTTCGCTGGACATGCACGTGCAGATGCACGTGCATAATAAGTGATCTAAGCTACCCGAGAGGCAGCCGAGGACTGCCAGAATGTGTCTGGCGAGCGAGGTGTCACACTTTCGTGTGAACTTCACTGGGCTGAAAGTGTCGTATTTCCATAGGTGTAGCTCGAAGGCGTGTCCCCTGGGTAGGGAATGCACATTCGAGCTATCTGCGGTTGCGTGAGGTTTGGCGAGGTTGACGCGGTGCTGGCACCTCGTTTTCTGCCCTGGACGTGGGGAATTAACCCGATTGATGGAACGTCTGGCGTGAGCGGCTGGCTGTGGGTGCTGCACGTGCATATGATCTTGAACCGGTTGGAATGAAGAGTTGTGGAACGGTCGTCGAGTACTCCACAGTCTGCGCCGTGAGCGATTTTCGGCCTGGCGTGTCCGGGCATTGGGTCCCTGTCGGGGGTATTGAAAAGCTGCCTTCCCGCATGGTGCAAGAGGGAGCGTTCCGTCCGGCTCCGCTACACGACGACCTTGAACTCAGCATGAGCACATACCAGGCTGTCGCTGACGCACAGGGTGAGCTCGGTCGGCTGGACGAGGCAGCCGCCCGTCTGCCGAACCGCGAGGCGTTGGTCAGAGTCACGCAGCTTCGCGAGGCAGGCGCATCACTCGACCTCGATGGCCTGTTCGTCTCTCTTGCGGAAGTCATGGCGATGGACCTGCCGCACGTGGACATACCGGCCGCGATCGATCCCCGTGTGCTCCGTTTTCGGCGTGCGGATGACGACGCCGTGGCGCGTATCGCCGGCGGTGCGTCGCTCGCGGGCACCCTGCTTGTCCGGACAGCGCACATGCTCGCCGGTGGGCCGTCCCGAGAGTCCGACGAACGGGCGGAGCTCATGGCACGGGTTCCTTGGCGGACTGGTCACGCATGGCTGGGCGGCCGTTTTGCCGAAGACGCGAACCTGTTGTGCGTCCCACCGGGGCCGGAGATGCAAGCCGCGGTGGCCGAATTCGCCACCTGGCTCGAGGCCGATACTGACCTTCCGCTGGTGGTGCACCTCGCGTTGGCGCACCTGCAGTTCGTGCTGCTCAGTCCGGTTTCTTACAGTGACCACCTCGGTCGCCTCATGATCCCGCTCGCCTGTATCCGGGCGAACATTCTGCGGGATCAGATCCTGGCGCCGTCTCTGTGCTTCTCGTACGCGAACGAGGAGTATCGACAACAGCTTCGCAATTTCGTGGACCGCGGCAACTTCGACGCTTGGGTGGTCTTCTTCGCCAACGAGCTCCGCGAGCTGTGCAAGAGCCAGATCGAGCTCGTGTACGCGCTCGAGGAGATCCGGGACGAGCTGCTCAACAAGCTGAACCGGCGGAACGACGGTCTTGCGCGCCTGGTCGACTCGCTCATCTCGACCCCGGTCTTCAACACGGAACTCGCGATGAAGCTCAGTGGTCTGGGCGAAAGGCAGGTGCGCACCCTTATCGCGACTCTGGAACGTGCGGACCTGGTGCGCACGCTCGACAAGAACCGGTGGCCTCGGAAGAAGAACCAGCAGGTAGTGCGCGAGGTCCCGGCTGTCGTCAAAGCGATCGGCATGCTCGACCACCTGCCATTCCGCCGGGATCGCACAGCACTCGACAAGTAAGCCCAGGTCCCCCGCTGGACGCTCCACCTGAAAGTACCGACATGAGCCAACCCGAACGTCCCCACCACTGCCACCGCGTCGCGTGCGAGGTTTGCGAGAACCGCTCCCGGCGCAAGCCACGCCGCATACGACGTCGCCTGCGCTCGAGAGCAGCACCGATCCAGAGCGTGGTAGCCCTGATCCAGCTCGCAGGAGCCTTGCTGCACCTGTTTCGTGAGTGACTCAGGATCCTCGGCTTGCGCTGCTGACTGCGGCGAGGAGATCACGCACGTCGTCTGCTGCCTCATCGTCGACGTCGACCAGCTCGGCCAGGGCGCGGCTGTAGACCGGCATAGCCGTCGCCGGGGAACCCAGCTCTTCCCAGAGCAGGCCGATTGTCACCAGCTGCTGGGCGTGGCGGCTGACCTCACGTGGCGAGGGTGCATCTATCACCAACGTGTCAAGAGCGCGGTCGAGATAGTGCCCGGCGTCGTCTCGTCGGCCACCTCGTAGGAGAGTGACGGCCGTCTCGGTCAGAGCTTCCGCAAGGCCGAGGTGATCGTCAGTGTCGTCATACAGGCGGATCAGTTCGTGGCAGACCGTCAGTGCCTGGCCGAACAGTCTGGCCGAGCGGCGTCGCTCGCAGATCAGCAGGAGAAGCGCGGCCGCGCGCCGACGATCGTGTGTGGCGTCGGCCAGCACGAACGCTCGACGCCACTGTCGATCGGCGCGGTGACCTGCTCCAGAGCGGGTGTAGGCAGTGCCGCTCTCCTGCAGCAGGTCGATCAAGCGGTCCGCCTCGTGTGCTTCGGTGGCGATCTCCTCGCTGACGTGAGCCAGTGTGTGCCACCAGGCCCAATCGCCCCTGGGCGTGGTGGCTCGCCACGTCTGCATTGCCAGGGTCAGCGCCTCGTCCACGAGGTTGAGCCGTCCGGCCGCAGCCACCGCGGCGACGATGGCCGCTTGCCGGTGCGTGTCCAGCGGTGTTTTCCCTGCATCTGCCAGGGCCGCGGCGAGGTGACGTGTGAAGGCACGGACGTGCACGGTCGCGGTCGTGGCGGTGAGCTCTTCAGCCAACGAAGCGACCAGGTGCTCGGCTTCGGTCGTCACCGTCCAGCGGCCGGGACTGACCTCGGACACCCAGCCGCCTCGAGCCAGATCGGTCAAGGTTGGGGCGACATCCTGATGATCGAGATCACCAAGAGGAGCGACGTCGTTGGTCTCGAACGTGTGTGCGCCGACGGCTGCGAGCCCGCGCAGGACGCTTCGTCCGGCGGAGGAGAGGATCTCGCACGACTGCGCCCAGGGCTCAGTCATACGGCATCCTTCCGCCTCGTCGAACCGCCCGCCCGGTTCGCCGTGGTTCCCAGCATGGTCCACGTCGGGTCAGATCCGAAGCGGAACCACCCGGGCGGAGGAACCGGGCGGCAGCGGCGGCCATGCCCTGGTTGCTTGGTGCTCGACGTCTCAGCAACCTCATGCCGAGGGCTGTCTACGATCGCCGGCCGGGGTGATTGCCGAGTCAACCACCCCGCGCGGGTGCCAGGCGCAGGTTGCTGGACAACGCCCGGAACCGGCGCGCTGCGGTGTCCCCGGGGGCTCGGGCGACGTCCGGGGCGCCCTCGACATCCGGCCGGTGCTCGCCCGTCGGTGACCTTGCCCACGAAGGTGGTCGACCACTTGTGGGCGCGGTGAACGGCCTTGTCCCTGCTTGCGGAGCGGCTGGAGATTCGCCATGTCATCGGTACGCCTTCACCAGCGATCGCAGCAGGGCTGAGCTCTTCTCGCTGGACAGCGTCAAGCGGTCCAGCAGGTCGATCTTGTTCGTGTAGTGCTGTGCTTGATCGTCGAACAGGTACACGCTTCCGCCGGTGATCTCTACGTTCACCACCGGCGCGCTGTTCGGGAATGTCATGTAGAGCCAGCTGTAGCTGATCACGACGTAGGGCAGGCACCTCGGCATGATGCGGACCGCGATGCCGCGCTCTCGTGCGCCGGCCAGGTGTTCCAGTTGAGCGCGGTGGGCGCCGGGGCCGCCAAACGGGACGTCGAGCGCTGCTTCGTGGATGAACGCTGTGTAGTCGACATTCCCGAGGATCGTTTGACGTTGTTTCCTCGCTTCCCACTGGGGTTGAGCGTCTTCCTGATTGACGCCTCCTGACTTCCACATGGCCATCGCGTAGAGCTCGGTCTGAAGCAGACCGGGCACGGCCATCACCGACCAGTCGGTCAGGCTGTTCGCTTCCGCGGTATAGCCCGCCAGAACGCCCATCTCTGTCGGCACTCCGGGCAATGGTTGATCCCACCATCCTGCGGAGTGCTCTGCGCGCGCGTCCTGGATGATCTTCACCCGGTCGGCTGCGGGAAGGCGGTAGGCGGTGACGATCGTAGCGACCTCTTCGCTGGTGATCTCGCGGATCCCGTTCTCCGTACGAGAAAGCGTCGAAGCAGACCAGCCCAACAGCTCCGCGGCCTCCTCCAACGTGAGATCAGTAAGCTGCCTGCGGATCGCCCGCAGCCGTGCGCCGATACGCCTGTTGCGTGGCTTCGCTTGCCGACGCCTGTCGCCCACTGCCTGTTCCCTTTCCTGGGTGGAAAGGAGACCTGCCTTTCCAACGGACAATTCGGTTACTGCTCGGGAACCTCCCGGCGGGCCGCCGGGAGGTTCGCTAGTCGGTATTGTCGATGCTGAACGTGTCGAGCACCGTTTCGTTCACCCCCGGAGAGTGGATTCCGACTCTGACTGAGGCGATTGGACCGTCATCGTCATCCATGATGCTGCGGAGGCCACGTGTCGCAGGTCTTCGCCGGTGATGGCCGCCGGGGTCTTCGCTCTCGTTGTGGTCGCCACTGCACCAGCCGTCCTCGGACCGAGCTGCACACGGGGCGTAGCCGGGGAACCTTGACGATGTCGGGTGTTCGGTACTGCGCGTTCCGCGCTGGTTCGACGGTCATGAGGCCGCCGATTGGTCGAGGCTGAGGTCCTGGGGGTGTTCGGGGATGAACTGAGCGAGGTAGTCGGCCAGTACTTGATGAGGGCAGCCCATGAAGGTGGCGAGTTCGCGTACGGAAGAGGGCGGTAGTTCGACGATCCCGTCGGGGTAGTCGATCAGCTTGTTGTGCGCCCATTGGAACAGGGGGAGGAACCTGGGATTCCTGTCGTTGAGCAGGTGGCGCAGGTCGATCTGCAGCACGAGATTCCGGAGGTGGATTTGTGCGCGTTGAAGGGCTTGGTTGAGCAGTGTGGGTGCTGCGGCATCCATTGCCGCGCATAGTTCGATGAAGCGGAGGAGGGTGAGATGTCGGGTGCCGTGTTCGTAGGAGAGCAGGGTGCGTGCGCCGATGCCGGATGGCAGGCGGGTGACGAAGGAGTTGCGTGACCAGCCTGCTGATTCGCGGGCTTGGCGGAGTTCCTCGCCCACCGCTCGTGAGATCGCCTTCTCGGTGATCTCGGTCTGCTGGCCGGTCTCCTGGTTCTGGTGGGAGGTGAGGTCGGTCATGCGGACGCTCTCTGGTCCCCGGAAGCCGGGGTACAGTCGTCCGATTCCAAAGCAGGGGTGGAAGACTCAAAGAGACGTGCCTGTGCTGGTCGCCGCGTCTTCTGCCGCCAGTCGATGGACAGCGCGGCCAATGTGGACCGCTGGTCACGGCTGAGCACCTTCCATGCTGCCGCGAAATCCTCCATCGAAACTTGCCAGTCCAGGTCATCGCAGAACTGGTGCCACCGTCCGGGCGTACCGAACTCGATGGATTCGTAACGACTGAAGTCGTTCGTGATGTCGGCGATGATCCCGGCCGCGGACTGCGTGCCGATACCGTGAATGTCGCGGACGGCATGAAAGAGCGCGTCAGGCGGGAATTGAGCCCACGCCGTCTGGCGTTCGAGGTACATCCTGGCCGCGGCTCGTACGCGACGGACCCACGGCCGGTTTGCCAACTCGCCCCAGGCTTTGTCGTCGGCGGAAGCGACTGTTCTCGCGCGTGGGGTTATGAGCAGGGTGCCCAGGGACGTGGTGACTCTGTCTCCGATCGCCGTGCAGAGCGCTCGGTAGCGTTGAATGGTCTGTGCGATATCGCCGTGCTGACGCACAAGGTGCGGGAGGATGGCCTCCCACAGGTCCGTGCTGCGCACGCGCCAAAGCCGACCGTAGTCGCGGATCAGCGGTGTCTCTCGAAACGGTGAGGGGAGCTGCCCCGGCTCGAAGGATCCGATCACCTGCCTGATGTCCATATCAGACACTTCAGGCCGGATCACGTCGATCTTCGGTTCGAACACGGTGCTGCTCGTCTGGTCACAGGTGACCATCCATACTGTTTCTCTCGCGCGGAAGGCGCGTTGCGCCTGACCCCCTGACGTTGTGAACCAACCGGGATGGTCAAGCATCAGCGTCGACGCTCGGGCGACGAGGCAAGGTGGCGTCATTGTGGCTCCCTGTCGTTCATCTCCTTGACAGCAGCCGAGACCAGTTCCTCGAACGCCCCCAACGCGTCGCGCTCGACCACGAACTCGAAGGCGTCATCCCGTGCTCGTCCGCAGGTGAACTGCACGTGGTCGCTGCCCTCGAAGGAGAAGGCGAGAGGGCAACCCTTCTTGATGATCACGTATGTCCCTACGACAAGATCTTTGCCGTGCATGGTGGTCCTCCGTTCACGGATTCGATGTCATGTGGGAGGGCGTGGCTCGCCTTCCCAATGCGGTGGTTGGATGAGGAAAGCGATCGCGCCGCGGAGGGTGCCGCTGAAGGTCTCGGGCGCTAGAGCTGGTCGCGTGCGGCCTTCGATCGGTCGGCGGTTGGCACCGACGTGCAGGGGGTCGGCGATGTGGACGGTCTCGACGAAGTACTCGTACACGCGCTGGCAGCACACCTCGCCGTCCGAGCGTGTCATGACGCGCCACGGTGGCCCCGGCAGCTGGAGCAGCATCGTCAGACCCGGCCACTTCCTGCACGCGTCGGTGACCTCCGCGGAGTTGGCGTTGTCGCTCACCAGGCGCCTCGGCGGTAGGAGGGTGGTGGACCCGGGCGCGGGGATGAATGCCCGGGTCCACCACCGGACGGGTGGCGGCGCGTTCGGGGGAGCAGCGCCACTCGTCGGCGGGCTCGGACCGTCGCGGTCGTCCGAGCGGAGTCAAAGGAGCGGGCATCATCACGCGGCCCGCCGGTGTGCCGAAGAGAGGGCAGGACTCGCGCAGTTCCGGTTGGTGCCCGTCGGACGCGGTCGGTAGGCGACCAGCGCTGTCGGGTTCGCCGCTCGGTACCGGCGCCGGAACCGCCGGTTCGCAAGCCGACGATGCCGACGCGAGTACCGAACGATCCGCACGATGACAACCGCGACGACGAGCACGGCACCACCCAGCAGGGCCAGAGCGAGCGACGACAACCAATCGGACGTGCTCATGGCACGACCTCCGTCATCGACCACGACACGCACCCGAGGTCACAGGCCTCGGCCGTCACCGGCTCGACCATGATCTCCTGCAGGTTGACCAGCTGACCATCGGACGCGGCAAGGAGGAGCTCGCGGTAGAGGTCGGCACGACCGGTCTCGGTGACGCTCCAGGTGGCGACCGCCAACGGCGTCCACAGCACGACCGGGGACGTCACTTGGACCGAGTCGCACTTCCCGTGCCAGTGGAGGCGTTCGAGCGTCCATCGGGTCGACGGCAGACTGGGGGGATCGCCGTCATCGAACGGCACCACCGGACTGCGCGCCGTCCGGTGGTGCCGCCGCCCGTCGACGAGGCCATGCGGCGCCCAGCAGGGGACGCGGCACGCGTCATCCTCCGCCTGGGCGCCGCGCGTCGACGAGGCCTGGGGGTCCATGCAGGCAGTCGCATCGCTGATAGGGTGTGTACCCATCATGAACCACCTGCCTTGAACGTATGTGGAGTGTGTGCAGCCAACGTAACATTGGGTACAAAGATTTTGTACCCAACTAAACGGGTGAATCTGCGGCTGCTACCGTCCGTGATCAAGTCAGGTGACGACGACGGAGGTCTGCTTCATGGCTCGTGGTCCGCTCCCGCCGCTGATCTACAAGATCATGTGCGGTCGGAAGCTGGAGGCTGCTCGTGAGCGTGCCCAGCTGTCCCAGGTGGAGGTGGCGGCCCGGCTCACGACGACGCGGGGCAAGTGGTCGCAGCAGAAGGTCGCGAACGGCGAGACCGCGGTCAGCGCAGTGAACGATCGCGACCTGGAGTTACTGCTCGACCTGTACGGCGTAGACGGCTCCGAACGAGACGAGTACTTCGAGTTGTCCGCGCTCGCCCGCAAGCAGCTGCCGCGCCGGAAGGGGACGCTGCGCAGCATGTTCGAAGGCGACATGCGCCAGGTCGTCGACATGGAGTTCAGCGCGGCGACCCTGGGATCTCACAACAGCATGGTTATCCCCGGCCTGCTGCAGACCGAGGCGTACATGCGTTACCTGTTTCGTGCCTATCGGCCGTCGTCAGCACCTGACCAGATCGAGAAGTATGTCGAGATGCGCCTGGGACGGCAGGTGGTTCTGGACAACGCCGACCAGCAATTCTGGTTCGTCATACACGAAGCTGCGCTCCGCTCTCTGGAGAACGTCGACGGCGACATGTCGGTCATGCGTGGTCAGGCCGCCGCCTTGATGGAGGCTCTCGACCGGCCCAACGTCGAAATTCAGATCGCGCCCTTCCGTCACGGCTACTACCCCGGGCAGGAGGAGACGTACGGGATCTTCGGGTTCGATACGGAACCCGCTGTACAGGTGACGTACGTTGAGAAGTACGACGGCCTCGACATCCTGCACGACGTGAAGAACCTAACGAGGTTCACCACGTTCTGGGAGCACCAGCGGGTGCACGCTCTTGGGCCGGAGCAGACCCGCCCGTTCCTGCGGGAGCTGTCGAAGCTGTAACGGCACGCACCGAAAGGAACACCGGATGAACAGCTCCCACGGTCGGTGGGTGTGGCGGACGTCCACCTTCAGTCAAGGCGACACCAACTCGGCCTGTGTCGAGGTGGGGCATTGGCGCAAGTCCAGCTTCAGCCAAGGCAACGGCAACTCCGCCTGTGTCGAGGTTGCCTGGGCGCCTGAGGCGACCGCAGTGCGTGACTCGAAGAACCCGGATGGCGGCATGCTGCTCGTTTCCGAGAGCGGGTGGAGCGCCTTCCGCACCTCGGTCACGCGCTGACCGCGTCGCCAGCAGCGATGGCGCGCCTACGCGCCTGCCGAGGGAGGGGATGAGCGTGTCCCACAGGGGGCGGGCTGTTCGATGTTCGTGTACGTCCAAATGCCCCCGATGGCGACCGCGTACGCCGTTTCGCTGCAGGTGGCGTCGCGCGCCACACCGCTAAACCGTCTGCTCAGCGACCGGCCGCGGCCGGTGTGTGACCGGCCGCGGCCAGCCTGGCGATGAAGAATGCAGTCGCACGTTTGATGAGGTCAGACCATCAGATGCCAGGTCAACTGGAGAGTAGGAGTGGCTGTTCAGGCAGGTCTCCGGCGAGGATGGCGTCGACCAGGGTGGGGAGTTCGGCGGGTAGGAGCTTGTCCGGGCAGCTGTGGAGTTCGGTGGCGGTGAACCAGGCGCGTTCGATGAGTCCGGCTTTCTCGTTCTCGGTGAAGGTGGTGGCGGTGGTGGGGATTGGCTGGGCGCACCTTGCGAGGAAGACGTGGTCGATGCGGTGGTGGTCGCGGCCTCGGTAGTGGAAGCGGGATTCGCGGGTCCACAGCTGGGGGCCGAGTTGGTCCAGTTCGATGCCGGTTTCCTCGGTGACTTCGCGCCGGGCCCCTTCCTCGGGTGACTCGCTTTGGTCGAGGCCGCCGCCGGGGAGTTCCCACCAGTGGTGGTCCGGGGCGTCGGGGTCGCGGGCGTGGATGAGGAGCACGCGGTCGTGCTGGTCGAGGAGTAGGACGCGGGCGCCGATGCGGGGTGTGTCGAGCTGGGTGGTGGGGGACATTCAGCCGGTTCCTCCGTGTCGCTGGCCGCTGCCTGATCGAAGCGGCCGGCGTCCGGGGCCGGTTAGAAGAGGGTCGGTTCGCTGGTCGCTTCGACGGGGTCGGAGGTTAGCAACGGTGTGGTACCGGTGCGGGTGAGGCGCACCGTGAGCGCGGAGTGATCGCTGAGCCGGGTGAGTCGTGGCTCGTGGACGTACTCACAGTGAGCGAGTTCGGCGAGCAGATCCTTGGACGCGTGAGCGTGGTCGTAGCGGTAGCCGTCGCCGGTGCGTCCGACCCAGCTGTATTCGCGCTGGTCGGGGTGGAGGTGCCGAAAGGCGTCCACGAGTCCGTGCTGGTCGGCCAGCGCGCGGTAGAAGTCGTATTCGAACTGCTGGAAGAAGGGGTAGCGGGGGTGGTGGTCGGGTTCGAGCACGTTGAAGTCGCCGATGAACACGGTGGCGGTATCGGTGTCGGTGAGGACCGCCGAGAACTCGGTCAGCCAGCGCTTCTTCCGCTCGACCTTTTCCGGTGAGGCGTCGCGGGAGGGGATGTAGGCGCCGAGCACCCGCAGTGGTCCGCGGTCGGTGGTGATGGTGACTCCGGTGACGCGGGTCGGCAGGTAGGTGAGCCGGTGAGTGATGGGGTCCGGTTCTGTGGCGTATCTGCTGACGATCATGACGCCGTACTCGCCGGGTGCGGGTTCGGGGTAGGTGACCGAGTAACCGGCGGTGCGGAACGCGTCGGCGAGGTGGCGGCAGCCGTCGCTGGCCTTGGTCTCGGTGAGCACGAGGACGTCCTCGGGTCGTGCCGCGAGCCACTCGAGCAACCGGCCGGCGCGATCGAGTGACGGGCTCCAGAGGTTGAGCGTGATCAGGCTCAGGCCGGGCATGCGCGGCTCCGCTTCTCGTGCATGGTCATGACGTGTTGGGCGATGTCCTGCGCGATGGTCGCCGGGTCGGTGGAGGTGACGTCGACGGCGAGGAGTGGCCATCCGGCGTCGGCCAGTTCAGCGGCGGCTTGATGGTAGAGGCGGCACTCGGCGCGGCTCGATCCTGGTGCCTGCTCGAAGCGGCTGTTGGTGCCGCGGGCACGCAGGCGCTGCCCGATGACCTCAGGGTCTCCGGTCAGCAGCACGGCGGTGTCGGGGACAAGGACGCCGGCGTTGAGCTGCCACACCGTTGTGGTGGACAGCCCGTCGAGTCGCTGCAGGACGAGCGAGGATGGCAGATAGCGGTCGCACAGCACGACCGCGCCGGTCGTAAGGGCGGGCACGATCTCGGTGGCGAGCTGGTGGTGGCGATCCCCGGCCACGAGGCAGGCGAGCGCCATGCCCTGGTAAGTGTGGGTGCCGTGCCGGATGTGGTTGCCGAGGTCAGTGCGGCTCGGTTGGGTCGTCCGGTGCACAGGCACCCCGCTCGCGATCAAGATCTCCGCGATGATGGCGACGACGGTGGTCTTGCCCGCGCCGCCGGGTCCGTCGACCGAGATGAACAGGCCCTGGTTCATCGGGTGAACACCGGCAGGAGCCGTCGTCCTTCCGGAGGGGCGACAACGGGGCATTGCTCGGCGTCGACGTCTCCGATCCGCCCTCCCGATGCCACGACCGCCGCCGGACAGCCCTTCCCGCACACCCCGTCGAGCGAGCAACTGCGGCAGGTCGGGTTAGCGCCCACCTGATATCGCTCGTGGAGCCGGTAGGCGTCCAGGCGGTCGGCGATGTCGGCGTCGTTGAAGACATTGCCGACGATGAACTCAGCCGGATCATGCAGCGACGTCGAGGTTTTCGCCGCGAACACCAGGTAGGGGCACACCGTCACCTCGCCAGGCGTGAAGACGTAGATGATCGTGCCTGCCTCGCAGCCGGCCAGCGGCTTCCCGGCGTCGTTGGGGAAGCGGATGTGCGCGACGTCGAGCTCTGGACCGCCGAACGGCGCCGTCAGTTCGAAGATCTCACGCATCTGGTGGGCGGGACTGCGGAGCATCCGCTGCGCCTTGACGCCCCGGCCCATGTTGGACAGCGGGTTCATCAGGACGTAGCCGGCACCGAGCTCGGTCGCGAACGCGCAGAGCTCACGGTACTCATCGACCTCGGCCAACGAGTTGGGCGTGCACAGCAAACCCTGCAGCAGCCCCGCTTGCGCGAGGGCTCGCACAGTCTCGACCGTGACGGCGAACGACGCGCGATCCCCTCGGAACTTGCCATGCGAGTCAGCGTGGAACCCGTCGAGAGACACGTTGCAATGAACCCCGCCGATCTCGGCCAACCGCGCGATCCCTTCCTCGTCGAGCAGGGTGGCGTTCGTGCACACCCCAACATCCATGCCCGCGTCTCGGAAGGCGCGCACGACCTCGAAGAAGTTGGGGTGCATCGTCGGCTCGCCACCGGTCAGGGTGACGCGCCGGACACGGGCATCCCACAGCCGCGGGACGACGCACTCAACGACGCTCGGGAGCGACATGTACTGCCCAGTCTTGACCGCATTGACGAAGCAATGCGCGCACCGGAGGTTGCAGCGTTCATCGATCTGAACCAGTGCCTTTCGGAACGGTGCTTCGACCGTTGTGCGGAAATAGCACGACGATGCGAAGTCCTCGCTGGCGATACTGCGTGCCGGCACGACGCCTCCCGTTGATCACCGAACGTGGTGGCCGTAACAGAAGGTGAGTGTTCTCTGGATGAGTTCGAGCTGTCTAGATGTTCTAGCGGACATCTTGAGATATTCTCGCGGGGAACTGCGGTCAAGAACACCTGAACTGTCCGCGCGAACAGCAGGAGGCTCGATGAGCGAGAAGAAGCTGATCGAGCTGGCCCCCGCGGACGCGACATCAGAGCTCGTTCAGATGCCGGGACCGTTGCTCGACCTCACCGTCGACCAGCTGCGCACCCTGGTGATCGTGCACGAGGAGGGCAACGCCCTGGGAGCGGCTCGTCGGCTTGGTCGTGAACAGTCAAGCGTGCAAAAGCAGCTCAACACCCTCAATGAACTCGGCCGGCAACTCGTCGGCGAGGCACTCGTCATCAAGCAAGGCCGTGGGCAAGCCCTGTTGTTCACGCCCACCGGGGAACAGTTGGCGTCCCTCGCAGCGTCGACGATCGACACCTGGACGACCGGAATCCACTCGGCCCGGCGCAGGTTGGGAAGCACCATCACCATTGGCACGACGGAATTCACCATCCGCTTCATCGGCGAAGTGTGGCCACACCTGCGGAGCGAGTTCCAGCGGCGCGAGGTCGAGTTGAAGGTGGTGCACGTACGCACCCGCGACTTTTGGGAGAAGCTCGAGTCGAAGCAGGTGGACCTCGTGTGCGGAAGTTTCGCTACGCAAGCAGGCCAGCTTCCCGACCTCGACTACGACTTCATCGAATGGCAACGAGAAGGCGTCGCCCTGCTCACGAACCTCACCGATTACGAACTTCCCGATCGTCCCGTCTCGACGAACAGGCTGCGCGCTCTTCCGTTGCTCGCGCCGGCAGCCGGACTGCTCGCCGAATTTCTGCGGCGTTGGTATGGACCCGCCTACACCACGGAACTAAACGTCGTGGCCACGATCGACGCGCTGTACTACGGCCTCGGCCTTCTCGACTCGCAACTGATCCGGGGCTGCTTGCTCACGACCAGCAAGGTGGCGCAAGCCGCGGTCGAAGGCCGCCTTCCAGGAGGACATGGCTTGCGGGTCGTGCCGCTTGGCGACGACTTCGAGCCAGCGCTGGAGCTCGTCACTGGTGTGTTCGGACGTCGAAACGAACGGGATCACTACGCCGCCGATCATCCCCTCAACGTGCTGTGGAACGAGTTCCGCGTGCGGCGACCCGCTGCGCGACAATGACTGTCACCCACCCGCAAGAGGGGTCGCCGGTCGGGGTGACGACCCCATCCACGGATGCCGATTCGTCGGGTACTCGGCGCTGAGACCGCTTCGGAATTGGCGCGTTGCGTGATTCACCTATTGCAGGGGTGTTCTCTAGAGTTCGGTTTCTGATACTGTAATGTTGTATGCAGCGCGCGTAACCCACGTATCGCACGCCTTCGGTTGAAAGTAGGGAAATGGCTCAACAGGTTCTGGTGCGGTTGGTCGACGACCTTGACGGCACCTCTTCGGATGATGTTTCCACCGTCTCGTTCGGACTCGACGGTGTGGAGTTCGAGATCGACCTCACCGGATCGAACGCGGAGAACCTCCGCAAGGTGCTGGAGCAGTACGTCGCCAAGGCGCGGCGCACCGGCGGCAGGAAGCGGCGAGGCGTGTCGTCGAGCGGGTCGGGTAGCCAGGGTGATGCTGGTGCCATCCGTGAGTGGGCGAACGAGAACGGCTACGAGTTGGCTGCCCGAGGGCGGATCCCGGGCCATGTCGTGGAGGCCTACAACGAGGCCAAGGCGGAGCCTAAGGCGTCGACGCGTAGAGCGTCTCGCAAGAAGTGACGATCCGCCGGGCGTCTCAGATCGCCCGGCGGATCACGTAACTCGTGAAGCCTGCCGCTACATCAGTAGAACGGCGAACGCGCCGACGAGCATGCCAGGTCCATGTGGAATGGCCGTTTGCTCCCACCTGCGGCTGGTCCAGGCAGCTGCGATTACACCTGTAGCGAGGAAACCCAGCGCGGTACCCGCGAACAGAACGGGCCACCCCTGCCATGCGAGCACGGCGCCGACCAGTAGTGCCGTGCGGACATCTCCGGCACCCAAGCCGCCGCGGCTCGCGACCGCCATGATCAAATAGCCGGTTACCAGTGCGATTGCTCCTGTAGCCGCTCGCAACAGGTGGTGGGCGCTTGGGCCGTTGCTGAGGCCCTCAATGAGGAGAAGCGTCGCGACGGCTGCGCATGTGGGCCACACGAGTGTTCGAGGCAACTGCCGCGCCACGATGTCTATCGTCGCGAGTAGGACGCCGACGGCGGCGAACACGCTCAAGGCCAACTGCTCAGGCGTCAGGGGGTACTTCCCGGCGAGGGCGGCGAAGGCGATGCCGGTCGTGGCGCTGATCAACAGGCGGTAGAGCCTACGGTGCCGCACCTCGGCGAGCCAGGCGGCGGTCGGCGCGAGCGTCGCGCCTGCGCCGACGCCGATAGCTGCCCAAACCAGTTCATGGGTTGCGTTCATGGCTGGCGCTTCCCTTGCGGATACCTGCTACGCAATGTGATCGACCATCCACCGTTCGGGTACACCTTGCGGTTACGGGTCCATGACCTGCGAAGAAGCACTTACCGTCGATCGTCGGGGCGGAGAGTTCGGGGCGATCTCGGTAGTGCGCAGGTTCGGGGGAGCTATGGCAGGGGAGACGAAGATCGGGCTGTTGGCGCCGCTGCGTGTCCGGGAGTTCCGGTACTTGTGGGGGGCTGAGCTGGCGTCGGTGGCCGGTGACCAGCTGGCACGCGTGGCGCTGGCCGTGCTCGTGTACTCGCGGACCTCGTCGGCGTCGCTCACGGCGTTGACCTACGCGTTGACGTTCGTGCCCGCGATCATCGGCGGGCTGCTGTTGTCCGGGCTCGCGGACCGCTTCTCGCGCCGGCAGGTGCTGGTGGTCACCGACCTGGTCCGGGCTCTGCTCGCCGCGGCCATGGCCGTTCCCGGACTTCCACTGCCGGTGCTGTGGGGACTGGTGGCTGTGCTCAGTGCCGCGGCGGCGCCGTTCAAGGCGGCTCAGCTCGCGGTGCTCCCGCAGGTCCTGACCGACGAGACGCTCTACCGCGCGGGACTCTCCCTGCGGCAGGTCACCGCACAGACAGCCCAGGTCGTCGGGTTCGGTGCGGGCGGTGCGCTCATGACTGTGCTCGAGCCACACCTCGCCCTGCTGGTCAACGCCGCGACGTTCGTGCTCAGTGCCGCGCTGGTCATGGTCGGAGTGCGTGCCCGGCCCATCCCGCTTCAGGACGTCGACAAGTCCGAGAGCTCCGGCACGGGGGCAGGGGCGTCGGTGTGGCCGGTCTTCGTGTTCGCGGCCCTGATCGGGCTGTATGTAGTCCCCGAAGGGCTCGCCGCGCCGTACGCGGACCAGCTGGGGCTGCTGGCGGTGGGGGCCGGCGTGTTGATGGCCGCGGATCCGGTGGGCAGCGTGGTCGGGGGGTGGCTCGCCCCGCGCATCAGCATACGAACCTCGACCGTGGCCGCGGCGTGGCTGTCGGTCGCGGCGGGGGTTCCGCTGGTGTTCTGTGCGCTGTCGCCGGGGCTGATCGTGTCCGCCCTGCTGTGGGCCGTCTCCGGCGCCTTCTCGACCCTGTTGATCGTGCAGATCCAGGAGTTGGTCGTCCAGCGGGTGCCGGACGCCCGGCGCGGCGGGGTGATGGGCCGGTTGTCGACGACCCTGTACTCGTCTCAGGGCCTGGCCATCCTGGGCGGTGGTGTAGTCGCCGAGGCGTTCGACGCCTACCGCGCGGTGGCGATGGCCGGGATGCTGGCGATCGTGCTGGCCGTGCTGGTCGGGGCGACGGTGTGGGTGACTCGTTCCCGGCCGGCGAGTGCCGGGAACGAGCCGGATGTGAAATCTGTTCATCACAGGTCCTTGTTAGCCACGTCGGGCACCTCCTCCCCAGGTACGGACCGCCAGCCCAATCCCGGAGTCGAGGAAGTGGTGGGTGACCAGGGATCGGGTGAAGACGCAATTTCGCCGTTTATCAGTGCAGCACACCATCGCGCCCCAGGTGAAGGCCGAAAACGACGCCGACGGTCACAACAGGGTCGGTGGCGTATCTGGACGCTGGCACCACGGCCGCGCGCCTTCCTGGTCGGGGTGGAAATCGTCGCGGTGGTGACGACCGTGTTTCTCGCGATCCGTTACCCGGTCACGGTCGAGGCTGCACGGAACTTCGCCGTCATCGTCGGCATGGGCATCCTGGTGGCCGAGGTGACCAAGCGTGTCGAGCGGATGCGGCGTCGGTTCTCCGACACCCCGCACGTGAACATGAGTTCGGTGTGGACGTTCTCCGCCGCCCTGGTCACCTCGCCCGCTCTCGCCGCCGCCACCACGGTCGTGCTGTACCTGCACCTGTGGCGGCGGAGCTGGCGGGAGATCACGGGGATGCGCCCGTTCCGGGTTGTGTTCAGCGTGTGCGCTGTCGTGCTGTCCTGCCATGCCGCGTTCGTGCTCAACGACTGGTTGCCCGGCGCGCTGCCGGTGGACCTCGACGGCCCGGTCGGGATGCTGGCCTTCGTGCTGGTGATCGTCGTCTACTGGACGGTGAACTCCACACTGGTCGGGGCGGCGATTGCCCTGTTGCGCTCGGACCGGTCGCTCGGGCGGCTCGTGGGCAGTTGGAGCGAGAACGCCATCGAGTACGCCACGCTGGTCTTCGGCGCCATCGTCGTGCTGGTGTTCGCGTTCTACTCGTGGGCTGTCGCGCTGATGCCCTTGCCGCTCTACGTGCTGCACCGCAGCATCCTCGTTCGCCAGCTCGAGCACGACGCCACGATCGACGACAAGACCGACCTGCTCAAGGCGGGCACCTGGCAGAGTCTGGCGTCCCGGGAGGTCGAACTCGCCCAGCAGCACGGCACCGGGCTGGGCGTGCTCATGGTGGACATCGACCACTTCAAGGGCGTCAACGACCGCTACGGCCATCTCGTCGGCGACAAGGCGCTACGCGCGGTCGCCAACGCGATCAAGAGCTCGGTCCGCAGCACCGACCTCGTAGGACGATTCGGTGGCGAGGAGTTCGTTGTCCTGCTCGTCGGTGCCGACCACGCGGGCAGTGTCGAGACCGCGAAACGGATCTGCGAGCGCGTGCGTGCGGTGCAGGTCCAGGACGCGCTCACCGGAGCGAGCTACCCCGACCTTCACCTGAGCGTGTCGATCGGCGTAGCTGCGTTGCCGGACAACGGCAGGGACCTCAACGAGCTGTTGCACGGCGCCGACGAGGCTCTCTTTGCCACGAAGGACGCCGGACGCGACGGCGTGCGTGCCGTCCGCCCCTCCGCGCGCCGCGCCAGTCACCAAGCCGGCGCGTCACCCATCTGACGCAGCCGCGCATACCGGTTCTCCTGCGCCCACTCGGCCAACGGCCGCAACGCGCGCAGCAATGACCTCCCGGTCGGCGTGAGCCTCCACCACGTCGCCGCACCGAAGTCGCTGCCCTCTGTGCGTTTCTCGATCAACCCGTCCTCATGCGCCCGCTGCAGCGTGTCTTCCAACACCCGGTCGGTGAGCGGCCTCGCGTGCGACACACGGCCGGCCCGGTCGTCCACCTCGTTGATCGCCGGGAGCAAGTCCTTGCGCCGGATCTCGCCGAGCGCGAGGGCGGCGAGGACCGCGACTGTCCACTGTCCACGCAGCAACGCCAGCACGTCTTCCACGCCCTGCCGGTACGGAACGTCCCACCCCTCCATGAACAACTACCTAACACGACCCGGCACCAGTTCCGCCACGCGGACGTCCAATTTGTTCCTTCTCGGTGTCCGCGGCATTAGTCCAAACGAGTGAGAATCCCTGGACTGAGGACACACTCAGTCGAGAACTGTCCTTGCACTCAGGCGAAACACCGCCGGTATTCCTGGGACATCCAGGCGGACCGCCTGGAGACGCAATGAGGGATCGCGCGGTGGCCACACCCCCTGACCCGCCTCGCCACCGGGTCGGCCATCGCGCAATCCCGCGGATTCTCCGCAGAGGGGCAGACAGTGAGAACACGAACGTCAATCGCGAAAACTCCGCCAATTACCGGCGCAGCTGCACGTGCACTTGCCGTTGCGATGTTCGCGTCAGTGGTCGCGTGCAGTCCTGACGCGTCGAGCGTCAAGCAGCAGAACGAGGAAATGTCGTCGCCGCGGTCGTCGTTCCGGAAGGCATCACGTGCGGAGGTCGCCGGGAAGAAGGCGATCGAGGTGTACCTGGGGATGTGGCGGAACATGGCCACGGCGGCGCGGACGTCGGACTGGCGGTCGCCGTTGCTGAGTCAGTTCGCCACCGGCACCGCGCTGACGACGATCTCCCGAGGTCTGTACACCGATCATCAGAACGGGCTGGTGACACTCGGCGAGCCGAAGCTGTCCCCGTCTGTGGCCGGCGCGGAACCCCAGGAGGAGCCTGTCCTGGTGCGGATCGCCGACTGCGGCGACTCGACGAACTGGCTGAAGTACGACGCGAAGACCCGCCTGGCCGCGGACGACGGTCCTGCCGGTCGCCGGTCGATCAGCGCGGTGGTGACCAAGGAGCCCGGGGGCCGATGGATGGTGTCCGACTTCGCGGTGCAAGCGGTGGGCACATGCTAACCCGCACGACCACCGTCGGTGGTGCGATCGCCGTGGTGGCCGTCCTGGCCACGCCCCAGGTCGCGCGAGCCGACGGGTGGGGAACGGTGGACTGCGGCCAGGCACCGACACCGCAGTGCCAGATCGAGGCCGGGGCCTCCGCTTCGTCTCCGGGCAGGCCGAGCGACCAGGCAGACGGACCGAAGCCGGGTGGTGGGGCAGAGGGGAACCAGCCGGTCTGCGAGTACGCGCCGAGCGAGTTCGAGGCGTTCCCCGGTGCGCCGGGGTGGCGGCCGCCGGGCACGTGGTACCAGGGTGCGTGCTCGTTGACGGACGTGATCCGTCCGCCGGTTGAGGGCGCCGGTGTCGCGCCGGAGTATGTCGCGCGGCTGGCGCGTGCTCAGCTCGATCTCCCGAGCCCGCGGTTGGCGTCGAGCCCGGCGGGGGAGCAGCTCGTTCATCTGCCGACGTGGTTGTGGCTGGCCGACGGCTGGGAGCCGGTGAGTGCGACCGCCACAGTGCCTGGGGTGTCGGTGACCGCCACCGCCAAGCCGGAACTGGTGACGTGGCTGATGGGTGACGGCGCGATCACCACCTGCGAGGGGCCCGGTACCCGATTCCGGACCGGGATGAACCCGCGGTCCGCGTCACCCGATTGCGGACATACCTACCGCCGCTCCTCGGCGTCGCAACCTGGTGGCGCCTACCTCGTGCAGGCCACCGTGCGCTGGTCGGTCACCTGGGAGGGCGCGGGGCAAACAGGGACGTTCCCACCGATGACCACCACCAGCCAGGTGGCGCTTCGAGTCGCCGAGTCGCAGGCGCTCAACACGCTGCCCGGTCCGCGCTGACCTTCTACCTTTCATAACCCGTTCTGCCGTCGCGGGCGCGCCCGATCGCGTGCCAGCGCGGTCCCGCACACCCAAGTGGAGTTGATCATGTCCGCAACATCTGTCCGGTCTCTGCCCGTCGACGCGGGCTCCGAGCACGCGTCCCGGCTTCGCAATCGGCGGCGCCGGTCGATGCCTCACCTGGTGGTCGGAGCGCTGTTGGTGACCTCCTGCACCGCCGGCGGGATCTGGTGGTCGCAGGCCGCGGGGGAGCGCGAGCCCGCCCTGGCCGTGGCGCGTCCGCTCACGTTGGGGTCGGTTCTCGCGCCCGCGGATCTGCGTGAGGTCAGCATCGCGATCGACGGCCCGGTCGACGTGATCCCGGCCGTCGAGGTGGCCCGTGTGGTGGGTCAGCGGCTCGCGGTGAGCCTGCCCGCCGGGGCGCTGCTGCCGCGCGGGGCGCTCGGCACACCCGCCAGCCCGGAGGAGGGGCGTGCGGTGGCCGCCCTCGCGCTCGGACCTGGGCAGGCATCCCCGGACCTTGCCGCCGGTGCCGCAGTACTCGTGGTGCTCAACGCCGATGCCGCGGACATCAGCGGGGCAGCCACGTCGGGGTCCGTGTGGCGGGGTCTGGTCACCAGCGTCACCTCTCCCACGGGTGCGGGGGAGACGACGCGTGTGGTCTCAGTCGACCTCGACGAGGACGACGCCCGACAGGTCGCGGCCACTCCGGTCGGCCGGCTGTCACTGGTGATCGTGCCCGGGGGTGAGCGGTGAGGGTGATCGCGATCGGGTCGGTGAAGGGATCGCCGGGCGTCACGACGCTCGCGGTCGCGCTCGCGGCGAGGTGGCCTGCGCCGGGGCGGCCGGTGGTCGTCGAGTGCGACCCGTCCGGCGGCAGCCTCGCGGCCCGTTTCGGGTTGCGGACCGCGCCCGGCTTGGTCAGCCTGACCGCAGCCGCCCGCCAGGACCCCGACTTCGCGCTGCTGTGGCGGCACACCCAGCCGCTGCCAGGCGGGCTTCCGGTGGTGGTGGCGCCACCCGGCGCCGACTACACCCGCGCCGCTCTGGCCACGTTGCTGGAGGCCCGTCGCCAGACGGTGCCGGTCTTGCGCGGCGCGGCCACCTGCCCGGGCGCGGTGGTGATCGCCGACTGCGGACGCCTGGACACCGGCTCACCCGCCGTCGCGATCGCGCGGGAGGCCGACCGCCTCCTGCTGGTGGCACGCCCACGGCCGGACGAGCTGTCGCACCTGGCGGCCGCCTTGTCGATGGTCGACCTGTGGGCCATGCGCGCCAACCTGGTGCTCACCGGCACCGGTTACCCGGCCGCCGAAGTAACCCGGGCGCTGGGCGTGCCGGTACTGGCGACGGTCCCGCACGACGAACCGGGCGCCACCGCCCTCACGGGCCTACCGGGACGCCGACGCGGCGCCGACCGCTCACGCCTCGGCCGCGCCGCGCACGCCCTGGCCAACGCACTACTCGAAGCACACACTGCGCGCCCCGAGCACGGCGCGGTCACCGAGCACCCGGTCACGCCCGAGGTTCTCCGGCACGACAACCACTGGCCGTCGAATCGGCTGCTCCCACCACTCAAGGGCACCAGGCTGGAGGACCTACGATGACGCGCACCCGCCACGAACCTGACCTCGCTGATCCCGCCGTCTGGCCGACACCGCACCCAAGGACCGAGGAGACCCCGGCCGGGAGGCTTCGCGCCCGGCTGCGCACCACGCTCGCCCAAGACCTGCCGCGCCGAATCGACGCCGCCCAAGACGGCACAGGCGTGTTGTCGGCCGGCGAGCGGCGCGAACTCGCGCGGCAACTGCTCGGAGAGGCGCGGCGCGACCACAGCGAGGCTGAGATCCTGGCCAACCGCGTCCTGCCCGACCCCGCCACCGAGGAGCGAGTGGTCGCCGAGGTCCTCGACGAACTGTTCGGCATGGCCGGCCTGCAGCCACTGCTCGACGACCCCGACATCGAAACGATCAACATCAACGGCTACGACCGGGTGTTCGTCAAATACACCGGCGGCCGTCGCGCCCGTCTTGGTCCGGTCGCCGAGTCCGACGCCGAGCTGGTCGACCTCGTCCGCACCCTCGCGGCCCGCGCCGGCAGCGAGGAACGCCGGTTCGACCGCGGCAGCCCCGCGGTCAGCGTCCAGCTGCCTGGCGGGGAGCGCCTGTTCGCCGTCATGGCCCTCACCGCCGGCGGGCGGCCCGCATTGTCGATCCGCCGCCACCGCTTCCGCACCGTCACCCTCGGAGACCTCTCAGGGCTGGGAACCGTGGACGTCGGGCTGCGCACATTCCTCGCGGCCCTGGTCCGCGCCCGTCGCAACATCCTCATCACCGGCGGCACCGACCTCGGCAAGACCACACTGCTCCGCGCGCTGGCCAGCGAGATCGACCCGCACGAGCGGCTCGTGACGATCGAGGACGCGTTCGAACTCGGCCTCGACCACGACGAGGCCGCACACGCCGACGTCGTCGCCCTGCAAGCACGAGAAGCGAACGTCGAAGGCGAAGGCGCGCTCTCGCAGGCGGATCTGGTGCGGTGGGCGCTGCGGATGACGCCGGACCGCGTGATCGTCGGAGAGATCCGCGGACCGGAGGTCATCCCGATGTGCCAGGCGATGTCCCAGGGCAACGACGGGTCGATGGCCACCCTGCACGCCTCCTCGTCAGCCGCGGCGTTCCCGCGGCTGGCTGCCTACGCCGCCCAAGAGGGATTCACCCAGGAGCAGACCAACCTGCTCGTCGCGACCTCGGTGCACTTCGTCGTCCACCTCGAGCACGCCCGCGACACCGGCGCCCGGGTGGTGTCGTCGGTCCGCGAGGTCGTCGGCGCCGAGGGCAACCAGGTGATCTCCAACGAGGTCTACCGCCCAGGCCGCGACAACCGCGCCTACCCAGTCCCTGGCGCCCTGCGCACCGACACCCTCGACCGCCTCGCCAAGGCAGGGTTCGACCCGGCCCTGCTCGACGGCCCTGACGACTGGTGGGTCCGATGACCACGCCAGCGCCCGTGCTGGGCGCTGTCATCGGCGCCGGGCTCGGACTTGGCACCGCCCTGCTCGTGGTCGGCTGGCGTCCCCGGCCCAACCAGCAGCGCAGGACGCTGCGCGACGTGCGGCGGATCGCGATCGCCGCCGCCTTCGGGATCGTCGCAGGGGTGGTCACCGAGTGGTTCGTCGCCGCCGTTCTAGTCGGAGTAGCCGCATGGTTCGTCCCCTCGTTCCTCGCCCGCGGCCAGGAGCAGGCGCGTCAGGTCGCCCGGATCGAGGCCGTGGCCGGGTGGGCGGAACTGCTGCGGGACACCCTCGCCGGTGCGGCCGGACTCGAACAGGCCATCCTCGCCAGCGCCCCCGTCGCACCCGCCGCGATCCACCCCGAGGTCAACGCCCTCGCACTGCGCTTGCAGACCGGCCAGCGGCTGGCCCCGAGCCTGGACCGGTTGGCCAACGACTTGGCCGACCCCACCGCGGACCTCGTCATCGCCGCGCTCCGCCTCGCCGCCACCCAGCAGGCCCGCAACCTCGGTGACCTGCTCGGCTCCCTCGCCACCGCGGCGCGGGAACTCGCGTCCATGCGTCTGCGGATCGAGGCCGGGCGAGCCCGCACCCGGACCAGCGTGCGAATCATTATCGGCACCACTGCCGCGTTCGCCGGACTCCTGGTGGCGTTCAACCGCGACTACCTCGCCGTCTATGACACGGTCACCGGGCAACTCGTGCTCGCGATCGTCGGTGGGCTGTTCGCCACCGGATACCTCGGGCTGGTGAAGATCACCGCGATCACGCAGCCCGTCCGGTTCCTCGCACCCACGCCACTCAAGGGTGGGGGAGTGGCATGACCGTCATGATCGCCCTGGGAGCCGGTGGCGGACTCGGACTTGCCCTCCTCACCGTCTGGCTGGTGCCACCCACACCCGCGCTCGGCCCGCAGCTCGCGCGCCTCACCGCATCCACCGCCACCCCGGACGACAACACCGGCCGGTTGACTGTGCTCGCGCCGTTCACACGGTTCCTGCACGCCACGGGACTGCCCACCCGTCGCGTCGCCCGTGACCTCGCTGTACTGGACCGGCCTGTGCAAGACCACCTCGCTGAGAAGGCCGTCTTCGCGCTCGCGGGTCTGCTCCTTCCGGTTCTCGCCGCGCTCACGGCCGCCATGCTGGGCATCGAGGTCGGAGTCCGCGTGGTCGCCATCGCCACGGCAGGCGCTGCCGCGGCCGGGTTCCTGATCCCCGATCACCGCACCCGACGCGCAGCGGCCCGACGGCGCCGCGACCTCCGGCACGCACTGTCGGCGTTCCTTGACCTCGTCGTCATCTCCTTGGCCGGTGGCGCCGGCGTCGACAGCGCTCTCACCAACGCAGCCAGCGCCGGTCACGGGTGGGCCTTCACCTACCTCCGCCGCGCTCTCGCTGCCGCCCGCCTCACCCGCACCACCCCCGCGGCCGCGCTACGACAACTCGGCCGGGATCTCGACATCCCGGAACTCGCCGAGCTCGCTGCCTCCGTGGCACTCGCCGGAACCGAAGGCGCCGCTGTCCGCCGGTCCCTGCAAGCCAAAGCGTCCGCACTCCGGAACCGCCAGCTCATCGACGCCGAAGGAGACGCCAACTCCGACACCGAACGCATGAGCCTGCCCGTCATGGCCCTGTGCTTCGGGTTCCTCTGTTTCATCGGCTTCCCAGCCATCAGCCAAGTCGTCAACAGCCTCTGAATCGCAACGCCTGAAAGGAAAATCTGATGTGGACACACGTCACCGCCCTCATCGACGCGCTCCGCGCGACGTGGAAGAAGCTCACCACCAACCCCGACGACGGCTACGCCTCCGAAGCGGTGCTCGTCACCGCGCTGCTGATCCTCTGCGCGCTCGTCGTGATCGGCATCATCACCGCCAAAGTCACCAGCAAAGCCAACGACATCGACCTCGGTGCCGATATCGGCCACTCGCCACCCGCAATCTCGGTGACCGCGACAGGGACGCCGGCACAGTGAGCGCCGAAACCGCGCTCGCCGCACCCCTGCTGATGCTGATCCTGCTGGCGATCACACAGTTCGCGCTCTGGAGCCACGCCGCCCACATCGCCCAAACCGCGGCCGCCGAAGGACTCGCAGCCACCCGCGTCCACAGCGGAACCACCACCATCGGTGAGTCCCGCGCCCGCGCCACCCTCAACCAACACGGCGACGGACCACTCCACGACGCCACCGTGCACGCCACCCGCACCGTGAACTCGGCCCGCGTCGAAGTGAAAGGCGTCGCCGCGAGCGTGCTCCCGTTCCTCCACCTCCCCGTGCACGCCGAAACCGAAGGCCCCGTCGAACAGTTCGTTCCCGACACCGACAAAAGGTGACCACCATGCCCACACCCGAGACCACGACACACCGCTCCGCCAGTCCCCACCGAGGCGAGTGGTGGCGCGGCGACGACGGCTCCGCCACGACCGAACTCGCCCTCGTCACACCATTCTTGATCACACTGCTGACGCTCGTCGGCATCGTCATCCACCGCGGCGTGGACGCCCGCATCCGCATCGACGACGCCGCCCACCAAGCCGCACGCGCCGCCAGCCTCGAACGCGCCCCCGCTGCCGCCACCACCGCAGCCCAGCACACCGCGAGCAACGCGCTCGCCGCAGCTGGCGTCGCGTGCCGCCACCACGAGGTCACCACCACCGGCCTGGAACCCGGCGACACCATCAGCGTCACCGTGACATGCGACGTCGACGTCGGCGACGCACTCATCCCAGGCCTGGTAGCCACTCAACGTGTGACGGCCACCGCTACCGAGCCCGTCGACCTGTGGCGGTCCGCCCATACCGGGAGACAACCATGAACCGAAAGGCCTGGTGGCACGGTGAAGACGGACAGGTGACCGCGTTCGTCACCGTGCTCACGGCGGGCATCCTCACCCTGTCCGGCCTCGTCCTCGACGGCGGCCTCGCCCTCGCCGCCACGACCAGAGCGAACGGCCAAGCCGAAGCCGCAGCCCGTGCCGGTGCCCAAGCCATCGATCTGACCGCCTATCGCGCCACCGGCTCCCTCCGTCTGCTCCCCAGCGACGCGATGGCCCGAGCCCGCGCCCACCTCACGGCAGAAGGTGCTATCGGCGACGTGACCGCCACTGTCGACACGGTCACGGTCACCGTGACCGCGACCCAGGCCACGCAACTTCTCGGACTCGTCGGAATAGGCACAATCACTGTGCATGGCCGAGGGGCTGCCCACCCTCAAAGCGATACCGCCACGGGTGGGCCGTGAATGTGAGCGATTAACGCGCATTCTTCGTAGATATCATCACCAAGACGACGTAGCCATGCGTGCCGCCGTACCGGCGATTCCCTGCGGATCCTGTGTTGCAGGGCTGATTCTGCGTGAGGATCTCGAAACCTTAGAGATCCCTTTGGGTTAGTTGACATTCGACAACTGATGGCACACGGTCGAATTGACGCTCCGAATCCGAACTCGATTCAGTCGACATTTGCATTATCCGCATGATTCCTACACCACCTGAGGAGAAATCATGAAGACCATCAACATTCCTCGCCTCGGACAGCACGTCCTGACCGCCGGACTCCTGCTGGCGACACTCGTCGGCGGCGCCCTGACGGCCCCAGCCGCCACGGCCACACCTGCACACAACGCCACAGCCTCGCCACCCGCGATCCCTGGTGTGCCGGACGTCGGCACCCCCGGCGAAGGGGCCGGAAGACAACTCGAGCCCACCATCGACCCGCACGGCAACCCCGTCTGGCCAACCGACGCAGCGCCACGTGCACGTGGCGGCTGGACCTTCGTCATCGCCATCGTCGACGGAGCCCGGATCCGAACCCGCCCGGTCTCCGGCACCGTCATCGGTCTCATCCCCAGGCATGCGCAATTCATGGTCTCCTGCAAGACCCGCGCTCGCGACGGCTACGTGTGGGGCTACTCCCTCCACAACGATCGACGAGGCTGGGTCCGAGGCGACCTCTGGGAGGTCATGCAGTTCACGGCCCCAGGCGCGCCGGCGCCACGGCCGATCCCTTGGTGCTGAGCACCGTGCAGCCCGCGGGTGCCCCCTCGACATCCACATAGGGCCGGGGGCACCCGCTACTCCGCCGCCGCGGTTGTAACGGCAGAGCACCCATCGCGGACGACCGCGACGCCATCAGCTAACCAACGGAAGCGGTCGGGCGCCCCGGACATTTGCTCGTCACGGTGACGGGGACGGGCCGCGCGGAGCCCCAACGCGGCATATCCGGAGTCCTTCCCTGACGCAGAAGGGAGATCATGATGGTCGCGACCGAAGAGGAGATCACCCGCAGCATCGCGGAGGACGACGCCGCACGCACCACGAGAAGGGCAGCAGCCGCCACGCGGGTCGGCGAGCTTGCCCGGCAGCGAGCGGCTCTCGTTCAGCAGCTCAACGACATCGAGCGCGAACTCGGCGACGTGCTCGCCGGGGCGAGCGACGTCATCGAGATCGACGAACTCGCCCGGTACACGAAGGTCAAGGCCGCCGACCTCGCTCGCTGGCTCAACGAACGGAAGCCGACACGGACCAAGCGCAAGCGGTCGCCTGTCGCCCGGCCTGGCGGGAAGAGCGGTTCGACGGCTCGGCCTGATCCAGTGGACCCACCCGCGCGGTTGTCCGAGAACGTGGCCTGACAGGAGGACGACGTGCCAGCTCGCGCCTCCGGCTCGCCGACACGTGGTCACGGCATCGCGGTCGCGGTCCGGTCTCTCGGCCGTGCCGCGCGCGGGCTCGTGGCAGCCGTTGTGTTGCTGGCACTCCTCGCGGGCCTGCCGTGGGCTCTGGTGCGTTTCGTGGCCTCGCCACTGCCAGATCACGTGCCGTCCTGGGACGAGATCGAAGCGACCTTGCTCAACCCGATGAGCGCGCAGTTCCTGCTCAATAGCCTCGCGGTGATGTGCTGGTTCCTCTGGTTCGTCTTCGCCATCGACGTCATGCGCTGCGCCATCGACATCGCGCGCGGGATCACCTGGCCGCGGGTCCACGCGCCCGGTCCTGTCCACGGACTCGCCGCCGCGTTGACCGGCACCATCGTGCTCACCCTGCTGGGCAGCCGAACCGCTCACCCTGCGATACCGCCACCGACCTCGCCGACGAGCGACATCGCACCCGTCGTGGCCACCGCCCCACTGACGCCCGGCGCGGTTGACTCCGCGCAGCACACCCTGCCGAAGGTCGACAGAACAGCACCGGCGCCACCGGGAATGGTGCGAGTCATCGACGAGGTCCGGCTCCCGCAGGACGGTGTCCACGACTGCCTGTGGCGGATCGCGGAGCGGATCTACGGCCCCGGCGGCGGCAGCCGGTGGCCCGAGCTGTACCAGCTCAACCGCGGCATCGAGCAGCCCGACGGCCGTGAACTGTCGAACCCCAACCTCGTGCGACCCGGCTGGAAGATCATGGCGTTCGTACCCGCCACAAACCAGACGCCGCCGGACGGCCACGAGCAGGAGGCTCCACCGGAGCAGTCGGCACCATCGACGAGCACAGAACCCGCGCCGCCTCCATCGCCTACGCAGGAAGATCGGTCCCGTGAGCAAAGCCAGGAGGAGGCCAGACCGGGCCTGAACCTGGTGACCGGGGCGTTCGTCAGCGTCGGTCTCGCCGCTGCGGTCACCGCCGCCGTCGTGTCGGCTCGGATGTGGCGCCGACGCCGGTACCGCATCGGCAGCGGAGACCGCTCCGACCTGCAACGTCCCATCGCGCCTGTCGTCCGGGCGCTACGTGCCGCCGACCAGCGAGACGAGGATGGCCAGCAGGTCCTGGACGACGTGGGGTTCGTCCTCGGACCGGACGACCGACAGGAACCTGTCGCCGTGCGGGTCGGGGTCCGCGGCGACCGCGAACTCGCGGTGAGCCTGGCGGGCACTCACGGGCTCGGGTTGGCAGGTGCCGGAGCGACAGCCGCAGCACGTGCGCTCCTACTCCATCTCGTCGCCCAGCCTCAACATCCTGACGGTATCCGTGTGATCGTCCCAGCCGACGACTTCCACCACGTGTTCGAGGGCGTCGACGTGGACAGCACGCTGTCCTCCGTCATCGTGGTGGACTCCGTTGACGCGGCCCTCGACGAGATGGAAGCGGCGTTGCTGACGCGCACCCGACGTGTCGCCGAGGAGAACGTCACCCCGACCGCGCTTGCCCCCCTCGTGCTGCTCGCGAGCCCTGCACCGCACGCCGAACGTCGCCTTCAAGCCATGCTGGACAACGGCTCGGTCTTCGGTCTGGCAGGCATCGTGCTTGGACAGTGGCGGCCAGGCACGACCGTTCTGGTCCGCGACGACGGGACGGTCCGCGCCGCGAGTCCTGGCCGCGGCGACGCGCTCACCGGCGCGCGGCTGTTCTCGCTGCCCGCGGCTGACGCGAACGACCTGCTTGCCGTGTTCCGCGACGCCGAAGACCCGGCCGACCAGCCGCCGACCGCAGCCGTCGCGCCGACGCAGGTCGAACCGGCCTGGCCACCCGCGAGCGATACGGACAGCTCTGGAGCTGACCTCGAGGCCGCCACCACGACGCACGATGAGCAACTCGACACAGGTTCACCGCGCCCGCGCTTGTCGGTGTCGGTCATGGGGCGTGTCCAGGTCACCCTCCACGGCGATGACGGTGACCGCGACGTCGGAGGCACGCTCACGCCCAAGCAACGCGAGGTCCTCGTCTTCCTGGCCCTGCATCTCAAGGGCGTGCGCCGCGAGGTACTCAACGAGGCAGTCTGGCCGAACAGTAGGCCACCGCGCCCGTACAACAGCTTCCACAACACCCTGTCCCTGCTGCGCCGGTCCCTGAGCGAGGCCACGGGCGGAGACACCAGGTTCATCCTCAACGAGGACGGCCGCTACCGACTCAACAGCGAACTGGTCACCGTCGACTTCTGGAAACTGCAGGAGGCCCTCCGGTCGCCGAGCGCTCCTGGGGGCGGTCTCACCGAGACCAACGAGCTCTACCGAGGCGACCTCGCCGAAGACGTGACCGCGCCCTGGGCTGAGCCGATCCGCGAATCCGTCCGCCGCGACGTGCTCGACGCGCTGAGCGGCCTCATCAGCACCTACAGCGAGACCGAGCCGGAGTTGGCGCTCGCCCTGCTCGAACGCACCAGGAAGCTCGACCCGTACAACGAAGGCGTGTACTGCTCGCTGCTTCGCCTCCAGGCGCGACTCGGCCGATACGACGCGATCCCGCGCGCCGTCGCGCTGCTCACCACGACGCTGGAGGAGATCGGGGAGCGCCCCAGCAGCGACATCCTCAACCTCGCCGACTTCCTCCAACGGCGCGGCAACACTCGCCGACCCTCGAACAACGCGGCAGCCAGCTGAACCCGATGTCGGCGTCTTCGGTCAGTCCGGCAGACTGTCATCGGAGATGTCGGATGGATCGTTCTCGTGGCCGGTCGACAACGCCGTCTGAAGCCGCTTGATCAGGTCGAAGTTCTCCTCGGCCCACTCGACGAGAGGCCGTCCCCGCTCCAACAGATCAGCCGCAGGCGGGGTGAGCGAGTAGACGACGGACCGCGGGAACGTCTGCTCCTCGAACCTGTCCACCAGGCCGGCCGCCTCCATTCGTCGCAACGTGCGGCCCAGCGCTCGGCTCTGGATCCTGCGCTCCGTGCCCGTCCACGGGTCGAACGTCGTCATGTCCTGGATTGCGGCATGAAGCTCGTTGTAATGAAGCGGCCCTTTGCTCAAAGCCACAAGAATGTGTGTCAGCCACTCGCCGTTCAGCAGATGGCGGAGATCCCGCGACAGCTGTAGGTACCTGGCGTCCCCCGTTACCATGTACATCCCCACGCTCATTTTGCCCCCGTCTTACCGGCAGTTCGCCTCCCTGCGGTGCCAGTAATACCTGATATACAAGGTCGAAACGCCCCACTATTATCAAAGGCTGGGCACTTACCCCGTCACGATCACCTCGCATGGTCGGTTGCAAGGTCATCAACGCTACGTCCTACGAGGGGTGCCGCGTACTGTAATTCTACTTAGAGCCGATCAAGTCACCGTATTGAGTGACGGCAGCGTAGCCCGATGACACGCTGCGTGAACCTTCCCGACTGCATGCCTGGCGACGGTCTCGTCCAGTTACCGGTTAGAGCGGCAAGCCCTCGGGCTGGAGAAGTACCTGGTCATCCCTGCCGAGACAGCTACCGATGCAGCACCCGACTCGGTGGCCGGCAGGCGTATGAACAGTCGACTGGGTGGGTGGTCGCCTTCCGTCCATGACGATGGTGGTCGCCTGTTCCCGGTGCTTCCGATCTCGTCGTGTCCATCTCCCACAGCGCTTGTATCTCGCTTGACCCAAGTTGCCGTCGTAAGGACGCGTGGTTACGTTCGCGCCGGCTCGCGCGCAATCAATTCAGGCCAATCGGCAACCGTAAAAGCTTGATCCCGATTGGCTCGCGAGATTTCCCGCGCAATGGTGGCCGATTTGATGCCGGAATCGGGTCATATTCTCGATTGTATCGCATCTCGCGCGTTTGTGTGCCAGAAAAACCACCTGTCGCCGTTGAGCTGTCCCGCTCCTGGAGTGGGGGGAGTCGTGTGCAGTCGACTTTGTCGCGTCTGGCGGATCTTGGCTTCCGTCCGGAGCGCGCGGCCCTGGCGTGCTGGGTAGTTCCGCCCGAACACCTCGGCTCAATGTCACGGAGCGGTAACGGTGGGGTGCTCTGGACTTGCAAAGCGTCGACCAGGGATGTGTACTTCTACATGTCGACTCCACAGCAGAAGGTCAACACATCGAACGAGCGTGAGGATCAGGGCACGGCGTCCCTGCGAGCTCTTTCGATCGGGGTCATCACCTCCTTCTGGTGTCGAGAAGACAGTAGTCCCGCGAAGCGCGGGCAGCGGCTTGGGCCGTGCGGACAGCAGCGAAACCGTGCAGAGCAGCGCGAAGGACGACGCGCAGCCAAACGCGCATTTCTGTTCTGGAGTGCGTAGTAACTGTGCTTGCAGCTTCGTGGCGTAAAGCTCTCGCTATAAAGCGGAGAAGCGCGCATAAATGGCATGCCTGCCACAGGTGTGTTCCCAAGATAAGTCAATGGTGGTCTAGCACCGACATCCGTCGTAATGCGTGGACGTTCCCGGTCCAGTATTGCGCGCTAGACGTAACGGCTTATCTCAACGACCTTGAAAGATCCCCGCTTTGGCTCACGAAACGGAGTACCGCCATGACTATGACTCTTATCGATTGGTCCGCCCGGATTAGCGGGATGGCGGACGCTCTGTCTGTCCCAGACGGTGGATTCACCGTCAACCCCAGTGATGGTTCGGACGTGCGCGCCGGCTACGCGGTAGCGGTACATCCGGAACGCGAACGCATCTTCGACCGACGCGTCACCAGCAACGATCTCCATGAATACATCGCAGAGGCTAAAGACGCGCTCTCGCTACCCGGGCGCGTCCTCGGTGGCTGGCGCGACCCTGCGACTGGTCGCGTCTACCTCGACGTCTCCGTCGTGACCGCCGATTTGCCGGTAGCAATGACCCTCGCGCGGGAAACCGCGCAGATCGCCATTTTCGACTTGGCGGCCATGGCATCCATTCCGGTTGCGGTTGCTGCGTGAACTCTCCTGCGATCTGTGGCATTGGATGTCGGAGAAGTGCGACGCGAATTGCTCGCGCTCGACATATATGTACGAAACGGCCAGTGAACGTCCCGCTCGAGACAAATGGTCCCGGTTGCGGGACGACTCACCGGTGAATCACAGCTGAAGGACTGAGTAAGTCATGCCTGCCCCCAGCGACCATCCATGGTTCCGGGCGCATCCCGTGAACCACGAGAACATCGTGTGGCACTGGGAACAGGCCACACCTGAAGAAATCGCGCAAGGAATGCGCTGGTATGCCGACGCGCACCACGTGGCAACCGCCATCGCGAACGGCGACGCACATCTCGGCGCCGGAATGCTCGCCATCTACTCGCCCCAGCAGGGATGGATCGGCAACGTTCTCAACGCCGCTCGTGTCCTGCGCGAGCGGCGGGGGATCGGCGGGCCCGGTTCCGGGATGTTCGCCACGGCCGGCCAGAAGCGCGCAGCGGACCGACTTCTCAACGGTGAGCGGTACGAGGACATCCTCAACGGACCGAAGATCCGGGACTTTGCCCACCTGATCGAGTTCGGCGGGGACCTCGACCCAGAAGACCCGCACGTGGTGATCGACCGACACGCACTGTCGGTGGCACACGGTCGCGCGCTCTCCTCCGAGGAATACGGCTCCGCGCCGGTCAACGGTTCCCGCCGCAAGGACGGTTCGATCTCCCGGCCGCAGTACGACCACGTGGTGAGCCTGTACCGCCGTGCTGCGGAGCTGATCTCCGCCAGCGCGGGGGAGCGGGTCTCGGCACACCAGGTTCAAGCCGTGACCTGGCTGGTACGGCAACGGCTCAACCAGGAGGCCGAGCAACGGCGCGGGGTCACCCGGCTGGACAAGGGGCGCAACCGGGCCCGCGCGAATGCCGAACGTGCGTGGAACGCGTTCCGGGCCACCTACCTGCCCCACCTGGCGACGTGTCCCGGCACGGGCTACCAGTCAGCCGCTTAGCCCGTTCTCGAAAGCAAATCCACGAGGCGTGTCGGCTCGGCGACCGGTCCGGGCCGACACGCAGGCGACCACCCCGACCGAAAGCGAGTAACACCATGAACAGCGACTCGACCACCTACGACGCCCTGCGCGCGGAACTCGAGCGGGAACGCGCACGCGCCGACTCCATGGAAGCCCTCAGCCGTGTGCAGGCAGCCAGTCTCGCTGGCCTTGCCAGGCTCGCGGAGGAACTCCGGTGCCAGGTCGCCGACCTGTACGACGACGCGCTCAGTTCGACCCCGATGCGCGTACAGGGCCTGCGCAACGTCACCGGCCGCATGGACGGCTTGGCCGAGACCCTGAGCCGCGCTGCACGCGGCTACTCAGGCGCACGCACCACCGACATGATCTACCCGACCGTGAGCGACGATCTCCGCGCGCACCAGTGGACGCCCAGCCCCGACCGTGGTCTCGATGGCGTGTTGCCGCCGATCCCAGTCACGGAACTTCCGGACCGCCGGGGCTACGCCCGTGGCTGGCACCGAGGCCCACAGTGGATCACGTTGTGGTTCACCAGCCCGTGCACGCTGGCCTACGCGGACAGCAGCGACCACGGACGGCTCCCCGATGTCGACGCCATCCGCGCAGTGATCACCTCCTCTCAGGCGTTGTTGGCAGACGCGCTCCATGCCTTGGGCCGAGGCCCGGCAGAAGGCACACAGAGAGCCGTTCGATGCCTCCTACGTCCGGGTGTTCGCGCACCTGCGCGCGTCGTGGGGTGGACCGCTCGACGAGCACCGGTGCGACGAACGCGGCGCACCCGCCCCCGGACGGTCCAGGCAGGCGCTCTGCGTGGGCCTGCCCGAGCGACCCCGACTTCCGGCTCTACGTCTGGGGCATCGGCAACGAACCGGTTCACGTCCGCTACTGGGCCGATCCGGTGGTCGACATGGCCCACCTCGTCGAGATCACCGGCCAGTGCCGCTGATCACCGGCCACGGGATCGGCGTCAACGACGGCCTCCGCCTCGCCATCCGCCTACACCGGCTCCGTGTGTGCACCTGGCAAACCGAGTTCGACAACGGCCGCGGCTCGCGCAGCTTGCCCTGCGCGCTCGCACCCATCACCCCCCCACACGATCCGAGGAGAACCCCATGCCTATCGACGACCCCACGACCGCGACACCCCGTGACATCGACGAAGAGCTCGCCCGGCTCGAGATCGAGCACGCCAAGGCCCAGAAGGCGCTCGCCAGGCTCACAGTCAGCTTCAACCGTCTGCTGAGCGACGGGATGACCGAGTACGCGAACGAGCTGCAGCCCCGCATCGAGCAGGTCCGCCGGACCGTCACCCAGTGCGAGGCTGCTGCACGTCCCCTCAAGGCGGAGTTCGAACGCCGGGGCGGCTGGACCCGCGCGTGGCTGGTCCTGAACACCGGTGGCCACGTGCACCGCACGACCGCCTGCCGCACCTGCTTCCCGTCCACCCAGTTCGCCTGGCTGACCCAGCTCTCCGGTCAGGACGAGACCGAGATCGTCGAGCTGGCAGGCAAGGCCGCGTGCACGGAGTGCTACCCCAGCGCACCGGTCGACGTCCGCAAGCGACCCAGCCGGATCAAGACTCCCGAGCAACTCGCACGGGAACAAGAGAAGGCTGAACGCGCGAAAGCCAAGGCCGCGAAAGCGATCACGGCACCGGACGGAACACCCTTGCATACCACGGGATACGGACAGATCGACACCGAGTTCACAGCGCGCCAGTCCTACGCAGACGCAGTGGCCTACGCCAGATACTTGACAAGGGCAAGCGTCACCCACCACCGCGACACCATCGCCGCGTACCGCGAGGACGCACAGCTCATCTTGGCCGCGCTCGCAGCAAAGCACGGCCGCACTGAGGACGACCTGCGCGACGAACTGGCGCCCAAGGTCGAACGCCGATGGCAGCGCGAATACAAGTAACCACCTTTCTGTCTCGAAAGGACCCGACCGATGATCCTGGTGGAAACACTGGAAGATCTCGTACACAGCTACCTGAAGAACCCCGGTTCAGCTGTCGGCAGGGTCAACGTGCAGGACCTGGTCGGTCGCCTTGCTGACCACCTCCTTGTGCGTGGTGTCGCCATCGGCTTCGTCGACGGCTCACGTCTCACCTTTCCGGGGACCACCCCGGACCCGCCGGAGCCGCAACGACACCACCTTCCTCTGGTACTTCAAGAAGACAGCGACGGGCACATCCGCATCCACTGCGACGGCCGCGACTGTTTCTGGTTCTGGCCGCTCCACACCAACGCGACTCCTCAAGCCAAAGGCGATGCAATCGCCGGCGCTGTCGAGCACGCACTACGCCGACGCGTCCACAACTGACAGACGGTCGACGCCCAGCAGCGCCCCGGTTCGGTGACCTCGTCCCGAACACGAGGGACGAAGCCCACTGGCCGGGGCGCTGCCCCATGAACCCCTTCCCATTCTCAAGAAAGGACACGCCATGTCCCGATTCGACCTGCACCAGGCACACATCGACGGCCTCGTCAACGCCGGACTCCAATTCGGCCTCATCGGCGCCACCGACGATCCGACCTCGATCGGACTGATGTTGCTACAGCAACACCGCCCCCGCCATCGAGGCGAGCAAAAAGCCAACGACCAGCCGGACTACAACGCGACGATGACCGACGGCGCACTGCATCCGGTAGCCGTCCTGTGCTTGCTGGACTGCTACGAGTACCAGACCCTCGGCACGACCGGCTGGGACACCAGCGAGGCGCACGCCTGGACAGCCCGCCTGCGCGACGCCACGCTGGCCCGGCTGCCCGCCGAGGCCAGAGCGACCGTGCGCCACGGCGCGATCCCCGTCCCAGCCTACGAACTGCTGGCCACGTACACCGAGACACCCTGGGGCATCACGGACCTGGACAACATCCCCGAGGCTGGGGACGGTGTCATCCAGGTGCCGGTCGTCAGGAAAGGGCTGCGGGCCGAAATCCTGACCGGCCCGTTCCACAGCCCGAATGGCGGTCTGTCCTCCCGCGTACGCCACGTCACGATCCTGGGCATCGACGAGGACCGGAGGCTGCCCGCCTTCGCCCAAGTCTCCGAGCCCTCCGATCATGCACCAGGGGTCTACCTGCTGTTCGAGAACGACCGTTACGTGGCGCGCCCTGCTGATGCCCCACCCGGAAAGTGGTTCATGGCTTCCGGCGCGCACCTCTACACCGGCGATTCCCGCTGGCGCGAACTGATCGGTCACAGCCTGCCGATCCCACTGCACGACCGAATCGAGCCCTAGCCAGCCCCGCGCGGCAACCACCAATCCACCCGAGAAGGAGTACCGCCATGTCTTCACGTGACGATCTGCGCGCTCGCCTGTACCTGCTGCGTGCAGCGGAACCACCGGCACCCGCCACTCACCAGTACGTCACCGTCCACGGCGCATCCGACGCCGCGACGCACGTCCGGCACGGCACCGCGCCCAGCGCCGTCCTCGACGAGATCACCCGACCCGACGCGCGGATCGAGGACGACCTGGATGCCCTCGACAAAGGCATGGCGCGCCTGCTCACGCCAGATGACGACGATTGGCCCTCCGGGCCGCTGGGGTGCCTCGCCCACTACGCCCCACTCGCTCTGTGGGTTCGCGGCAGCGGCTCGTTCGCCGAGCTCACCACCCCCGCCATCACGGTCACCGGCTCCCGTGACGCCTCGGGGTACGGAAACACGGTCGCCGCAGACTTCGGTTACGAGCTCGCCCGCACCGGCACGACCGTGATCAGCAGCGGCGGGTACGGCGTGGACGAGGCGGCCCACCGCGGAGCGCTGGCAGCCGACGGCAGGACGATCGTCGTGCTCGCCAACGGCGTCGACCGACCTCATCCGCATCAGCAAGCTCGGCTCTTCGAGGCCGTCGTCGACCAGGGTGGATTGCTGGTCAGCGAGTATCCGATCGGCACTCCACCTACCCGCAAACGGTTCCACGCGCGGTGCCGGTTGCTGGCGGCGCTCGGTGCGGCGACCGTGATCGTCGAAGCCGGGCTGCTCTGCAGCGCACTCGCCGTGGCTCGAGCCGCCGGCGAACACCGCCGACGGGTCTACGGAGTGCCCGGACCGATCCATTCGACCACGTCGAAGGGCGTCAACGAGCTGCTGCGCACCGGCGTCGCCGAGGTGGTCAGCTCAGTCGAGCACATCAACAACCACGAAGTGCGGTGACGACATGGCCACCTCGACCTGCGGACAGGCGCAGGTCGAGGTGGCCATGTACGTCAACCGGCCGGTCTCGACACGATGCTCAGCCGGTGTCGAACCGAAGTGTTGTCCTCCACAGCGTGATACAACATGCTGTGCGGGTTGCCGCGACGGGCACCACGCGATCCGGTAGGAGGCAGGACGTGGACAAGGAACAGCACTTCGAGCTGCTCCGCGAGAGTGCGGCCGAGGTCAAGGAACTGCAGGACCGCCTCCAAAGCATTCGTGATCAAGAAGCAGCACTTCAGGCCCAGCGAGTCACGACGCTCGATGAGCTCAAGAAGGCTCGTGAAGTGCGGTTCCAGCGCATGACAGCAGCCATCGACGACCGAGTGCCGAAAGCGCAGATCGCCCGCGAGCTGGGCATGGACCGTACCAACCTGTACAAGCTGCTCGAGGGCAAGGACGCCGAGCAGGACGCCACTGGTTCTTGACGTGGCACCCTTTCTCGACTGCCTACCTCAATGGCGGGCGGCCTGAGCCGGAGGTACACCTCGTGGGTATCGAAGAACTCCACCGCGATGTGTTGATAGCGTGAGCCGCGCTCGTTGGACACGCAGGCGTACGAGCGAATCGAACCCGGCGTGCGACGATGGGCGATGCGTCGAGACGGCGCACGCACGACTCTGCCAGAATCCCGCCTGTGCTGATCACTCCCAACCCGGGCGTCGCCTACGGGCAAGTCCGCAATGTGCTCTTGTCGTTAGCCAGCGAAGCGGGGAATCTCCACTCAACTGGACAAGCAATTGGGCCGGGGGCTTCTGCCTCGAAGTTGTGGGCCTACTTGGGATGGGTTCGCAGGGCTGAAGCAACCCTGTCCAGGCTGATCTTCCGCGCGGACGCCAGGGAGTTGTTGGACTGGGCGGGATATGAGAACTTGATGATGATGGCCCCGGCTTGGGCAGCGAGCGTTGGCGGGAACCCGCAGGAGCGAATTCTGGCCGAACTCCTGACCGAAGAGATCACCAAACGCGTTGATGTTATCGAAGCCGCCCGTGCGGCGGTGGAAGATCAGATGGCTACGTGGGGCGGAGGATTCTCACAGACGCTGGTCTTCGACACAAGCGTGTACCTGTCATACATCCTCCCCTTAACGAAGATCGATTGGGGCAAGTTCATGGTCAAGGGTGACCAGGGCATACGGCTCGCGGTGCCGATGATCGTAATCGATGAACTGGACGCGACCAAGGCGGATAGTCTGCGAGGAAGGGCCAGCCTTGCGCTCGCTGTGCTCGACAAGGCGCTGCGCGAAGACGGGAAACTTGCCCGTGATCCCGTCCCCGTGGAAGTGATGCTTTTCAACGATCCCCTGGGTCACACGCGGCTCCCGATCAACGACCAGGAGATCGTTGCCAGAACTCTTGCTCTGCAAGCTATCGCACAATCTCCAGTCACTCTTCTGACCTGTGATACCGGGATGGCGCTGCGCGCACGCGAAGCGGGTCTCGCCGAGAGAAAACTCGAGCGACAGGATTCGTCCAAGGGGAATAAGCGCAAAACATCGACCGTCCAACCCAATCCGAGCGGATCCCCAACTCAGTCCGAGAAACCTCGCGAGTGAGGTTGTTGCTTACTCGGTGGTATTGGACTAATTCGTCGAACATGATACCCCCTTCAGGGGCCTCGCCTGCCTTGCGCCCTCGGAGCTGCGGCCGACAATCCTTTCAAGGCTTGCCCGGGTCGCCTAGAGCGAGCCTCTCCACAGCGCGTACTAGTCAGTTGGGCAGGTGAGAGTCCACCGCTCAACTGGGCTATGCGTGAACGCGCTACAAACGCGAATCGACGGCTGGGCGCGAAGCCGCGAGATAGTCATCCCCGGTCCAGCGGTACGAGCTGACCTGGACCGGCTCGCCGAAAGTGGGTGCGTGCACCATCTTGCCGGCGCCGATGTACAGGCCGACGTGGTGCACGTCGTCGGGTGTGCCGTAGAAGACCAGGTCGCCGGGGAGTAGTGGCTCGCCTGTAGGGACCAATGGTCCGGCGTTGTATTGGGTCTGTGCTGTACGCGGCAAGGAGATTCCGGCGGCGTTGTAGGCGGCTGTGGTGAGGCCGGAACAGTCGAAGCCAGCGTCTCCGTTGGATGGTCCGTTGCCGCCCCAGACGTAGGGCAGTTTGAGTTGGCCGCAGGCGAAGTTGATGGCCATGGCGGCTGCGGGGTTGGGTGCTTCGATGTTGTTGCAGTCGCCGGTGCCGACGATGGTCTCGCCGTACTTCTTGGCTTGTGCGAGGACCTTCTTGACGTACCAGTCCGCGTGGTTGTACGCAAACAACGCCTTGCGGATGTCCTTCGGGGCACCCTCGTCGCACAGGTAGTGCGCCGCCGCGTAGACGGCGTCGTGCTTGTCCCATGGGGACGGTGGGTTCTGGCCGCCTGGAGGCAGTGGATGCCGAGATACGACGCTGTCGAAGGTGGACTGAAGGAACTGCATCGGACCGCGTGCGCCAGCTGGGTTCTCGGTTCCTTCGGCGATACCGGCCAGCTTGCTGCGTCCGTGGTCGCTCTCGATCTTGCCGATGGCGGCGAGGATCGACCAGTCCAGGCCTGGGCACACGGGAGCCGCCTCCTGGTAGAGGGCGAGGTAGTCACCGGGGATGTCGGCGAGTGCTTCCTGACTGGGCTCCGTGGAGCCTTGGCTGAAGAGGGCATCTACAACCGCCTTGCCGATGCCGCCGCCGAGCATGGCGACGGCGACGGTGAACGCGGCGACGGCGATGGCGATCTTCACGGGGTCACCTCCGGAAGCGGTTGGTGGGTGAGGGCGGAGGTAGCGGGTCTGGCGCGGCGACGTCCGCCGACTGCGTCACGACGGAGGTCGGCGCCGTGCCGGACGATTCGGTGTGGGGCCAGAGCTGTGCGAGTTCGACCAGGCGCAGTCGGCCGGGCCGTCGTGCCGGCGGGCCGAAGATCGGCAGCCACCGGCCGACGGTGGGGTTGTTCACGCCGGTCACGCCCACGACGTCCGCCGCGCTGGTGGCTACCGGCACGATCGTCGGGCGATCCAGTTGGGCCAGCGTGTCGGCCAGTGCTCGGCGGGCGTTGGTTTCGCGGCGGTTGGTGGGCAGCCAAACCAGGACTGGCGTGGTGATGCCCGTTGCTGTGGCGAGCTTCTCGTAGCCGTGGAGCTTGCGGGCGAGCGTGTCGAGGTCCTCGGTGCCGAAGTCGAACTCGAGGAAGAACTCGATCTGGTGCCCGTCTTCGCGCCAGCGACCGTAGGCGTCGGGCCGGACCATGTCGCCGAACAGGCGCCTGCAGCGTAGCTCGGACCACCACGCGGTCAGCCGTCCTCGAGCGCCGGGGTTCCGGCTGAGCGCGACCAGCGTGGTGAAGAAGCCGTTGACACCGACGGTGTGGGCCAGGCGTAGCGAGTGTGCGATTCCGATCGCGTCTTCGTGGCGGTAGCCGATCTTCTTCGGGTCGAGGCCGTCCTCATAGGCCAGGGCTACCGCTCCGGCGATGTCGAGGACGTAGTGCATCGGCGCGGTGCCGGAGCTGACGAACGGCTGGAACCGGTCGACGACCCGCCACTTGAACAGGTCGAGCAGCCGGTGGTTGGCCGCACGCATGCTTGGGTAGCACAGCTCGACGACTTGTTGGGTGGTGAAGACCTTGTGCTCGTGCAGCATCCGCGCCAGCCACCGGTCCCGGAGCGTGAGCCGTCCGGCCAGCTGGGCGTGATGCTCTCCGGTGGTGGCAGCTCGGGGCGTAGGCCGTTGGGGCATGTGCCCGCGCAAGGCCCGTTGGGGCGTGGGATTCGAGATCATGGGAACGCACCTCCGGCAATGGGCAGGAGTGATGGCGAAACGTTCGGCCTAGGCGGCGCGACGTGGGTCCACAGTGGTCTGCGCGGCAGGACTGACTGCATTGGCTTTGATGGCGCGCGGGCGCGTGTTGACTCTGGCTGCTCGACGTATTGCCTTGGCGCGTCCTGGAATCGCAGGCGGAAGCTTCTCGGTCACCGCGGTGAGCGGCGGTGCCTCTTCGCCGCCGAGGACGAGGCGTGCGACTACGTGGTAGGCGCCGAGGTTGGACAGGTCGTGATCGTTGAGCCTCGGCATGGTGTGGCGTGCCAGCCGCTTTGCGTCCTCAGGGGAGGCGTTGAAGAAGATCTTCGAGCGGGCGTTGGTGCTGATGCCTTCTTCGAGTTCCTTCGGAAGCTGTCCGAGGTACTGGTGGGCCAGCGTCATCGCGAGGCGGTAGCCGCGGGCCTCGGCGAGCATGTCCTCCAGCGGGTAGGCCAGGTTCAGGAAGTTGTGGCACTCGTCGACGTACAGGCCGCAGTCCGGTCGCCGGCGCTGCGGGATGCGAGCCCGGCGGGTGGCGGCTTGCCAAGTGCGTGCCACCACGATCGAGCCGACCAGTCGTGCGGTTTCCATGCCCAGGGCGTCGCGCGCGATGCGGACCAGGCAGATGCCGCCCGTGTTGAGGATCTCGTCCATGTCCACGGTGGATTCGCCACCGGCGATCGCGGCGCGGACGAACGGGCGCAGCAGGAAGCTGCGGACCTTGTTCATCAGCGGCGCGATGACGTGCGCGCGGGTGGCGTCGGACAGGTCGTCGTACCAGGTCCAGAAGCCCTTGAGCACCTCATCATCGATCTGGTCGCAGGCCCGTTGCCGGAATGACGGCACCGTGAGCAGCTTGGGCAGATCGACCAGGGTCGGTGTGCCGGGCATCGCGGTAAGGGTGAGCAGGCCGGCGCGGAGGATGTCGTCGGTGCGCGGACCCCATGAGGAGGCGTAGATCCGGGAGAAGATCGACACCAGGTTGTCGACCGCGCGGGGCTTGTCGGCGCCTTCCAGGGGGTTGAGCACGGGTGGACGGGACCGGGAGTCGGCGTCGAAGAGCACGACCTTCTCGCCGAGTTCCTCGGGCAGGCGCATCAGGATGTCGGAGACGAGGTCGCCCTTGGGGTCGACCACGACGACGCCACGGCCTGCCTCGGCGTCGGACAGGATCATCCGGGCCATCAGCTCGGACTTGCCGGAGCCGGTGGCGCCGAGGATATGCAAGTGGTGGCGCGCGTCGGCGACGTGCAGGCCGACCGGACGGGAATGGCCGGAGTCGGACAGCCCCAGCGGCTTGATCTGCTCTCCAGTGGTGGCGATGCCGGGAGGGGGAGGCAGGGCCTTCGCACCGGCTCGCTGCAGGCCCGGGGTGGCCTCGTCGATCGGCAGGTGCGCGATCGCGGATAGCTCCGGGATCGAGAGCAGGTCACCCTTGCCGAGCCGCCGCTCGGCAAGCACCGTGACGGGGTCGGGGCGGAGCCGAACCCGGCGGTAGTAGTTGTGCTCGGAGTAGGCGGCGAACGCCGAGGCGATCGCATGCCCGCGACCCCGCAGCACCTCACGCACCGCGCGGACCTCGCTCGAGGTGGCATCCACGGGGACGGTGGTGGCGACCGCGTAGCGGATGCGGGTCTCGAACTGGTTCGCCCGCAGCTTCTCGACAACGGCGCGGTCCTGCGCGGCGTACTCCAGGCTCGTCTGCCGATCCAGTCCTGGTGTCCGTGTGCTGGTCGACCGCTTCCGGGGCTTGCCTGGCGTGATGATGTCGAGCAGTCGGCTGATCAAGTGGACCGACGTGCCCGCGTGCACGCGGCGCGCCGCCCGGCGTGCCTTGGTCACCCGGTGTCCGGCGACCGGTCGGGCGAGGATCTGCACGCAGGCCCGTTCGTGCGGGCCGAGGCCGACTGGCGCGCCGAGCATGGCCCGGATCGGGTCGGCCGGGTGCTCGGTGCGGATCGGGAGTGCTTCTGACCGCGCGAGTCGCAACTCGCCGCCGACTGCTTCGACTCGTCGGCCTGGTGCCGCCGTTGTCGGGATGGGCGGTTTGGCTGGGGTGGTGCGGGTGTGTGCGCCGGGCCAGGCGGCCTCGATCGCACGCTCGACCATCCCCGGTGGGACCACGCCTGGTACCCACAGGCGGATCTGCACGCCGTCGTCGGTGAACGTCAGCTCGAAGGCCAGGTGCGGCTGCCCGCTGAAGCGGCGCAGCCACCCCGGCCGCAGCAGGCCGACGAGGTTCGACCAGACGGTGGTCGCCCCGGATGGGTCGACGGTGGGTGGCGCGAGAACGGTGACCAGGCGGGCGTCGGCGGTCAGCCGTGCGTGGTAGCGGCGTCGCCACCGGCGTCGCGCGACGACTGCGGCGGTCATCGTGGTCGCGAGTACCGGTCCGGCGACCGGGCCCCAGGTGAGGGCGAGGTCACGGAGGTGGGCCAGCACGTTCTCGAACGCGCCGAGCGGGTCACGCAGATAGTCGCTGACCGGTAGGGCGAGGACTCCAGTACGAGGAGAGGGCATGGCGGGAGACCTCCACAGGGATGCTGGAGGTCAGACAGCTCGCAGGTGTTCGCCTGCCTGGACGCGGTTTCGGTGGTGATGAGCTGCTGACCGGTGGTGTTGCGACGACCAGCCACACATCGCGGCGACGTCGGCGAGTCGTCGATGTCGGCCGGCCATTCGGAGAACCGGCGTCCGGCCAGTCGATTGAGGAAGAACGGAATGCGGTTGGCTGGCACGCCGACCAGTCGCGGACCGAGGACCACGAGCATGTCGCTGACCCTCCCGCGAAGCCCACCTAGCCTCAGCGAATGGCGGTCTCGTCGGGAACGACGTCGGCGACCGGTCGATCGATGCGCGTGTGCTAGGCGGCGTCGAGTTCGACGAACGATTCCTCGATTCCCGGCGAGGAATCGGAGTACTCAGCGATTTCGGCGGGGTTCGAGGTGACCAGGTGGTGTTCGACCGGTGAGGCGATCGACTGGAAAGCGACCCGCTGCGTCCCGGTGCTGAGCAGACCCTGTCCGCGGTCAGCGGAGAGCAGGAACTGGCGTTCGCCCATCGAGAGGTCGAAGGTGCGGGTGATCTCGTCGATTGCCTGCGAGGCTTGCCGTAGCAGGATCTGGGTCGCGGCGTTCGCTACGACTGCCTTGCCGAGGTCCGAGCCGAGTACGTCGGCGGTGTCCTGTGTGGCCACCGTGAGTCCGGCCCATTGCTTGCGTGATGCCTTGGCCATGCGGAACAGGAACTCGGCGCCCGCGGGTTCCTTCATCAGCAGCCACGCCTCGTCGACCACGACCAGCCGTGGTTTGCGGATCGCCGGGTTGGAGACCTGCCGCCACACCGCGTCGAGCGTGAGCAGGGTTCCGATCGGCTTGAGCTCGTCGGCGAGATCCCGCAGCGAGAACACCACCAGGTGCCCCTCGGGCCGCGTCGACGTGGGGCCGGAGAACAGCCCGGAGAACGCACCGGTGATGTACGGGTGCAGCCGCGCGGCGAGTTCGACACCGGCGGGGTCGCCGGTCTCGGCGAGGGCTTCGGCGAGGTCGACCAGCAGTGGTGCCGGGCGGGTCCAGGTCCGCGGGTCCGAGGTGATGCTGACGCGCTGGTAGGTGGCGGTGATCGCCCGGTCCAGCGTGGCCCGTTCGGTTGCTTCGAGTTCGCTGCCGAGCAGGACGGAGATGACGGTGTGCAGGAACAGCGACCGGCGGATGAGTGCGTCGCGGGGTGCGGTGCGGCGTCCGTCCGGTCGGGTGTGGATCGGCAAGTCGAGGGGGTTGAGTCGGACGTTCTCGGCGCCGAGGTGGACGTAGGTGCCGCCGACCGCGGCGGCCAGGCGGGCGTACTCGTCCTCGGGGTCGATGACGTGGATCTCGATTCCGCGGTACAGCGATCGCAGCAGTTCGAGCTTCACCAGGTAGGACTTGCCGGCGCCGGAGCGGCCGAGGATGACGGAGTTGTGGTTGTCCAGCGCGAACCGGTCGTGGTGGACCAAGCCTTGGCTGCCGACGTTGAAGCCGTAGAGCACACCGCTGGGCGCGCCCACCGAGGTCGGGTCCGGTGGCGGCAGGTCCGGCGAGGTGAATGGGAACGCTGCGGACAGCGCGCTGGTGTCGAACGTGCGGCGCATGCCGACCAGATCGAGCCCCATCGGCAGGCTGGTGATCCAGCCCTGCAGGCTGCGGTAGGTGGTGGGTTTGCAGTCCAGCAGCAGTGACGCGGCGAGGGACCGGATGGCGGCGACCTCGTCGCCGAGGGCGTCCTCGGTCGGGGCGTGCACGGTCAGGTAGAGCCCGAGCCGGTAGAGCTTGCCCTCGCCGCGGGCGACGCGCGCTGAGAGGTCGTAGGCGTCCTCTGTGGCTGCTTCGACCTGGGGGTCGTACAGCCGTCCTTTCTCGCTGGTGTGCCGACGGCCGGACTCCAGTTTCGACAGTTGCTTCTTCAGCCGGCTGGCTGCGGTGACCGGGTCGATGGGCTCGATGTGCAGCGAGACGTCGACCCGTCCGGGGTAGGTCAGCAGCGGTTGCAGCCAACCGGGGTGGACCTCGCGCGGGTAGCCGGTGACCGCGAAGGAGGCGACCCATTCGCCGCCGACTTCCAGCGCGCGGGGACGCACTGAGATGGCGTCAGGGGTGTACGCGCTGGCGCGTCCGAGCGGCGGTTGCACGCCACGGTCGTTGCGGACGCGGCGCTTGGGTTTGGTTGTCATCGGCGGTACCTCCCCGCGGCGTCGTCGTAGTCGTCGGGGTCCTCGAAGTTGTCGTCCCAGCTGTCCTCGGTGTCCGGGGCGAACACGGTGCGGCCGAACGCGGTGTCGTCCCAGCCCTCACCTGGGGCTGTCGTGATGACCTCGTCTGACCCGGCGAGACCGGAGTTCGGCGGGATCAAGCTGTCAGGGTTGCATGCAGCGGAGAGGACTGCGGTGGCCCGTCCGGCGTCCAGAGGGGTGACCACGATCCCCGACGGGGTGAGCAGCCCGACCGCCTCACCGAGTCGGCGCACGAGCCGGGCTTCGGCAGCGCGCCGGGTGGCGTCATCGACCACGTTGGCCTGCTTGGCGGCCTTGCGTTTGGCGGCCAGCGCGGCGAGGGGAGAGGCGCCGCCGAGCCCGTCGGTGAGGCCGGTGGCGAACACGGGTTCGCGCAGGATCAGCAGGACCTGGCGGCGCAGCAGATCGGTTGCGCGGCCGAGTTGTTCGAGATACTCGGCGTGCTCACGTGCCGCCTGTTCCAACGCCGGGTGCGGCAGGCCACCGGCCTGCTCGCGCAGCTCCGTGATCTGTCCGGACAGGTCTAGTCGCTCGGCGCGCACGAGCACCTGTACTGGGGCGGTGAGCGAGTGCAGGTACCGCCCAAACGAGGCAACCAGCGACTCTTGTTCGGCCGGCGTTCGGAGACCGAAGTTGATGGTGGAGCAGACCGCGACCACGGCGACGCCGTCCTTGCCGAGGTCGATGACACCGGTGTCGGTGACGGCCTCGGCGGGCAGGCGCAGCGGGGCTGGCGAGACCGCTGTCGGGTCGTTCCCCGTGGTGCTCGTGGCCTGACCGAGCCACTCGGGCGCTGGCCGGACACCTTCGGGCGCGGCCACTTGATGTTGAGGGCTCATTCGCTGCCGCAGCGCTGCCAGCACCAACCGCTCCAGGGGGATGCCGTCGCGTTGACCGAGCGCGAGGAACGCGGCGGTCGCGCCGAGTGGGATGGCGACGATGAGGAACACCACCAGCGGCACGAACGCTCGGGTGGCCATGTAGGCCCCGTACAGCGCGGTGCCGGTGACGGTGAGGATGAGCAGTTGCCGTGCGGTCAGCGGGCCGAGAACGCGGTCCTCGCGGTCGACGTTGGCGGGAATCCTGACGGGCTGACTCATGTCGCTTCACCTCCTGGTGCTGGTTTCGGCGCGCGGAACAGCGGCGGCGGGACCGACTGGGTGCGGCGGTAGGCATCGCCGATGCGAGGCTCCGGCTGCGCCTGCCGGAACACCGGCGCGGCGGGCGCCGACGACGGCTTGACCGGCTGCGACGGCTGTCGCGCCGAGGGAGTGGCCGGCCGAAACTGGAGCTGTGCGGGCACGGAAGCCGTGCGTATCGGCCGTGCTGGTGGCGGGGTGGTGCCGCGCCGTCGCGGACCGCCAGCGGCTTGGAACTCGGGCGCGGAGCCAGACCGTCGCCCTCGTCGTGGCGTGGATGTCGCCGGGGTGGGCGCGGAGCTGAATTCGGGCTTCGTCGAGCCCTTGTACGCAGGGGTCACGGCCGGGTCGTGGATGCTGTCCTGCGGCATGGGCTGCAGAAATCGCGGAGCCTGCGACGGCAGCCGTGGCCGACGAGCAGCACGGGCGCGCTCGGCGTCATGGGCGGCCTGAAGCCGCTTGTTGACCATCTCCGGGGTGGGAGCGACACGCGGTTGAGCGGGCTGCGGGGGAGCAGCCGCACCGCCGCGACTGCTGTTTCTGCGGGTGCCGGTGTCCGCGGTACCGGCTTTGCCGAAGGCGCCAGCCTTGTCGGCGACCATGCCAAAGGTCTTCGCGGCGATGTAGGCGCGGGCCAGACCGCCGAGGAACGAGCGGCCTGAACTCACCTTCACCGCGCGCAGCAGCCAGAACGGGATCTTGAACAGGATGAAGAACAGGGCGATCGCGGCCACCAGCATGCCCAGTGCGGACAGCGTAGAACCGAACAGGTGCACGCCGCCGGACAGGAACGTCCGCACGGCCGTGATCAGCACCAGCGCCTGCGCCACCTGAACGCCCAACGTCGCGGCGAGCGCCTTCCACCACCACCGCGCCAGCGGGTCGGTGTGCGGCAGGGCATGGCACATCAGGAACAGCGGCCCGGAGACGATCAGGATCAGGGTGATGACGATCCGGACCACGTAGACGACCAGCAGGCCGAGACCCATTACCACGAGGACCAGTCCGACCAGGATGATGAACAGGCCACCAGTCAGGACGCCGGTGATGGCCTCGTTGAGGGTGTCCCCGAGCGAGGGTGCTTCCGCGCCGCCGCCGAGGATGCCCAGGGTCAGGCCGTTCGCCAGGCGGATCAGCTTGTCGGCGAAGAACAGCGACAGCGCCGAGGCTACGAACGCGACCGGGATCCTCGGTCCGATCTCCTTGATCGAGTAGCGCGTCTGGACGCTCTCGTGGCCCATCACGACGATGCCGCCGACGAGGATGAGCAGCGCGTAGGCGGCGACCACGATCTCCCACGAGCTGTTCCACAACTCGCCGATTCCGGGCAGGTCGCCGATCGTCGGTGTGGACAGTGCTGTGTGGCCGATCAGGTCGAGGATCGGTGACAGCGCGGCCTCGACGATGCCGCGGAACATCCCGTTGATCGCCTCGGTGATGCACGCGCCGACGTCGCTGATCCCGCACTCCGACTCGGCGGCACCGCCACCATCGCCCGGTTGCTCGGGACCGGTGCTGGGGCTACCGGGTGTGGTGGGTTGCGGGATGCAGTCCTCGCCCGAGCAGGGGGTCGCAGACGTGGACGTGGCAGGCTGTTCCGGGGTGGTCGACGGGAAGCAATACGGCAGCTGGTTGTGCTCGCACGAGTCCGGCAGGGGCGTCGCCGAAGCGGGCGGAACGGGAGCGGGCGGCGTGCTCGGTTGCGCGGACGCGCGGACCGTGAGGCCACTGATCGCGAGGACGCCGACCAGGAGCGCGACGATGCTCAACGCCAGCATCCAGCCCGCGTGCCACCGCCGCGGCCGTCCAGTCGGCGGCCGGTCGGCGCCGTCGGTCGTGCCCGGCTGAAGGCATGGGCGAACCTCCGGGAGGGTGCTGGCGGCCATCGGTCAGGCCCCCACGATCCCTTTGAGAATCTCCACGATCACGGGCGCCAGCGCCGCCAGGCCGTAGCCCCACCCTGCGGACTTGAACGCGGTTTTGGCCTTCTCGACCTCGCCGGGTTCGCCGCCGCCCATCACGTACCGGACGCCACCGACGGTCAGGAACACCGTCGCGAGCCCCGCGAGGATGCCCATGATCCAGTTGCGGACGTTGGTCAGAACGTCGGACAGCGACTCCGCGAGGGCGACAACCATCGGGTCGGCGTACGCGGCCGACGCCGAGGCCAGCAGTCCCAGGACCGCCAGTTCGACGACCAGCGCCGCGCGGAACCAAGGCCTGTTCCTCCGGCCATTGGTCGGAGCACTTGTCCGCTCGGTGGCCTCACGGCAGCCCGGCTTGCATACCCGGAAAGCACCGGCGGGCGACCGCAGTTGGCCGTCGAGACCGCCGCCTCGCGGCCCGCTCGCGGTGGTGGAGATTCGATCGATCACGCGCATCGCGGCACCTCCGAAGATCGGGCTGAGCGCGGGTTGTCCCCGCAGCCCTGAACTCCGGAATTCGCGTCCGTCTTGGACACCCGGCGCCGAACTTTCGGCGCCGGTTCGACCTCGGTCGTGGATACGGACGGTGACCGAGGTGGTGTGTCGGCGCTCGTGGCTGAGTGCGCCAAAGCCATCGACGTGACGACCCGATCGGTCAACGGATCGGACTCGGCGGCGCCATCGCGCAGGTACTCCACGAGCCGGCGCTCGGCCCGTTTGCGCGTCTTGTAGACCGCCCACTCACCGGTCTGGTGCTGCACGGCCCAGTCCGCGACCGACACGTCCTCCAGCCGGGTCGCACCGATCAGCGCGGCCTCGGTCGGGGTCAGGACCCGGTCCGCGACAGCGCGGGCGAGAACGAGATCCGGATGGCCCCACGGCGTGTGCGGCGGGGTCGATCGGAACCCTGGCGCGACCGGAGTCGGACTCGCCAACGCCTCCGCGAGCGCGTCGTATCCCGACCGGTACGCAGCCCACCGGAGCCGCAGCATGATCCGCGGTCGGCGCAGATCGATCGTCGGCAGCGCGGCCAGGAAACCGCGCAGAACCTCGGCGTGCACATCGGCCGGATCACCTGCGAACCGAGCTGACAGCGTGGCCGCGACGGACGTCAGTGCGGGCAGTGCGACCCCGACCGCGGCGACCGTCCACGTCGCTCCTTCGGTACGTGCGCGCAGCACCAGATGCGCCCACACCGCGTCCCTCGTCGCCTGCGGACACCGGCGCGCGAGCAGCCGGTCACGGACCTCGTCGAGGGGGATCTGCCGGTTGGGAAGGCCCTCGAAGTGACGGCCGTTCAGCGACACCGGATGCGGCCCGGTGACCAGCCAGGTGAACGTGTCCCGCGCGATATCCAAGGCGTTCATGTCGTGCTCCGTGGTGTCGATGCGAACAACATCGACTCCATGAAGCAGTGACCGATACCACGGAAATACCAGACCATTGCTAAGCGGCGACTAGCAAACGCTGGGCGGTTACTAGAAATCGACTAGTTCGTCCCGCGTGCGCGTCTAACAAGATCAACTAAATGGACCCGGGGCGGCGCACCCGTCGGTCGAGTTAGTGCCGCTGACCTGGAGATATAGTTGGTCTTTGGTTCGTGGCTAGTAGGGGGGGCTGTGTGCCGTGCAGCCATCAAGATCGTTCCTGGGGTCTCGTGGTGCCCGGCAAATAACGTCTTCAGGGATCACTCGGATGTGATCAGGGTTGGGTTGATATCGGGCAAGCGCAAAATCGCGAAAGTTGCTGCCGTGTTGTCCAAAGCGGGGCCTGAATACGGAGTTAAGGGGCGTCAGAACGCGCAGCACCCATCCGCCGGAGGAGACCCGCGATGGCCCCGAAACACGGAAACGACACCCCCCGAGGCGGCCCCCAGGAGCATCGCGCCGCCGCTCCTTCGACCGGCCCCATCCCGCTCGCACCGAGGCGGCGAACGCCGCGCCGACGCCCACTGCGCCTGGCCTTGCGTCACCATCGGCCCGCCCGCCCGAGCACCGTCTGGCCCTGTGCTCAAGACGACCACCGCGAAGGCACCGGTCTGCTCGTCACCTGGCTGTTGACCGCCGTCGTCAAGATCGTCACCACCTACACCCAACCCGGTCAGCGAGTGCTCCTGCTCGACCCCGCGCCCTACCTCGAACCGCCCACCTCGAGGTCGACAACCTCACGCCGAAGTCCAGCCCGTCCCGGCCCATATGCCGGACTGCGCGAAGCCGGTTGGACCGTGGTCCGACTCGGACGCGGCGTCCAAACACACACCGCCGTCGCGCCCGCAGACCCCATCGGCGAACGTTCCGGCGACAGGCCTGCTGAGTCCGAGTCCGGACTCCGACCGAACACCACCAGCCCGACCGCCGACTGGCCCGACGCGCCGACCGCGCACCGCCGTCCTGGACCGGACTCGACCGCGACCGGCTTCGATCCGGACCGCTACGACCTCGTCATCACTGCCGCTGAACCGCCCGTCCTCGACTGGTTCCATCCGACCGACTGGGGCGACCTGCTCACCTCGAACGGCACCCTCGCTGTCATCACTCGCAGTGACCATTCTCATGGGCGTCTCACGGACCCGGCCAGCTCCCTGGTGCATGCCGCACACCACGCCGGACTGCGCTACCTCGATCGCATCGCACTACTGCGCGTGCCGGTACGCGACGGCGCGCTCGCGGTCGCCACGACGGTGAGGAGCCCTCGCCCGAAGCCTCTCGTGGGTCCGATCGCGACACCGGTCCGGCACACACAGGTGCACGACGACCTCTTGGTGTTCGCCCGCCGACCGACCCCCGCAGTGGCCGCCGACGGCGAGGGAGACCTCGGATGACTGATGGGCCCACATCGCTGCTGTCGGTCTGGCCGACCGGCCAGCGCGACCCCCTCGAGCAACTACGCGACGCCGGCTACGTGCCCGGCACAGACATCGACCTCGACCGGATCCCTCCCGCCGTCGCCGCCCACGCGATCACCACCTACACCCGTCCCGGCGACCTCGTGCTCGATCTGGACTGCGGCGCCGGAACCGTGCTCACCGAGGCACTGCGCGCAGGTCGACACACGCTCGGACTGACCGCACACAACCGATGGTGGACACTCGCACGCGCCAACGTCACAGCCGCCAAGACAGCAGGCGGCCACGGCGACGGATCGGTCCTCGACGCCCGGTCGAAGGCACTCGCGACCAACCGTGCCGCAGCTTTGGTCGGGCGAGTCGGACTCGTCCTGACCGCCCTGCGCCCCGGCCCGGACCGCGATCCGGTCGAAGCCGCCATCGCCGAACTCGCCACGACGTTTCACTACTGCGAACCGCTGCTGCGCCCAGGCGGGCACCTCGTCGTCGTCGCACGACCCCGCCGACACCCGGACGGCTCCCTGGTCGACGTGACCACCCCACTGATCGCGGCCGGAATCTCGGCCGGACTGGCACCGGTCGACCGGTGCATCGCGCTGACCGCCGGACTGCGCGGCAGCCGGCTGGTCAGCCATGCATCACTCGCCGAACGTCGCGCCGCAGCACGCGCCGCCGGCAGGCCGACCACACTCACCGCACACCACGAGGTGCTCGTCTTCCAACTCGCCCACGACGCCGAACTCGCCGCGGAAGCGGTCGCCGACCTCCCATCGCCCACCGGCGCGAACGTCATGCGGCTAACCGCCGCACGCGTCGAGCACCAAGGCGGGAGGCGAGCGGCATGACCACCCGCCTGTACTGCCGCGACTGCGGCTGGCACCCCGAGTTCCGACGCAAGCGCACCGCACTCCGCGCTGCCGCGCGACACCATTGCACCACCACGCCCACGGTGTCGACCAACCCAAGGCGGTGGTCCTGGTCCGCCGTCTGGACGCGCCTATTCGGCACGCCGCAGACCGCGACGAACAACGCCATGGCGGAAGGCGTCGCGAGCGACAACCCTGCCGAGTTCGTCGACAGCTACGGCAACCGCATCCAGTGGGCCGTGCTTGCCGCGCACCACGCCGAGACCACCCGCCGCGCCCGCCAGGCCATGGCCGAAATCGTTCGCGCCGGCTACCAGATCGGCCCACCGCCCTACGGATACCGAGCCCTGCGCATCCGCGTCACCGACCCGACCGGGCACAGCAAGCTCCGCACCGTCCTCGTCCCGGACTGGCCCACCGCGACGGTCGTCAAGCAGATCTTCACCTGGCGCGCCGACCACGACCTGAGCTTCACGGCGATCGCCGCACGGCTCAATGCTGACCCGCGCCAGTACCCGACTTCCCTGCCTAACGGAAGGTGGACAGCCAAGGCTATCCGGCGCGTCGTCACCAACCCGAAGTACGTCGGCCGCCAATTCTGGGCGCGCACCGTCTCCGGCCGTCCGGCGCCAGTCGAGCAATGGATCACGTCCCAGCCACGAGCGCACGAGCCGCTCATCGACGAGCGCACCTTCCAACGCGCCCAACCTCGGCCCGCAGCGGGAGGTGCCCATGCCCTCCCTGTGTGACTGCCACCCGCATCTCGACCTGGAGCACGGACCGGTCATCGGCTCTTTGTGTACGGGCTATGGCGGTCTCGACCTCGGCGTGCTCGGTGCCCTCGGCGGCGGCCGGATTGCGTGGGTGGCTGACCCCGATCCGCACATCAGACAGATTCTCGAGGCGCGGATGCCTGACATCCCCAACCACGGCGACCTTCGCGCCATCGACTGGACCGCCGTCGAGCCTGTAGATGTTGTCGTCGCCGGATTTCCTTGTCAGGACATCTCCGCCGCCGGGCGGCGCGCGGGTATCGAGAAAGGCACCCGCAGTGGCTTGTGGACCGACATCGTGGCGGGCGTTCGCGTACTACGACCGGCGCTCGTCGTCGTGGAGAACGTCGCCGCGCTTCGCTGGAAAGGCGGAGGTCTCCACCGTGTACTCGGCGACCTGGCCGAAGCAGGGTATGACGCGCTCTGGCGTAGCGTCCGCGCCGCGGACATCGGCGCAGCACACCGCCGTGAACGCGTGTTCCTGCTCGCCTGGAACCGCGCCGCCACTCGACCGGATGCTGCCGACACCACAGGCGCGCGACGGCGACAACCGCGGCCCGGCGGACCCAGTCAGGCGACGCGCTCAGGGGCACCAGGTCAACTTGCACGACGTCGTGCATGCCTACGTCACATCACCGTCCTGGTTTCTTGCCGCAGTGACTGTCGCGGATGCGCCGAACAACAGCCGTCATGCTCAGATCGACGGATCGCCCCTGCCCGACGAAGCACCGCTAATGCCGACGCCCACGGCTGCCGACTCGCGTTCCGCCGCGATCCAGACGGTGCTCAGATCGGGGCGTCCAACCCCGGTCGGCTGTATGACTCTGACCGATTCTGTACGGCTCCTGCCCACGCCTCGCGCGACCGACAGCGGCACCGAGGGTCGCAAGGCAGGGAAGGGTTTCCGGCCGCCGTTGTCGCAACAGGTGCTGCCGCTGGCCGATCAGACCTAGCCGACCCCCTTGCCGCCCAGGGCGACCAGCGGGACGACGAGTCGTCCGCCGCACCGCAGCACGTAGGGGGACGTCAGAGCACCCACGAGGGCTCCGTCGCAACCAGTCGACAGCCGCTTGGCCGATCACTGGACGAACGAAGTAGAGGGCATCTCAGAGTCGTTTCCGACATCAACGGCGTGCCTGTCGACTTCGGCAACCGTCCGGGTTCGACGTCACCGGCACCCCGTGCGAATTGGGGTGTCTATGAGGCGGCGGTTCGTCGCTGGGAGCGGGTGGCCAGGCGGCCTGTTCCATACCCAACCCAGCCGGGGAAGCATGGACGGCCGGTGCTCGCTCCCCGGTTCGTCGAGCACCTCATGGGGCTCCCTGAAGGATGGGTCACCGACCTCTCGCTCCCGCGCACTGCTCAGTTGCGTGCGCTGGGGAATGGAGTAGTTCCCCAACAGGCCACCCATGCGGTGTCAGTCCTGTTGGCTGATCTTGCCGCCCTTCTGCACCTCGATCAGCTGTCCCACTGCGGGCAGGAGGTAGCCGCATGACTACCTCGGCCGCACCCGGTTCCAACACATCCCCGAACGCTGATCGACCCGCATTGCGGTTGCTGTCGATCGGTGCCGGAGTGCAGAGCACGGCCGTGCTGCTGCTGGCCTGCGAAGGAACCATCCCACGGTTCGACGTGGCCTTGTTCGCCGACACCGGTTGGGAGCCGCGCGCGGTCTACGCCAACCTCGACCGGCTGACCGTGCACGCCGAGAAGCACGGCATCCCTGTCCGGCGCGTCTCGGCCGGGAACATCCGTGCCGACGCGCTCGACCCGCGCCACCGCTTCATCTCCATGCCCCTGCATACCCGCAATCCGGACGGGAGCAAGGGACTCGCCCGCCGCCAGTGCACCAGCGAGTACAAGATCGTCCCGTTGAAGAAGGCCGCGCGGGAGCTGCTCGGGTATCCGCACCCGCGCAGGGTGCCGTCCGGGGTGTACGCCGAGCAGGCCATCGGTATCAGCACCGACGAGATCGGCCGCGTCCGCGACTCCGGCGTGCGGTTCCTGCGCAACGTCTTCCCGCTTCTCGACCTCGGTTTCGACCGAGCCCGCTGCGTCGACTACCTCCGGGACCGCGGCTTCGCGGAGACGGTGAAGTCCGCTTGTGTTGGTTGTCCGTTTCACCGCAACGCAGGGTGGCGCTGGATCAGAGACCACGACCCGGACGGGTGGGCGGAAGCCGTTGGATTCGACCGCGCTATTCGGCACGGCCACCCGCTCGTCTCTAGCCAAGGTCCGCGCCGTGAGTACTTTCTCCACCGCTCCTGTCAGCCCCTGGACCAGGTCGACCCCGACGTATCCCCGCGGCGGTTCGCGGCTGACTTGGTGCGGGAGGAGGACGGCGATCCGGATGGTTGCTCGCCCTGGTCGTGTCGTTCCGGGGTGCCAGTCACCGATGCTGTGGCGGGGGAGATCGCGGCATGAGCTCCCTGGCGACGGGTGTGGGAGGCGGGGCCAGGGCGGTGCCCGGGGCTCAGGGGGGTCGATACCGGACGCTGATGCCGGGATCGATGGCGCTGGCCGGATACCTGCTTTCCGTCGTTGCGGCCAACGTCGCCTCGGTCCACTGGTCGGTGTTCGCTGTTGCTGGGCTGCTGATACCGGCAGGCACCTTGTTCGCCGGAATGACGCTGACCGCCAGGGACGTGATCCACGACGCCATGGGTACGCGCTGGGTGGCGGTCGACATGGCGGTTGGGGCGGGGCTATCTGCTGTGCTCGCATCCCCAGGGGTGGCTGTCGCGAGCGTCGCGGCGTTCACAGTCTCCGAGCTCGTCGACACGCTGGTCTACACGTGGCTGCGTCACCGCCACCGTTTGATCGCCGTCGCGGTGTCGAACGTGGCTGGGCTCGTGACCGACAGCTTGCTGTTCGTCCCGCTTGCCTTCGGCAGCTTCGCCCCCGTGCCCGGGCAGGTCGCAGGCAAGGCAGCGGCCACGGGGCTGGCCTTGGTCGCGCTGCACTTTGGACACCGTCGAGCGGTGGCGCGGCGATGAGGTTTTACCTCGGCACGCACCAGCCCGCGTGGCTGGCGCGTGGTCTCGGCGTGCCGCTGCTGGTCTCGCACCGGCGCCTCGTCGGCCGCCGCACGCTCCCACGGGCAACCGGCCGGTGGGCGCTGGACTCGGGCGGGTTCACTGAACTGTCCCTGCACGGCGGATGGCGCAGCGACCCTGGCACCTATGTCGCAGCGGTTCGCCGGTATGCCGAGGAGATCGGCAACTTGGACTGGGCCGCACCGCAGGACTGGATGTGCGAACAGAGCGTCCTGAGACGGACAGGCTTGACGGTCCGCGAACACCAACGACGAACTGTCCGCAACCTTCTCGAGCTCCGTGAACTCGCGCCTGACCTACCCTTTCTGCCAGTTCTTCAGGGCTGGACCATCGCCGATTACGAGCGCTGCGCCGATCTTTATGAACAGGCAGGTATCGGTCTGGAAGCCGAACCGCTTGTGGGCGTCGGGACGGTGTGTCGTCGGCAGCACAAGGCGGTCGTCGAACGGATCATGCGCGTCTTCGCATCGCGCAACCTGTCGTTGCACGGCTTCGGTGTCAAGCTCGTGGGTCTGAGCCACTACGCGGAGACGTTGTCCAGTTCGGACTCGATGTCATGGAGCAGGCGCGGTCGATACGTACCTGGTTGCACGCCAAGCCATCGCACCGAATCGAACTGTCTGCGCTTCGCGCTCGGCTGGTATCGCCGGATCCAAGAGATGCTCGGGCTTGAGGCCGCAGCGGCAGAGAGCGGCCCGGTGAGGTTGGCGAGGGCTGCGTGAAGCCGTGTACCCAACAGCGGCGGCGCGGTCAGCGATCGCCCTGCTCGTCGTCGCTGTCCGGGTTGTCGGCGAGCGATGTTTCCTGGGGTGTGTCGATGCCGAACAGTTCGTTCGGGGTGCATTTCAGTGCGGTGCACAGGGCTTGCAAGGTCTCGACCTTGACCTGGACCGGTTGTTTGTTGACCAAGACCGAAATCGACTGCTTTGACAGTTCGAGGCCGCCGCGGCGAGCGAGCAGTTCGCGCAGGTCTTTGGCCGTCCACACCTCACGGGATGCCATCACCTGTCGCAGCCGCCACCGGATCAGCACTTCGCACCTTCCTGCGCTTCGTCTCGCGTCGCCCTCGCGCCGAGCAAGTCGCGGGTCAGTCTTCCCGATGGCCCGTGTCGGAAGGCGTCATCGTCCGGCGTGTTCCGGACGTGTATCGCGTAGGTCAGGCTTCGCTTGACTCAGTCAAGTTGCACCTGACTACGTCAAGGGTTACTTTGTGAGAGCTTGGGAGGGGGAGACCATGACCTCAACGGCTGGGAACCGCTCACTCTTCGGCTCGCTGACGGTGGGCGGCAGGAAGTGTCGGAGGGCCGGAGGTGGCTCACCGTGAACTCCTCCGAACGTCCCCACGAGCCAGCCGACGCGGCGGCCATCGAACCTGACGTCGCGAAGGTCATTCCGTTTCCACCTGGTGGCCGCGACGGGCGCAACCACAGCCAGGCGGACTGGCCATTCACCACCAACGTCCGCTGGGTGGATGGCGCCGAAGGCGAGTGGCTCTGCAAGGAACTCGCCAGCGTGGTCCGGGAGCTCCTCCTCTGGGCGTGCGACGACATGAACATCAGCGATGACGAGCGTCACGGAGAGACGAGGCGGGCTGCATGACCGTCAATGACTCGAACCCGCCCTCGCCGGCGATGGCGTCCCGGTTCGCCCGGTCGGGGTTGAGCGACCTGGCGGTCTCGCCGTTCGGTCTCCCGCTGGCGCTGCACGCGAAGGAGGTGCGGGTCGCCTGGGTGGGGCGGACGTCGACCGAGGAGCACCAGGATCCGCGGCAGTCGCTGTTGCGGCAGCTGGAGCGGTCGAAGGTCGCGCTGCCCGAGTCGTGGGTGATCGTGTGCCACTTCTACGACGTCGAGTCCGGCCGCATGGAACTCGAGATGCGTGGCCAGGGCACCGGCTACGAGCGGTTCGACATCCCGATCGCCCGTGACGGCGGCATCGCCGACTTGCTGGCCGAGGCGAAGCGCCCGGATCGCCGTTTCGACGTGGTGATCTGCGAGTCGATGTCGCGTACCGCGCGCAAGATGTACGAGAGCCTGTCGGTCGAGCGCGAGCTGGAGCGCGCCGAGGTGCCGGTGTTCGCCTCGAACGAGCCGATCATGCTCTCCGGTGGCCGGGCGCAGCAGATCCTGCAGCGGCGGATCAACCAGTCGGTGGCCGAGTACGAAGTCCTCAACATGCTGGAGCTGTCCTGGGGTGGCACCTGCACCCACGTGCGCGAGGGCTACAACATCGGCAAGCCGTGCTACGGGTACAAGGCGAAGAAGATCCGCCACCCCAACCCCGCCAAGGCCGAGAAGGGACTGACCAAGACCCGGCTCGAGCCCGACGGGCTGAGGGGCGAGACGGTCACCTTGATGGCCAAGTGGCGCTACCACCTCAAACTCGGCTGCGACACCATCGCCGAACGACTCAACGAGGATCTGGAGAAGTACCCACCCCCCGAACCGCCCGGCAAGACGCGGGCAAGGGGCGCGTGGTCGAAATCCAGCGTCGCCGAGATCCTGAAGAACCCGAAGTACACCGGCTACCAGGTGTACAACCGCCGCGCACGCCGCAGTCGCGGCGGCCGCAACCGGCGCAACCCGCCCGAGATGTGGGTGTGGTCCGTCGAGGCCGCCCACGAGCCGTTGATCCCGAAATGGCTGTTCGACGCCATACAGACGACGGGCGAGGCGAAGCAGGGATCTCGCGACGGCGCCGGGTTGAAGAAGGACCCGCGGGCCAAGCGCACCTACCGGTTCCGGGGGCGCGTCCGGTGTGATTGCGGCCGCCGCATGATCGGTAACCCTCGGCACAACACGACCTACTACCGGTGCCACCCCGAGAACAACAACCGCGGCCGCCCGGACAAGTACGCGGGACATCCGGCGACGATCTACATGCGCGAGGACCTCATCATGACCGAGGTCAGCAGGTTCTTCGCCGAGCGTGTCTTCGGACCCGGTCGGCGTGAGCTGTTCCTGGCCGATCTGGACGAAGTCGACGACAGCGCCCGCCGGAAGCGGGAGGAGCAGCGTCAACGCTTGCAGCGCAAGCTGGCGGACACGGCACGCAAGCAAGACAACGTCCTGCGGCAAGCCGAGGACGCCGATCCTTCAGACCCCTTCGTGCAAGGGCTCCGCCAGCGCTACAACGACCTGGCGACCGAACGACAAGCCCTGCTCACCTCGATCGCGGAACTGGACAGCCAGGACGCCGCCGAGCCCGAGCGGCCGAGCGCCGAGCAACTCGATCTCCTCGACGCGCTTCCGCACCTCACCCTCAACCTGCACCGAGCGCCCGCCGAGCTACTCGACCGCTTGTTCGAACTGACGCAACTCGTGGTCCACGTGCACTACGCCACCAACGAAGCAACCCTGAAAGTCACCCTGCCGGCCGACGACGTGATCAACGTCGCCGAGATCGGCCAGACCATGGAGGAAAAGATGCCCACACAGGCGACCACGTGCGGTGAATCCGCAGGTCAAAGCCTGTGTGCAACCTGTACGTGCCCCCGGTGCGATTCGAACGCACACTGGACGGGTTTTGAACGGATCCGGCATCTAAGTTCTGGCCTGCGGATACACGCCGGATCGGCCGTCCTTGGGGAGAAACCGGGGAGCGGGCAGGTTCAGACACCTGTCATGCAAGGTCAGTAAGTCCTGCGCCCCAGCGTGCCGTCCGAGCAGCCGTGAGGGCTCGCCGACCGCGCCGGGCCTGGGCACACACTCCACCTGCACAGGTGAGAGCCGAGATCGCTGGACGCTCTGGAGCGGGCGCAGGTCCGCGGTTCGCCTCGTCCTGTCCAGTCCCGCCGCTGTGGCCTTCCGGCCTGGTCGCGTCATCCTGCTGCGGTGGCTCCACGATGCCGGTCGGTGCCCATGCCGGGTTGAGGGTGTGGTGGGGCCAGAGGACGAGCTGGTTGGGGCTGACGGCGTGTCGCATGGCCTGTGCTCCTGTGAGGTCGGGTGCTGTGCGGGTCTGTTCCTTCGCACTGGCCGTTGGTTAGCGCCGGGTCGTCGGTGTCAAGGGTGGGCGTAGCCCATCGCGGAGCGACGCGACGAAGGAGCGCCCTTGATGGCGGCGGGCCGGTGTTAAAGGATCACCGGGCGGTTCGAGGGGACGGCCGTGGTGAGTCGCTGGTGCCATGGCTCGGGGGTGCTGGGTGGCGTCGCTTGTCGGGGGGCGGGCGGCGGCCGTGAGCGGAGCGGCAGGCCGTCCGCCCGTGCGGCGCGCTTGCGCGCCGCCTTGATCCCCTAGAGCCAAGTTCCGCAGAGGTGTCACGACGACATGTCATGAAGGGTCGTCCACGCGCGCCCGTGAACTCCGTTTTCATGATCAGATCCGCCGGGCCCTTGCTGTCGCAGGCCTGCGGATCAGCTGCGGGATGTGCGTCAATTAGCACGATGTTCCGGTAGCCCGTTCGCGCCATTACAACCCTCAGTGAACGCCTGCGTACAAGCCGTCACAGTCTCAGTCTGCTTCGGTTGCGAACCGCAAGCAGCCACTGTCGGTGTCGCTACCCGAGTAGCGCTGCGCCACAGCTAGGCTGTTCCGGTGTTGACCGGTGATGATGGTGCAGGACCGTTGGACGAACTGCTGGCTGAGGTAGAGACCCGCAGGACACGAGTGGGTGGGCTGGTATCTGCCGCTAACAAGCGCCAGCTCGGCCAGGTCTTCACCCCTCGTGAAGTGGCAGTACGCATCGCGGCGCAACCAGACTTGGAGCGCCAGACCGGAACGCTCACAATACTCGATCCGGGGGCTGGTGTCGGCGTGCTAGCGGCGGCCATGGTTGCGCGTGTGCTCCGCGAGCGACCAGACCTGCCGATCGCGATCACAGCCGTCGAGGTAGACGAAGCATTACTCGAACCGCTTCATGCGACTCTGGCGGCCTGTCGGCAAGCTGCTGCTTCGGTTGGAATAGAGCTAACTTACGAGGTTATTGCGGCCGACTTCGTTTCTTGGGCAACCTCCTGTGTTCTTGGAAGTCTGGACAACCCAGATGAGCATCGACAATTCGATATCGTTATACAGAACCCTCCATACGGCAAAGTGCAACGCGGCTCGGCGGTACGCCGTTATCTGTCGATGCTCGGCATAGATGTCCCAAACGTTTATGCCGCATTCCTTGCTTTGGGCAGTCGGCTCTTGACTAAGGGTGGACAGCTTGTTGCGATCACACCCCGAAGCTTTTGTAATGGGACATATTTTCGGAGCTTTAGACGTGAACTTCTACGCGAAGTTGGCGTAGAGCGTGTCGCAGTTTTCAATGAACGTGGGACTCTATTCGGAGACTCCCTCGTCCTGCAGGAGACGCTTATATTCAGTGCAACTCGTGGTGCAACTCCTGACAAGGTGACCATATCCACGGCGCGTGGATATGTCGATGTGCCACATGAGCGTCCGATTCCTTATCAGGATCTCGTCCAACCAGATGATCCGGAACAGTTCATTCGCATACCCACCGATGTAGACGATGATGCAATTAACCAAATTGTATCTAGACTACCGGCCACGCTAAGTGATCTTGAGTTGCAAGTGTCAACTGGGCGAGTAGTTGACTTTCGGGCAACGGAGTACCTTCGCTCCGACCCTGATAATACTACTGTTCCTCTCATCTATCCGCACCACTTCCGAAGGGGCCGCATATCGTGGCCTTTGGAGGGGGCTCGCAAACCAAACGCCATAGTCCACGCCAGTGGATCCCAGAAACTGCTACTTCCTGTCGGTACTTATGTTCTAGTCAAACGCCTCAGCTCTAAGGAAGAGACCAGGCGGGTCGTGTCGTGCGTCTGTAGGCCAGAAGACGTAGCTGCCGCCGCTGCTGTTGGGTTCGAGAATCACCTCAATGTATTTCATTGGGGAAACGAGGGGATTGATCCTTGTCTCGCAGCAGGTCTGTCGGCGTGGCTTAGTTCTTCAACGCTTGATCTCTACTTCCGCCAGTTCAGTGGCCACACGCAGGTAAATGCAACTGATCTTCGCAACATGCGATATCCTGATCGTGCTACATTGATTAGCTTGGGGCGCGCAATCGACGTTGAAGAGTGGCCGGATCAGGACCAGATCGACGAACTAGTCCAGACATACGTGCTCGACGAGCATGCTGCTAATACACCGGGGGACGATTTGAAGAACACTCAGCCGTCGATAGTCACGGAGGCTCGGGAACTGCTGACCGAGCTCAACTTCGATGCCGAACGCAGCAACGAGCGGTCGGCACTAGTATTGCTTGCGTTGGCGCAGCTGCGACCGGGGCAGCCGTGGAAAGAGGCTACTAACCCATTGCTGCGAACTGTCGAGATAATGGACTTTCTTAGGCAGCACCATGGCCGAGACTACAAGCCAAACACTAGGGAGACGATCCGCCGCCAGACGCTTCATCAATTCGCCGACGCTCATTTGGTGGTTCAAAACCCTGATCAACCGGATCGACCTATCAATTCTCCTAAATGGTGCTATCAGCTCACTGACCGCGCATTAACAGTACTCAAGGCATACAGGACAGATGGCTTTGGCGAACTTTTGGAAAAGTATCTAACTGAACTTCCTGGACTACAACAACTATACGCCGCCGAAAGAGAAATGGTTCGGATACCTCTGAAGCTCCCAGACGGGCGGGAGGCGAATATCAGCCCTGGTGGCCAGAACCCACTGCTGAAGTCTATGATTAATGACTTCTGTCAACTCTTTACGCCCGGCGGCGAGGTTCTCTACGTTGGCGATGCAGGTGACAAGTGGAAGCATGTCGAAAAGAAGACGCTCGAAGAACTAGGAATTGTTGTAGACGACCACGGAAAGATGCCTGATCTTGTCGTTTATCTTCGCGACAAGAACTGGCTTGTATTGCTCGAAGCGGTAAAGAGTCACGGGCCGGTGGACGCCAAACGTCACGGTGAGCTACAGACGCTATTCGCGGGCAGCTCGGCGGGCCTCGTCTTTGTGACCTGCTTTCCCACGCGGACTGAGATGCGCAAGTTCTTGGACAAGATCGCATGGGAGACCGAGGTGTGGTGCGCTGACGCGCCCACGCATATGATCCATTTTGACGGTGAACGCTTCCTTGGTCCGTATACATCGTGACGAGCAAGGCTTATCCAACATGGCAGATCGTGAGCCTCAAGCCGCATGCAGGAAGTATTTTCTAGCTGTCATTAGTGACGCTCACTCGCTCGCATGGGTCCTTGACAACAAGCGTATGGCATTTCCAGAAAAGCGACGCCGGCAGCTTGAAGGCATACGCGAGGGAGACGGCCTATTTATATACACGGCACGCGGATGTTTCGGTAACCCTGACCGCGATCGAAGCCGTGTGATCGGGATGGCGACTATTGAGAATGCCCCTACTTTGAGCGATCCAATTACCCTTGGCTTCAGATCGTTCTCCTATACTTGCAGGTTGAGTATAGATCGGGTCGCGCCGCTGCGCACCGGCGTGGGATTTTCCGAACTTGTCGAGCAGTTAGAGTCCTTCCCGGATAAGATCCACTGGAGTGCTCGCCTGCGAACGCCGCCCGTGGAACTCACTGCGAGAGATTCGCAGGTGATACTTGACCTGCTGGGTCCTATTATGGAGCCGATCAGTGCACATTTGTCGAGCTATATAGCAGCTGGAGCTCAAGAGTTGGAGCGTAGAGCAGGTGGAGACGTAGGATAATGGGTATTCATTAATTCTCAACTACTTGATGTTATTTTGCGGTGAAATCAGGTGGTGTTGAGGTCGACGCCGTCGTGAGTTCGCGTTCGGACGTCGCTGCTGAATGCGTCTTGTACGCGGATAGCGAATGCCGGGACCATACGCTCGTCGACTTCGTCAGGCGTGAGCCAGCAGGCTTCGACGGTTTCCGCCGTAGGTGCCGGTTGTCCGTTGATTGGGGAGCATTGGAACACAAGGGCCACGACGGCGCTGCTCATGTTCTTGTAGACGCCTGTCAGCCGTTGGACCGTGACGGCGACGCCGGTTTCCTCCATGATCTCGCGGCGGACGCCTTCCTCGAACGACTCGTCGACTTCGAGTATGCCGCCGGGTATCTGCCAATGATCGTTGTCCCGGCGGCGGATGGCGAGGATACGTTCGTCGCTGTCAATCACCACGCCAGCAACGCTCACTGAGTGCATCGGCAGTGCTTCAGGCATGTGGGACATATCTCTCTCTGCTGACTTCGCGGTCCCGGAGGTAGTACGTCCGCGGGCGGACGTGTGCCTCCCATGGTCCGGGGGTCGAACGCCGTGGTCCAGGTTGGGGCGCTGGATCGTGAGGTTACGACATGCAGAAGTGTGGGCAGATGCACTCATTGACACTTAACGATATGACTATGTCTCACCCGATTGGTCGATGTGGTGCCCGCGCGGATCTGATGCAAGGATCGGAGGCGTGGCCGAACTTGCGTTGACTGCGGAACGTCGTACTGAGCTGCTTGCGCTGTTGGACGACGAGGAGCGACTTCGTGCTGAGTTTCCTAAGGTGAGTGATTACCTCGAAATGGCGCCGACCCTGCCAGGTACGGGGAACCTGCAGGTTGACGCTGCCTTCGATTTACGGTTCGTGCACTATGTGACCGGCGGTCGTGCTGTGAGCGCTAATCCGTATTGGGATATCGTTGCTCCGTTCGTGAGCGAACGTGAAGGTCGCAAGCTGGTTGATGGCGGAAATCCAGAGGGAAGCGGCCGACTCGCCTACGCTCAAATGGCGCTTCAGGAGATCTACGCGTACGCGATCCCGTCGCCGCAAACCATCGAATGGGTGTCAGGCTTCTGCGCCGGTCATCAGCTCGTTGAGCACGGGGCGGGGCGCGGCTACTGGGCTGAACAGTTGGCTAAGAGTGGAGTCAACGTCGCTGCCTACGACTTCGAGCCGCCGGACAAGGCGGAGAACGCGTCGTTCTCGCGAGCCGCGGGGCAGGCGGATGTCGTCTGGCATCACGTGGGTGACCTGGAGGAGTTCGAGGCCAACAAGGAGGGCTACGGCGACGCGGTGCTCTTCCTGTGCTGGCCGCCAGGTTGGGGCAACACGATGGCTTCGGAGGTCCTGCGGTCGTTCGAGGAGGCAGGAGGCTCTCGGCTGATCTTCATTGGGCAGCCCAAGGGTGGGATGACGGGCGACGATGCCTTCTTCGACGCTCTATCTGCCGGATGGGAGTTGGAGTCCGAAGACCCCGGCTTTGTCGCATGGTGGAACCTGCTGGACGTGGCGCAAGGCTGGGTTCGGCGCTGAAGAGGTCTGGGCTGAATCCGATGTGCTCAGATTCAGCCCAGACAGTTCGTGCGCCACCCGGTGGTCAAGACTCGCGGGTCAGCTTCATGCGGAACACGAACGCGTCGTAGCGGTCCATCGGGTACGACACGTGAGACGCCATGATGACTCGGCCCTCACCGCTGATGAAGTGCTGGCGGACTGACCTCACCAGGTCGCCCGGCGTCGTGTGCAGCCACTCGGCGTGGACCGGGGACGGCAATTGGTCGGACAGTGTCTCCTCCAGGTCGGTCGCTTCCGAGAGGTCGGGCGCGTCCAGCGGCTGGTAGGTGTCAGAGATCGAGATCGGCCGGCCGCTCTCGGCCACGCGCGTGACCACGAGCTTGATCTCGTCGCCTGGCGCGACGCCCAGGGTCTCCGCAAGCTCCTCGGTGGCGCTGACCCGCTCTTCCTCGCGGTCGACTTCGATCTTGCGTTCCGACTCGGTGCCGAACGTGACCTCCGGGTCTTGGAGCTGGCGTTCAGGCGACAGGCGGACCAGGTTCGGGCGGTCCGCCACGAAGATGCCCCGTCGCCGGACTGGGCGAACAAGCCCCTGGCTCCGCAGTAGCTCGATGACCTTGCGAACGACGATGTCCGAGACGCCCTCTTCCTTGGCGATCTCGGCGTAGCTCGGTAGCTGCGTTCGCGGCGGCAGCTCTCCGCTCCTGATCCGCCGCGCGTACTTGCCTGCGATCGAGACGTAGGCAGGCTGCGTCATTGGTTCTGACCCCTTCGGAAGTTGGCGTTGAGCTGGGCGTCCGTCGAAGCGTAGCAGGCTTCGTATACGCAGACCTTGTGCGTATACGAAGCTACGTATACGATGGTCTCACCTGGTTGTGAACAGCGCACGGCAGGGGCAGGTGATCGCACGTCGCCTGCGAGCGCGAGACGAAGGACTACGAACAGATGGCGATCAGCAGGGGTCACAGGTTCCCCATTGAGTTCTCAGAGGCGTTTCCGCGTGGCCTGGTGATGGTGGGCGAGGTGCAGCCGGACACGGAGTTCCAGTCGCGGGAGGACCGTGCGCGGAACCGCCCGGTACGTCAGCACACCGACGAGGTGACCGGGCTGCGGCAGTGGAAGGTCATGGTCACCGATCCGGACGAGGAGAAGGCGAAGCGGGCGTCGTTCGAGGTGACGTTGCTCGCGGAGGTCCAGCCGGTGCCGACGACCTCGGAGGTCATTCCGGGGATGCGGCCGATCGAGCTGGAGGGGCTGACGGCGGAGCCGCGCGTGGCTGGCAACGGGGAGTTCAAGTACCTGTCCTACGTGTTCCGGGCCACCGGCTTCCGGGCAGTGGGGTCCGGCAGTGGTCGGTCGGCAGGCAAGTCGGCTGGATCGAACACGGCGGACAAGGCCGCGTGAAGCACGAGATGCGTGCCGGACGTGGCCAAGGGGAGATGACCGCCGAGTTGGCATCGGTGTCGGTGCTGGCGGCGGGTCAGCCCCCAGTCACGTCCGGCCGGGAGGCGGCGGAGATGAACGGCGCGGATCTGGTGCCTGTGGCGATGTTGCGTGTCTGGGAGGACGTGTACCGGGATTACCTGGCCGCGTCGTTGCAGATGGACGCGGGGGATGTCGGCAAGGAGCAAGTGCTGGCGCACTCCTCGGCCCGGCTGGCGGTGACGTGGCGTCGGATGGCAGACGTGGTGCCCGTGGGTGAGTGGTGGCTTCGGGCTGTGCTGTTGACGGCTGCGGAAGCGATGGAGTGGCAGGCCGGGGACCTGAGCGCGCACCTGCGGAGGCCGCGGTGACACACGGCCTGGGGCTGGACATCTATGTGGAGATGACCTCGCCGCGTATGCGGGTGACGGTGGCAGAGGGTCCGGACGACCGGTTGGAGGTGCAGATCGGGGCCGGGCACACGTCGGTGACCGGGGAGTCCTCGACGGTGCATCTGTGGTTCAAGCGTCCACAGGCGGTGCTCGAACTCGGTCGGGAGCTGCTTGCCAAGGGGCAGATGTTCCTTGATCAGCATCCGGATCGCGGAGTGGAGCCGGAGAGTTCGGGGCTGGCGGGTGGTGTGGCCGATGCAAGTTGATCGATTGCCACGGACGTTGGCTGAGGCGCACGAGGTGTTGTGGGAGCGGCGGCCGGGGTGGGATGCGGACCCGTTGGTGTGGGCCGCGTTCCATCGCGGCAGTGCGGAGGTCTACGCGCGGGCGGCGAAGGTCGACAGTGTGCACCGGCAGGAAGCGACGCAGTGCGCGGTGATGGAGATCCGGCGTGCTCGGGAGATTGAGCATCGTCTTGATCCCAGTGTGGACGATGAAGCCTGTGTGGGGTGGTGAGTGATGTCGGCGGTGACGTCTGGTTCGGGCGTGGATCGTCTGAACGTGACGGACAAGGCGACGGCTGCTGCGATCGCGCGGGCGTTGGGGGAGGAGCTTCGTCGGGCGCGTGAGGCGCAGGGGTGTTCGCGGGCGCGGTTCGTGAGGCGGTTGCCGTCGGAGATCGGTGATCGGACGTTGCTGGCCTACGAGCATGGGTCGCGGCACATGACCGTGCTGCGGCTGGTGGAGCTGGCCGAGGGGTTGCGGGTGCCTGCGTCGGTGCTGGTGGGGCAGGCGTTGCAGCGTGCTCGCCTGTCCTTGCAGAACCTGGTGCTGCGGGTGGACCTGCGGAAGTTGCTGGAGGACAGGAACGTCCACTACCGGCCGCTGTCGCAGTGGGCGCGGAACCGTTTCGCCGACAGCGTGAACGGCGTGGTCGAGGTGACGCCGACGGGGTTGCGGGAGCTGGCCGCGTACCTGGGTCGCACACCCGAGGAGCTGTCGACCTATCTGTCCAGGTTCACCCCGGATGAGGTCGGCGAGGAGGAGGGGGAACTCGTCCTCGTGTAACCGGGGGAACCATCTGCTGGCTTGTACGCCAGCGTCATAAATCGGATCGCACCGTGCACGCATGTTGTGCGGCGGTGAAGCACGTCCTTGTTGTGCTGTAAATAGAACTGTTAGGCGCAGAAGCGGAACCCTAGGTCTGGCAACCGTTTCCCGCTTCTGCGCTGCTACCTCGGAAGGTAACAATGGGCACGATAACGCGTGCCTCGGACTGTCCGCTAGGCGGGGTGCCGGGCACATTTCCCAGTGATACCGAGACAACCGAAAAGCGCAGCGCGGGTTCGGCGCGGTGCGCGACCTGTAAGCGGTTCGCCCGGCTGTGGCCGGGAGAGGCCGACTGCGACCGCTGCCGAGGCGTCCTGCCCCTGGTGTTCGTCCCTGGGCGGGGTGAGCGCCGATGAGCGCCCAGTCGGTGATGTCGCTGGTGCTGGCCGGTGGCGGCCTGGCGCTGGTGGTGTGGGTGCTGCACAAGGTCGGGCGGGCGCTGGCGTCGATGGCTGAAGCCGTGCTCACGCTGGCGTCGCTCGCGGTCGCCGTGTGGCTGCTGGTCAAGGCCGTGTTCGTCATGATCAAGGCCGCGGTGACTCACCCGCGCACCTCGGCGACGGTGCTGGCGGTAGTCGGCTGGCTGGTGTGGTGGGGCTGGCCGTCGCTCGCCGCTGTGGTCGTCGTGACGGCGGGCGGTCTGTTGGTGTGGCGGTGGCGGCACCGGACGTCGTTCGAGATGTGGGCGGGGCGGTGGCTGCGGTCGTGGTGGCTGCGGTGGACGGTCTACGCGCGGAAGCTGCCGGGGTGGCTGCGGGCCTGCGGGCTGACGGTCGTCGACCCGGACCGGCCGACGGTGCTGGTGATGAGCCCGTTCGGCCGGAACCGCCGGCCGCGCCGCCAGGTCCGACCGCGCGTTGACCTGGTGCCTCGGGTGCTCGGGGTGCGGTCGGGGGCGTCGTGGGACGAGGTGCGTGTCCGGCTGGTGGCGGGGCAGAAGCCGGAGGACTTCGACGAGAAGGCACGGGAGCTGGCGGTGGCGCGCGGGGTGTCGCGTTGCCAGGTGCGGGAGCTGTCGCCGCGTGTGGTGTCGGTGGACTTTCAGCGCCGGAACCTGCTCCGCGAGGTCGTGTACTGCCGGGAGCTGGCGGGGCTGGTCGACGTGCCCGGCACCTCGATCGACCTTGACCGGGTGTGGAGCGGGCGCACCGAGTACGGCACCGACTGGCACCAGCCGCTCAAGGGCTCACACACTCTGCACGCCGGGGCGACGGGTGCGGGTAAGGGGGCGCAGATGTGGTGCCCGCTCGTCTCGATCGCCCCGGCCATCCGGGACGGCCTGGTGCGCGTGTCCGGGATCGACCCGAAGGGGATGGAACTCGCGTACGGGCGGCGGATCTTCCACCGCTACGCGGTCACCGGCAAGGACGCGCTCGCGCTGCTGGATGACCTGATCGAGGAGATGGAGCGGCGGAAGACGGAGTTCGCCGGTCGGCTCCGCTCGGTGCCCATCTCGCGGGACTTCCCGTTGGAGATTGTGGAGTTCGACGAGATCGGGGCGTTGATCCGCTACATCGGTGATCGCAAGCTGCGGGAGGCGATCACTGAGCGGGTGGCGCTGTTGACCACGCAGGGGCGGGCGTTGGCGTGCACAGTGCGCGGCTACGTCCAGGAGCCCACGAAGGACACCGTGCCCGTGCGGGAACTGTTCCCGCGCCGGATCTGTCTGCGCGTGGCTGCCAAGTCGCACGTGGGGATGGTGCTCGGCGACCAAGCGTACGAGCGGGGCGCGTGGGCGAACCGGATCGGCGAATCCGAGGCCGGTGTGGGCTACCTGTTCGGTGAGGGCATCCGTGAGCCCCTGCGCGTGCGCGGCGGCTGGGTGCCTGACGAGGTGATCAAAGAGCTGGAAGCCTTCGTCACCCGCGACCCCATGCCTTCCACCGTTCGTGGCGGCACGGTGCATGTCTTCCCCGGCCGTGGCGCGGTGTCCCACCGCAACGCACCCGACGGTGCTGCCTGAAACCCACTTGTCTTGAAAGGACTTCCCTTGCCATGAACACGCTTACGAACAAGACGGCCGCCGGTACCTCCGAGGAATTGATGTCCACTGTGGATGTCCTGATGCGAGCGTTCCGCGCGCACACGCACGGCCGGTGCCTGCCCGCGCCCGGTGTGCTCAGCTTCTCCCCGCTGGCACGGCGAATCGAGATCGAGCCCGACGGCAGGGACGACCTGGCGCGACAGCTCGCCAACCTGCTGCTGTGGGCGCACACGCTCACCGACGTGACCGCTGCCTGGACGCGGCTGGACTCCGGCCGCTTCCACGTCGCCGTCACCGGACGCACCACCATCGGCGCCCGCGTACGGGTCTACTGCCTCGGCCTGTTCACCGACTGCGTCGGACTCGTCGCGCTCGACCCCGGCCAGACCGACGGCGTGTCCCTCGACGAGCTGTACGCGCTCGCTTGCCTGCTTCGCGAGAACCAGCAGAACGGCGGCATGGTCGCCCGTGAGGGCGCGGGAAAGGGGGTGGCCTGATGACTACCGACATCCGCCAGGAGGTTCGGCCTGGGTCGCGGGCGGAACGGATGAGGCTGCCGCTGGCCTCGGACGTCATCGCGGCGACCGCTGAGCAGCACGGCGTGTGTGTCCGGCCGTTCACGATGGAGGTCGGCGACCTGGAGACCGGCGAACTCCGCTACGTGCCGGTCCCCTGCGGCTCGACCGTGGAGTCGGTCTGCGGGCCATGTGCGCGGAAGGCTCGGGCGCTGCGGATGGCCCAGTGCCGCGAGGGCTGGCACCTCGACGAGGAACCCGGCTTCACCCCGGACAAGCCCACCGACGAGCACACGGCGCTTCTCGAGTACCGCGCTGACCTCGTGGCCGCCTACCAGCAAGCCGCGGAACAGGGCGCGGCGGAAGCGGACGAGCTGCGCGACGAGATCCGCTCGGTGGACGAGGAACTTCGGCAACTCGGGATGCGCGGTCGCCTGCCCAACCCGGACGGCCCCGGCAGGCGGTCCCCGAAACGCTCGACCAAGCGGCGGCAGGACGCACCCGACCTGCCTCGTCGACGGGTCGAGAAGCGCACCGTGGGTCGCGAGTACGCCGGGCGGTTCCGGCCGTCCATGTTCGTCACCCTCACCCTCGACAGCTACGGCCGCGTCACCGACGACGGCACCCCCGTCGACTCGTCGACTTATGACTACCGGCGAGCGGCGCGGGACGCGGTGCACTTCGCCGCGCTGGTGGATCGGTGGTGGCAGAACCTGCGGCGCGTCGTCGGCTGGGACGTGCAGTACTTCGCCACCGTGGAACCGCAGAAGCGCTGCGCACCGCACCTGCACGCAGCTATCCGGGGGTCGGTGCCGCATGAGGTACTTCGGCAGGTCACCGCAGCCACCTACCACCAAGTGTGGTGGCCGCAGCATGACGAGCTGGTCTACGACGGCGACCACTTGCCGGTGTGGGACGGCGGCCGGTTCGTCGACCCCGACACCCGCCAACCCCTCACCTCCTGGCGCGACGCAGTGGACGCTGTGGAGGAACCGGCGCATGTGGTCACGTTCGGGCGGCAGGTGCACTCCAAGGGCATCCTCGGCGGCACCGAGGAAGCCGGACGGCACATCGGCTACCTGACCAAGTACCTCACCAAGTCCACTGGTGAGGTGATCGAGGCGGCCACCGATCGCCAACGGGCTCATCACGACCGGCTGCATGACGAGCTGCGGGTCACGCCGTGCTCGCCGCGTTGTGCCGTGTGGCTGCTCTACGGCATCGAACCCCTCGGCGCTTCGTCGCGGACTGCACCGGGGCACTGCAAGGGGCGTGCTCACCGGCGCACAACCCTGGGTCTGCCTGGTCGGCGGGTGCTCGTGTCGCGGAAGTGGTCGGGCAAGACGCTCGTCGACCACAAGGCCGACCGCCGCGCGTTCGTCCTGGAATCCCTCGCCGCTGTCGGCATCACCAAGACTGATCCCGACCCGGTCCGGTTGACCTGGCAGAAGGTCCCGCCCGGTGACCCGAATCTGCCGCCACGGGATCACCTGATCCTGCACGCGATCGCCGAACGCACCCGATGGAGAGCCGAGTACGACCGGGCGCTACTCGCGGCGAGTGCACCGGATCTTTCGGCAACTGAGGGGATGGCGGCCTGACATGGGGGAGAACAGGAACGTGGGGAGAGAACGGCATCTGACTATCGACGACGTGTGCGCGGATCTCGATATCGCTCGCTCGACGTTCTACGAGTGGCGGGCGAAGAAGCGTGCGCCGCGCTGTATCAAGCTGCCCAACGGCGACATCCGCATCCGACGTGAGGAGTACGAACGCTGGCTGAACTCCCATGAGGAGGCGGCCTGATGGCGTACTCCTACGACGTGAAGGTCTGGCAAATTCAGACGCGTTCGGGGAAGCGAGGCAAGAGCTACCGGCTGCCATGGAGCGTCGACAAAAGGCGGTTCTCAAAGGGATTCAGCACTTTCGCTCACGCGGACAGCTTCCGCTCGGACCTTATCGCTGCGTCTCGACGTGGAGAGGCGTTCGACGTCGACGAGGGTCTTCCCCTGTCGATGGTGCGTGAGAAGCAGGTCATGTCCTGGTTCGACTTCGCGGTCAAGTACATCGATATGAAGTGGCAGAGAGCAGCGGCAAAATCGCGTGCTGGCAACGCTGACGCGTTGGCGACGGTCACGCCGGTCATGTTCGCCACGGACAAGGGGAGGCCGGACGCTCGGGTTGTGCGCCAGGCGTTGACGGGCTGGGCGTTCAACACCAAGCGACGCGATGCGGCCAAGCCACCGGAGATCGAACGTGCCTTGAAATGGGTGGCCGCGCACACGCTGCCGGTGTCCCGGTTCGAGGACATCGCGATGTTGAGGAACGCGCTCGATGCGCTCGCGCTCAAGCTGGATGGCAAGCAGGCGGCGGCCAAGACGGTGACGCGGAAGAGGGCGGTTCTGTTCAACGCGCTCGACTACGCCGTCGAGATCAAGGCTCTCTCGGCGAACAACCTGCCTGCTGTGAAGTGGACAGCACCCAAGACAATGCGGGCGATCGACAAGCGGGTCGTCATCAACACGCGTCAGGCGGAACGGTTGCTGGCCGCGGTGGAGGCTCAGGTTGTCGACGGGCAGCCTCGGCGGTCCTCCGGGCCGATGCTGAAGGCGTTCTTCGCGGTCATGTACTACGCGGCGCTGCGGCCGGAGGAGGCCGCAATGCTGAGCAAGCCCGATCTTCAGCTCCCGGAGAGCGGATGGGGTGAGTTGCTGCTCTCCGAGACGGCTCCGATCGCCGGTGCCTCGTGGACCGACACGGGGGAGCGGCGGGACAGGAGGCAGCTCAAGCAGCGGGCCATCGGAGAGGTGCGGTCGGTCCCGTCGTCGCCTCCGCTGACCCGCATCCTGCACGAGCACCTGCGGCGGTTCGGAGTGGCGGCCGACGGGCGGCTGTTCCGCAACCTGGTCGGCGGGGATCTCGCCGAGTCGACGATCGCCCGGGTCTGGGACAAGGCGCGACGGGCGGCGCTGACCGAGGAGGAGTACGCCTCGCCGCTGGCTCGTCGGCCGTACGACCTCCGGCACGCCTGCGTGTCCACGTGGCTCGCGGCTGGTGTCCCGTCATCGCAGTGCGCCGAGTGGGCCGGTCACTCCGTGGCGGTGCTGCACCAGATCTACGCCAAGGTCATCAGCGGCCTGGAGGCGGCGGCCCACCGGCGTATCGAGGAGGCGCTGGGCTGGGAGCCCGAAACTCGGACACAAATAGGAGACAACTCGCCGGATTCGGCCGGGTCTGCCCGGACAGAGCCGGACAACGCATGATCCACCACGGGGGCATCATCGCAGGTCAAACGGCCTGGTCAGGCATGGTTTGCGGTGGTGCCCCCGGTGCGATTCGAACGCACACTGGACGGGTTTTGAATCCGTTGCCTCTGCCGGTTGGGCTACGGGGGCTTACGCGTGGCAAGACTTTACGGGATGCCCCGGCGCCGGGTCTTCAGGGTTCTCCCTCACAGACCCGTGACCGGCGAGCAGGCACGGAGCGTCACGGCCGGTCACGCGGCATTCCCGCAGGTGTGGTGCTCGTCATCCGTTCGGCGGCCGTGTGTTGCCGGGGCGTTAACGTTGTGCTGATCACGGCCTGTGTGCGGGTCTCCGACGGCCCTCCGCCGGTAGGCTGGAGGCTCAGACCGACTCGATTCAGGAGGACCCCGGTGACCGATCAGGCTGCCGAGGCCCAGTCCGTCCCGGCCGTGCAACGTAGTGTGCTCGTCGCGGAGGATGAGGCGCTCATTCGGCTCGACCTCGTGGAGATGCTCAAGGAAGAGGGCTACCACGTCGCCGGGGAGGCCGCTGATGGCGAGCAGGCCGTCGCGCTGGCCAAGGAACTGCGGCCCGACCTTGTGATCCTCGACGTGAAGATGCCGCGGATGGACGGCATCGACGCGGCGGCGCAGATCGCGGGGGAGCGGATCGCGCCCGTCGTGATCCTGACCGCGTTCTCGCAGCGGGACCTCGTCGAGCGGGCCCGGGAGGCCGGCGCGATGGCGTACCTGGTGAAGCCGTTCGCCAAGCACGACCTGGTGCCCGCGATCGAGCTGGCCGTCAGCCGCTTCTCCGAGCTGGCCGCGCTCGAGACCGAGGTGGCGACGCTCACCGAGCGGATGGAGACGCGGAAGCTCATCGAGCGTGCCAAGGGCCTGCTCATGACCAAGCAGGGCCTCTCGGAACCGGAGGCGTTCCGCTGGATCCAGCGCACCGCCATGGACCGGCGCGCCACGATGAAGTCCGTGGCCGAAGCGGTGGTCGAGAACATCACCTGACGGTGAAGTTCAGCACCGCCGACACCGGCCGCTCCTTGCCCGACATGGTGTACTCGCGCACCTCGAGCACGTGCGGGCCGCGGGCCATGCCGGGCAGGGCGATCGACAGCGCGTGCTGACCGCCGACGCCGGGCCCGTCCACCCTGGTCGGCACCCCGGCGATCAGCTCGCCGTCGAGCCACACCTCGAAACCCTGGACGCCGCCGACCGACCCGGTCTCCCACTGGTCGGTCGACGCGTCCAGGTTCACCTTCAGCACCATCTGGCCCGTCGGCGCCACCACGGCCGACGTCAGCGGGTCGCCCGCCGAGTTGGCCAGCACGGCGTCGACCGACGGCAGGCCGTCCGCGCCGCGCGGGCGGCCCGTCACCAGCTCCGGATCGGGTGGCTGCCACCCCGGCACCGGCGTGACCCGCAGATACGTCTCGACCAGGCGGACCTGCCGCGTCGCACCCGGCGCGCGCAGCACGAACGGGGTGATCGACGTGCTGCCCTTCGTGCCGAGCAGGGCCGCGGGCACGTCCGCGGCCACGGTGAGCGCCGCGCCGTCGACCGCCGACGGTGACGCCACCACCGGCCGCGCGGGCACCCGCAGGTCACCCATCTGCACGACCACCCCGCGCGGGTCCATGCCGTCCGCGACCACCAGGGTCGCCACCAGCGTCGCCGCCCGCGCCGGCTCCAGCGGCGTGCGCGCGATGCCGACCTGCGGGGACGGCTCGGCCAGGTCCAGCACCCGCTGCGTCCCCGCCGTCACCGGCACGTCCACGACCCCGGGCACCGCGGCGGCCGGTCCCGTGAACCCCGCGCCCGTCAGGTGCACCCGCGACCGCCGCCGCTCCGGGCCGCGGAACCCCAGCAGCACCGACGCCGACCGCCACGACGGCACCACGCCGGCCACCGCCACCAGCAGCCCGTCCTGGTAGACCCGCAACCCCGACGTCGTCAGCACGACCTCGAACAGGTGCGCCACGTACGGCCCGCGCACCGGCGCCGACAACACCTCCAGCCGCTGCGGCGCCACGGCAGGCACGTCCGGCGCCGCGCTCACGTGCACGCCGGCGTCGTCGACGCCCACGCGGATCGTGCCGCCGGGCAGCGCGTCGTCCCTCGGCGGGAAGCGGTCCGCGCGCTGGCGGTCCGCGCCGACCCGGTCGACGGGGCCCGGTGCGAGCGTGATCGTCAGCTCCCCGCCGGTGCCCGCGGTGTCCGTGCGCACCGCGACCCTGCCCAGCTCACCGGACGGTGTCGGCGCGGTCAGCGTCATCGGCTGCTTCGCCCGCAGCACGGCCAGGTCGGCGCCGCAGCCCAGCTCGATCGGCAGGCCCCGGCCCCGCTCGGTCACCACGTCGACGCAGCCGCGGTACCCGGACAGGTGCCAGCGGTCGTCGTAGACGGACGGGTCGGCGAAGTCGTCGTACAGCCCGGTCAGCGGCGTCGTCCAGCCGGTGGCCGGCTCGCCGGGCGTGCCGGTGGCCCGCGCGGGCCGCGACCGCTGCCCGAACGCGTCGACCGTCCGCACCTCGACGACGTGCTCGCGGTCGTTCGTGAGCCCCTCGAGCCGCACGTCGGGGGTCGCGACGAGCCGGGTGCCGAAGTCGCGGTCGCTGCCGTTGCCGTTCGACGGCCGCCAGCGGACCTCGTAGCCGGCCGCGCCCGCCGGGACCTGACCGCCGGGCAGCGCGTCCGCCCACGCCACCCGCAGCGCGTCCCGTTCCGGTTCGGTGACGACCAGGGCGGGCGGGGCGGGATCGTCCCCCGGCGCGGGCAGCACCACGTTGTCCGCCGCGAACCGCTCGACCGTCACGGGCTTGGGTTTGTCGTCACTCTCCGTGTCGCTGCTATGGGGGTCCTCGGTAGCACGGAGAGTGACCACGGCTGCCGCGATCAACGCGATGGCGCCGAGCCAGATGAACAGTCGCCTCCTGGTGGGCACCAACGCAGATTAGGGTCGGCAGGTACCTGCCAGGGGGTCCGTTGCGAAGTTGAGATCGTGTTACCGCGCCATGACCGGAAGGTCCTGGTTCGTCCGGTGAGCGGACACGGACGGTCAGTTTCGTTGCAGTCTGGTCACGAGCGCCCTTGGGACGTGACTAAGACTGCGCTCGGTTACTAGGTTCCGGCCAGCCCTCCGACATGGACGAGGGCAGGGTTCGGCATGCTATGCGGCAACACGCCGGACGGAAATGCGGAGAAGGGACACGTCACGTGCGAAACCAGACGGTGAAAGCCGCGGCTGTCGTGGCAGCGGGCTTGCTGCTGCTGTCGGCTTGCGGCACGAACAAGGAGGAAGGCGGCTCTGGTGGTGGCGGGAGCAACCAGTCCTGCGACACCAGCAAGGGCACGCTGACCCTCGGCGTGATCGCGCCGCTGAGTGGTGAGCTTTCGGCACTGGGCAAGGGCATCGAGCACTCCGCCGACCTCGCGGTCAAGCAGGCCAACGAGAAGTGCACGGTCAAGGGTTACAAGCTGGCCCTCCAGGCCGAGGACGACCAGAAGACCCCGCAGCTCGGTGCGCAGGCCGCGACGAAGCTCGCGTCGACCCCGGACGTCGTCGGCGTGGTGTCCACGCTGAACTCCTCGGTGTCCCAGAGCGTGCAGCCCATCCTGGACCAGGCGGGCATCCTGCAGATCTCGCCCGCGAACACCGCGGACTCGCTGACCAAGGGCGAGGACCCGGCCAACCCGAAGCGGCCGTACAAGACGTACTTCCGCACCTGCACGGTCGACTCGCTCCAGGGCCCGTACGCGGCGAACTACCTGGTCAAGGAGACCGGCAAGAAGAAGATCGCGATCATCACCGACGGTCTGACCTACGGTGAGGGCCTCGCGGACTCGTTCACGACCCAGGCGGAGAAGAACGGCGCGCAGATCGTCACCCGCCAGAAGATCGGTGAGAAGGACACGGACTTCTCGTCCGTCATCGCGGCGGTCAAGCCGTTCGCGCCGGACGCCATCTACTACGGCGGCCAGTACCCGCAGGCGGGCCCGCTGTCGAAGCAGTTCGCCGCGGCCGGCCTGAACGTCCCCGTCATGGGCGGCGACGGCATCTTCGACGACCAGTACATCGCGCTGGGCGGCAAGGACGGCGACCTCGCGACGTCGGTCGGCGCCCCGACCGAGGAGCTGGCGAGCGCGAAGGCCTTCGTGGACGCCTACGGGAAGGCCGGCTACAAGGAGGGCTTCTCCGCGTACGGTGCGTTCTCCTACGACGCCGCGAACGTGATCATCGCGTCGGTGGCCGAGGCCGTCGGCGACGGCGAGTGGTCCGAGGACCTGCGCTCGAAGGTCGTCGAGGCTGCCCAGAACTACAAGGGCGACGGCGCCACCGGCGAGATCGCGTTCGACGAGAACGGCGACAGCACCAACACCGTGCTGACCGTCTACCAGGTCACCGGCGGCAAGTGGAAGTCGGTCAAGACCGGGAAGTTCGAGGGCTGATCCACGGGTTCGTAGATCTATCCATCGATGAGTGACGCGACGGCGGGGGTGGGCCGAGCCCACCCCCGCCGCCTGTGGAGGTAGATGTGACGACCCTGTTACAGCAGATAGTCAACGGGCTCGTACTGGGCGCGACGATCGGTCTGATCGCCCTGGGCTACACGATGGTGTACGGCATCATCCAGCTGATCAACTTCGCCCACGGCGAGGTGTTCATGGTCGGCGCGTTCGGCGGTCTCGCCGTGTACCGGTGGGTGCTGCCCGAGAGCGTGCGCGGCGACTGGTACATCTCGCTGCCCGCGATGCTGGTCGGCGGCGTGATCGTGGCCGTGGTGATCGCGGTGCTCATGGAGCGCTTCGCGTACCGGCCATTACGCAACGCACCAAGACTCGCGCCACTGATCACCGCCCTCGGTGTGTCGGTGGCGCTCCAGGAAGCCGTCCGCCTGTGGTACCCGGACGCGGACGCCGCGCAGCCGTTCCCCAGGGTGTTCATCGACACGCAGATCAAGATGGGCGACATCGAGATCTCGGCGTCCGGCCTGCTGCTGATCGTCGTGTCGATCGTGCTGTCGGTGCTGCTGCAGACCTACATCAGCCAGTCCAGGATGGGCCGCGCGATGCGCGCGACCTCCCAGGACCGCGACACCGCGCGGCTGATGGGGGTGAACCCGGACCGGGTGATCGTCCTGACGTTCATCCTCGGTGCGGCGCTCGCGGGCATCGCCGGTGTCCTGTACGGCTCCTACATCACCAACGTGGACAACTCCATCGGCTTCCAGAACGGCATCTTCGCGTTCACCGCGGCGGTGCTCGGCGGCATCGGCAGCCTCCGCGGCGCGGTGATCGGCGCGTTCATCATCGGCCTGATCAAGGCGCTCGGCGGCCAGTACCTGCCGGGCGGCACCCAGTACGACTACGTGTGGATCTTCGTGGTCCTCATCCTCGTGCTGGTGTTCCGGCCGCAGGGTCTGTTCGGTGAGGCGGAAAGGGTGCGCGCATGAGCAAGCTCTCGGGCGTGATCCCGCCCGCTCTCGCCCGGCCCGCGACGGCCGTCGGCGGACTCCTGCTGCTGGTGGCGGCGATGCTGCCGTGGGCGACGTTCCTGCTGAACGACGGGCCGTACCCGGAGAAGTCGACGCTGCAGTTCTTCGACGCGCCGTTCGAGCTCACCGGGTTCCGCTGGCACCTGCTGCTGTTCGGCATCGCGGCGCTCGTCGTCACGTTCGTCGCGGTGCCCGGCAAGGGGCGGGTGCTCCGCGCGCTCGGCTGGGGCGGTCTCGCGATCTCCGCGGTCAACGCCGTCTTCATCGCCTCCGAGGGCGGCGGGGTCGGCGCGATCACGGCGGCGGACGGCAACTTCGCGTTCGCCAGCATCGTCGGCATCATCGCGGGCGTGCTGCTGATCCTCGGCGGCGCAGCCACCGGGATCACCGACATCCCGGATCTCACCGGGAAGCTGTTCGGGATGACCGGCTGGGGCGGCAGGCTCGCCGCGTGGGCCGTGCTCGCGGTGGCGTTCGCGGGTGTGCTCTACATGGTGTCGCTGACGCTGACCGCGGGCGGCATCGGTGGCGCCGCGTTCCCGTACGCCGGCCCGATCTTCCTGGCGTTCCTCGGGTTCGCGGGCGGTCTGCTCGGCGCGCTGCACGGCATGGGTGTCACGCGGCTGATCTCCCAGCTGTCGGAGCGGCACCGGGCGTTCAGCATCGTGGTGCTGCTGGTGTGCGCGTTCGCGCTGCCGTTCACCGAGGCGGGCAACTCGTACTGGATGCGGGTGGCGGCCACGATCGGCGTGTACGCGGTCACCGCGATCGGCCTGAACATCGTGGTCGGCCTCGCCGGCCTGCTGGACCTCGGCTACGTGGCGTTCCTCGGCATCGGCGCGTTCGTCGCGGCGAACCTGTCCGGCGCGACGGCGGCGGAGTTCGACATCGAGCTGCCGTTCCCGGTGGCGGCGCTGATCGCCGCGGTCGTGGCGGGCATCTTCGGCGCCATCGTCGGCTCGCCGACACTGCGGGTCCGCGGCGACTACCTGGCGATCGTGACCCTGGCGTTCGGTGAGATCTTCTACCGGTCCGCGCTGAACGACGTCGGTGGCCTCACCAACGGGTCGAACTCGATCCCCGGCATCCCGCCGGTGGAGCTGTTCGGCACGCAGTTCAACGAGGCCATCAACCTGTTCGGTGTGAAGCTGCCGACGGGCGTGCTGTACTACTTCCTCATCGTGCTCGTGGTCGGCCTGATCATGGCGGTGTTCGCGAACCTCAAGAACAGCCGCATCGGCCGGGCGTGGATCGCGATCCGCGAGGACGAGGACGCCGCCCGTGCGATGGGCATCCGGACCGGCAAGGCCAAGATCCTCGCGTTCCTCGTCGGCGCCACGGTGGCCGGTCTCGCCGGCGCGATCTTCGCGCACAACCTGGGCACCGCGTCGGCGGAGAGCTTCCGGTTCCTCGAGTCGGTGACGCTGCTCGCGGCGGTCATCCTCGGTGGCATGGGCACGATCCCGGGCGCGGTGCTCGGCGCGTCGCTGCTGTTCGTGCTGCCGGAGAAGCTGCGCGAGTTCGACGACTACCGGTTGCTCGTCTTCGGCCTCGCGCTGGTGTTCATCATGCGGTTCCGCCCGCAGGGCCTGGTGCCGGACCGGCACCGGCGGGCCGAGCTGGCCGGTGAGACCGCGGAGGGCAAGTCCATCGAGAGCGAAGAGGAACAGCTGGTGCTCGAACAGGAGCAGGCTGAACACACCATGCAGCTCCCCGCGGTGGGTAAGGAGGACCGGGCATGAGCGCGGCACAGCATCGCGCGACCGAACCGGTGCTCGAGGCCACCGGCGTGACGATGATCTTCGGTGGTCTGACGGCGCTCAACGACGTGTCGCTCCAGCTCACCGAGGGCAAGATCGTCGGGCTGATCGGGCCGAACGGCGCGGGCAAGACCACGCTGTTCAACTGCCTGACCGGGCTGTACACGCCGACGCGGGGCGCGGTGCGGCTGCGCGGGAACACGCTGCCGTCCGACCCGGCCAAGGTCACCTCGGCGGGGATCGCGCGGACGTTCCAGAACATCCGCCTGTTCCCGAACATGACCGTGCTGGAGAACGTGCTGGTCGGCAGGCACATCCGGATGCGCCAGGGCCCGCTGGCCTCGGTGTTCCACGGCCCGGTGTTCCGCAGGGGCGAGGCGGCGGCCAGGGCGAAGGCGCGCGAGCTGCTCGAGTTCGTCGGGCTGCGCGGCGCCGAGGACGAGGTCGCCCGCAACCTGCCCTACGGCGACCAGCGGCGGCTCGAGATCGCCCGCGCGCTGGCCACCGAGCCGGACGTGCTGCTGCTCGACGAGCCGACCGCGGGCATGAACCCGCAGGAGACCGAGGCCGCCCGGCAGCTGATCTTCCGGATCAGGGACACCGGCATCTCGGTCGTGGTCATCGAGCACGACACGAAGTTCATCTTCTCGCTGTGCGACTCGGTGTCCGTGCTCGTGCAGGGCGAGGTGCTGGTGGAGGGCTCACCGGAGACGGTCCGCGACGACCCGCGCGTGATCGAGGCCTACCTCGGCAAGCCGCGCGAGGAGGTCGAGGCGGACGTCGCCGAGGCCGCCGCTCAGCAGCACAGGGAGGACGCGTGACCGCTCTTCTGGAAGTCGACGAGCTGAGCGTCGCCTACGGCGCGATCGAGGCCGTCCGCAACGTGTCGTTCGTGGTCGAGGAGGGGCAGATCGTCTGCCTCATCGGTGCGAACGGCGCGGGCAAGACCACCACGCTGCGGACGATCTCGGGGCTGCTGCGCCCGAGGGCCGGGGACATCCGGTTCGAGGGCAGGTCGATCGTCAAGGAACCCGCGCACGTCATCCTCAGCCGCGGCATCGCGCACTCGCCGGAGGGCAGGCGCGTGTTCGCCAGGATGACCGTGGAGGAGAACCTCCTGCTCGGCGCGTACACCCGCAAGGACGAGTCCGGCGTGCGCGCCGACATGAACCGGGTGTACGAGCTGTTCCCCGTGCTGGGGGAGCGGCGCACGCAGAAGGCGGGCCTGTTCTCCGGCGGTGAGCAGCAGATGCTGGCGATCGGGCGGGCGATGATGTCCAAGCCGCGCCTGCTGATGCTGGACGAGCCGTCGATGGGCCTGTCGCCGATCATGACACAGCTCATCTTCGACACGATCTCCGAGCTGCAGCAGCAGGGCACGACGATCCTGCTGGTCGAGCAGAACGCGCTGGCCGCGCTGGCGCTGTCGGACCGGGGTTACGTCGTGGACCTCGGCCAGACCACGCTCGAGGGCCCCGGCAACGACCTGCTCGCCGACGAGCGCGTGCGGGCCGCCTACCTGGGTCAGTAGCACTGTGAGACGGACGCGCCCCCGGGGAACTCCCCGGGGGCGCCGTCGTGTCAGGAACCGGGTGCCGCGTCGCGCAGCACGCAGGTCAGGCGGGCCGTGCAGGTCCGCTTGCCGTCCTCGTCGGTGATCACGATCTCGAACGTGGACGTCGACCGGCCGGTGTGGAGCGGCGTCGCGACCCCGGTGACCAGGCCCTTCGTGGCGGCCCGGTGGTGGGTGCAGGACAGCTCCAGCCCGACGGCGACCCGGCCCTCCGGCGCGTTGAGCGCGGCCGCGACCGACCCGATGGTCTCCGCGAGCGTGGCGTTCGCGCCGCCGTGCAGCAGCCCGTACGGCTGGAGGTTCCCGGCGACCGGCATCGTGGCGACGACCCGCTTGGGATCCCACTCGGTGATCTCGATGCCCATCTTCGTCGGCAGGAACTGGTCCGCCAGGTCGTACCGGATGCCCGGCAGGTTGTCGGGGAAGGTGTTCACACGCACTCCTCGCTGGTCAGTAGGGGCCCGCCGGGAATTGTCGGTCCCCCACCCTAGACTCGCCGTGTGCCTGAGACGCCCGCCACAGAACCTGTCAAGACCTCCGAGCGCCGGTTGCTGCTCATCGACGGCCACTCGATGGCCTACCGGGCGTTCTACGCGCTGAAGGAAGCCAACCTGGTCACCAAGACCGGGCAGCACACCGAAGGTGTCTACGGCTTCACCTCGATGCTCATCAACCTGCTCCGCGACGAGGCGCCCACGCACGTCGCGGTGTGCTTCGACGTCTCCCGCCAGACGTTCCGCAGCGAGCAGTACGCCGAGTACAAGGCCAACCGGTCCGCCACCCCGGACGAGTTCAAGGGCCAGATCAGCCTCATCCAGGACGTGCTGACCACGCTCGCCATCCCGTTCCTGTCGAAGGACGGCTACGAGGCGGACGACCTGATCGCGACGCTCACCACGCAGGCCGTCGCCGACGGGTACGAGGTGCTCATCTGTACCGGCGACCGGGACGCGTTCCAGCTGGTCAACGACCACGTCACGGTGATCTACCCGACCAGGGGCGTGTCGGCCGTCTCGCGCATGGACCCCGAGGCCGTGCACGCCAAGACGGGGGTGCGTCCCGACCAGTACGCCGACTTCGCGGCGCTGCGCGGCGACCCGTCGGACAACCTGCCGAAGATCCCGGGCGTCGGCGAGAAGACCGTGGCGAAGTGGATCAACCAGTTCGGGTCGCTGAACGAGCTGGTGGACCGGGTCGACGAGGTCAAGGGCAAGGCGGGCGACGCGCTGCGCGATCAGCTGTCGAGCGTGCTGATGAACCGGCAGCTCACCGAGCTGGTGCGGGACGTGGCGCTGGACGTGCGCCCGGACGACCTGGCGCGCCGCCAGTGGGACCGCGACGCCGTGCACCGGCTGTTCGACGACCTGGAGTTCCGGGTGCTGCGCGACCGGCTGTTCGGCGAGCTGACCACGGCCGAGCCGGAGGCCGACCACGGGTTCGAGGTGTCCGGCGGCGCGTACGAGGCGGGCGGGCTCGGCGCGTGGCTGTCGGCGAACGCGCCGTCGGGCGGACGGGTGGGACTGTCGTTCCAGCTGGGCTCGACCGGTGTCGCGGGCGAGTCGGTGGAGCTGCGGTCGGTGGCGGTCGCGAAGGCCGACGGCACCGGCGTGTACGTCGACGTCACCACCTTGGGCGAATCCGACGAGCAGGCGCTCGCGGCGTGGCTCGCGGACGAGTCGGTGGCGAAGCTGACCTACGACGTCAAGCCGGCACTGCACGCGATCCGGCACCGCGGGTGGACGCTCGGCGGGCTGGCGACCGACACGCAGCTCGTGGCGTACCTGGTCCGGCCGGGACAGCGGTCGTTCGCGCTGGACGACCTCGTGCTGCGGTACCTGAAGCGGGAACTGCGGGTCGAGCAGCAGCCGGAGGAGCGGCAGCTGTCGCTGCTGGACGGCATCGAGGGCGACGACGCGAAGATCGCCGAGGGCGAGATCGTGCGGGCGCGCGCCATCGCCGAGCTGGCCGACGCGCTGGCGACCGCGCTGGCGGAGACCGGTCAGACGAACCTGCTCACCGACATCGAGCTGCCGCTGCTGAAGGTGCTGGCCGACCTGGAGGCGGTCGGCATCGCGGTCGACACCCAGCAGCTGGCGTCACTGGAGGCGCACTTCGCGTCGCGGGTGAAACACGCCGAGCAGGAGGCGTTCGCCGTCATCGGCAAGGAGATCAACCTCGGTTCGCCGAAGCAGCTGCAGGTGGTGCTGTTCGACGAGCTGCAGATGCCGAAGACCAAGCGCACCAAGACCGGCTACACCACCGACGCCGACGCGCTGACCGGGCTGTTCGAGCAGACGGAGCACCCGTTCCTGGCGCACCTGCTGGAACACCGCGACGCGACCCGCCTGAAGATCACGGTCGAGGGCCTGATCAAGTCGGTGTCCGACGACGGCCGCATCCACACCACGTACAGCCAGACGATCGCGGCGACCGGGCGCCTGTCGTCGACGGAGCCGAACCTGCAGAACGTGCCGATCCGCACCGACGAGGGCAGGACCATCCGCGACACGTTCATCGTCGGCGACGGCTTCGACGAGCTGATGACCGCGGACTACAGCCAGATCGAGATGCGGATCATGGCGCACCTCTCCGGCGACGAGGCGCTGATCGAGGCCTTCAACTCGGGCTTCGACTTCCACGCCGCCACGGCCGCCCGCGTGTTCTCGGTGGAACCGACCGAGGTCACGGGCGCCCAGCGCGCCAAGATCAAGGCGATGAACTACGGCTTGGCGTACGGCCTGTCCGCGTACGGCCTGTCCCAGCAGCTGCGGATCTCCACCGAGGAGGCCCGCGAGCTGATGGAGGAGTACTTCGCCCGGTTCGGCGGCGTCCGCGACTACCTGCAGGAGATCGTGGCGAAGGCCCGCAAGGACGGCTACACGTCCACGATCTTCGGCCGCCGCCGCTACCTGCCCGACCTCACGTCGGACAACCGGCAGCGGCGCGAGATGGCGGAGCGCATGGCCCTGAACGCCCCGATCCAGGGCAGCGCCGCGGACATCATCAAGGTCGCGATGCTGAACGTGCACCGCGAACTGCGCGACGCCGGGCTGAAGACACGCATGCTGCTGCAGGTCCACGACGAACTCGTGCTGGAGGTCTGCAACCCGGAACGCACGGCCGCGGAGGAGCTGGTGCGCAAGGGCATGGGCTCCGCCTACAAACTGGACGTACCGCTGGACGTCTCGGTCGGCTTCGGCCGCTCGTGGAACGCGGCCGCCCACTGACGGTTCCCTGGCTGTGGGCCGGGCACGCAGCGCCTGGTTGTGCGGACACCGCCCGCTGGGCCCGGGTACTGCCCGGCCCGGCCGGTCGTGTCCGGAAAGGCGCGTTCATGTCGCCTGATGACCTGAACGCGCCTTTCAGGACGGCGCGTTGTCCTGAACGCGCGGCGGTTTCATCGGGTGGTTGCAACGTCCTTGGTTGTTGGAGTTGTGATTGCTGGGTTGTCGGGTGGGGTGTGCGTCGTATCGGACGGAGTTGATGGTGGGGGTGTCGGGTGAGACGGCTCGGCGGTGGTTCGCGCAGACTGGTGGGGTGATCGGTGGCGCGCCCCGCCGGTTGAGTGGCCGGTTCCCTGTCGTTGGTTGAGGGGGAGGAGATCTTCCGCGGTCTGGTCGCCGGTGTTCGTGTCGGCGGCCGGGAGTAGTACCGGGCGGTCCAGGCCGGTCTGGCTGCCCGGGCGCGGGCGCGGCGCCCGAACCGGCGAAGCCGGCTGCTTGCCTGCGGTCCGGCCGTTGCGGAACCGCAACGGTAGGCCGCCCGCCAGCCCCGGATCCCCGGCATGATCCACATCAGTGAACGCCCGGCCGAAGCCGGGGACCGGGCGTGCCCGGCCCATTGGGAAGTGACCTGATCTTCGGGAAGGCGAACCGGTCCGCGATCGGCACCCTGGTGGAGCAGCTGCGCCAGTCGCTGACCTGAACATCCACACCGCCGAGCACCTGGACGCGGTCGCTGCCGAACCGACGGCAGACACACCCTCGGCTGGCCCACCCCAGCCCCATCACTCAACCGCGTACTCCGCGGACGATCCCCCCGTTGCACCCACAACACGAAACCGCCCTTCAGGACGCGGCGGTTGCGGGCGCTACCGTTGCCGCGTGTCTGTCTCCCAGGTCGTGCACCTGCGCCGGGCGCGGGACGTCATGGACGCGCGGTACTCGGAACCGCTCGACCTCGACGTGCTCGCGGCCGTGGCGGGCTACTCGCGCTTCCACTTCGCGCGGGAGTTCCGGCACGCCTTCGGGGAGACGCCCGCCGCGTACCTGAGCCGGCGCCGGGTCGAGCGGGCCAAGGACCTGCTCGCCCACGCGAACCTCACCGTCACCGAGGTGTGCATGGTCGTCGGGTTCTCCTCGCTCGGCTCGTTCTCCCGGCGGTTCCGCGCGCTGGTGGGGCGCTCGCCCGGCGAGTACCAGCGGCAGGCCGCGCCGCCCGCGATCCCCGGCTGCATCGCGATGACGTGGGGGCGACCAGCAAGCGCGGACAAGCGCGCGGACGGCCCCCGGTCCTAGCGTTGCCGCATGATCAGAACGCTGACACACACCACCGTCTACGTGCTCGACCAGGACTCGGCCAAGGACTTCTACACCGAGAAGCTCGGGTTCGCGCTGAGCCAGGACCTCGTGATGGGCGACGGTTTCGACGGCGCGGGCCAGGGCTTCCGCTGGTTGACCGTCACCCCGCCCGGGCAGCCGGACGTGCAGTTCATCCTCGCCGACTGCCGGATGGGGCACGCACCGGAGCACGCCGAGACCATCCGGGAGCTCGTCGCCAAGGGGGCGATGGGCAGCGCGGTCCTCGCCACCGACGACTGCCGCGGCACCTTCGAGGAGCTGTCCGCGCGCGGGGTCGTGTTCCTCACCGAACCCACCGAGCGGCCCTACGGCATCGAGGCCACCTTCCGCGACGACTCCGGCAACGTCTACAGCCTCACCCAGGCGCTGTGGCGGGCGGAAAAGCAGTAGACGCCGGTAATCTGGGGGCCCGTCGATCAGCGGAGGCCGGATGACCGCGCGTCGCGCCCTTGTTCTCGGTGGCACCGGCATGCTCGCGGGCGTGGCGGCCGCGTTGCTCGACGACGGGTGGCACGTCGTCCTCCCCAGCAGGCGAAGACCAGCCATGCCGACCACCAACGGGCACGCGGCGAGCTGGGTGAAGGCCGACTGGACCGAACCCGCGGAGCTCGTCGCCACCGTGTCCGAGGCCCTCGACGGGCCCGCCGACCTGCTGGTCGCGTGGGTGCACCGCGAGGTCCGGGTCTCCGTCCTCCGCGCCGTCGCGCCGCTGCTGGCCGCCGGGGCGCCGGTCGTCGAGGTGCACGGGAGCGCGTCGGCCAACCCGCTGGGCGGCTGCCCCGACCCCGTGCTCCCCGACCACCCCACGCAACAGGTGGTGCTCGGGTACGTCCGGCACGCCGGACGTACCCGCTGGCTCACCCACGACGAGGTGTCCGCGGGCGTGCTGGACGCCGTGCACCGCGCGCTCGACGGCAAGCCCCCGCACGTGCACCAGGTCGGCGAGTTCCGCGGCGTGACGCACTAGCGGATCTCGAAGTTCCGCCAGGTCAGCCCGTCCGTCGACACGGCGTACGCGTGCGGTCCGCGTTTCGCGACGTAACCGCCCCGCGTCCACTGGACCTCGCCCGGCACCCGCAGCAGGGACTTCATGAACGTGCTGCCGTCGGCGCTCTCGTAGGTCCCGGTGGCGGCCGAGTACACGAGCAGCCTGCCGTCGTCGGTGGCCACGGGGGAGCCGAGCATCGCCTGCAGCACCGTCGCCAGGGTCGCCCGCCACGTGTTCGTCCAGGTCACGCCGCCGTCCGTGCTGCGGTACACGGCCAGCAGGCCGAACGGGCCCTTCGCGATCGATCCCTGCAGCGTCGCGTACATGACCCCGTCGTTCTCGACCACCGCCCACGGGTCGATCATCCCGGGCTCGCCCGGCAGCGACAGCTGGGTCGTCTGCCAGCTCCGGCCGCCGTCGGAGGACACCGAGATCGCCCAGCGCCCGCTCGACCGCGCCACGCCCGCCGCCCACAACCGGCCGCCCTCGGTCGCCGACCTGCCGATCACGGGTTCGATGAGCGGCGGCTGCGCCGGGGCGGGCGCCACCCGTTCCGGGTCGCGGGACACCGTGCCGACCCCCATGCGGCACCCCGCCGCGTCCTGGTCGTCGCCGACGCACACGGGCTGGAGCCACGCCCCGTCGGGGATGGGCGCGGGCGCCGCCGGCGAACCCGCCGAGGCGGCGTGCCACGTGCGGCCCCCGTCGTCGCTGACGACGCGTGCCCACTGCTCCTGCTCGGTCACCCGGTTGAGCATCACCCGCTCCGGTCCGAGCACGGTGACGTCACCCAGCGAGTACCGCTCGTCCCCGTCCGGCAGTTCCCGGCGCTGCCAGGTCCGGCCACCGTCGGCGGTCGCGAACAGCGCCAGGGCGCACGAGCCTTCGGGCTCCGGGCAGTCGCTGCCCAGCGCGTACCCGTGGTCGCGGTCGGCGAAGTCCAGCTGGAAGGTCATCGACGCGGGCAGCGGCGGCTTGGCAGGCCGCTGGTCACCGGGCAGCGAGCGCAGCAGCGGCACCGCCACGCTGACCGCGACGACCGCCGCGACCGCGCCGATCTGCATGCGCCGCCGCGTGGTCCGCTGCCGGGCTCGGGCGGTGACGTGCGCCAGCTCCGGCGGCGTGATCGACTCTCGCAGGTCGTCGCGCAGGGCCGCGAGCTTCGCGTCCAGCTCAGACATGGTCCACCTCCGTGCGCAGGCGTTCGGCCAGCGCGGCGCGTGCGCGCGACAGCCGCGACTTCACCGTGCCGACCGGCGCGTCGAGCACCGCCGCGACCTCGTCCACGGGCAGGTCGGCGAGGTAGTGCAGCACCACGACCGCCCGGTGGTCCGGGCTGAGCGTCCTGATCGCGTCGTGCAGGTCGAGGTGCTCGCCGGGTGGGGTCACGTCGGGTGGCGGCTCGGCCTCGTGCCTGCGCAGGATGCGGTCGAGCGTCGCCCTGCGCCGGTACCGCCTGCGCGCGAGGTTGACCACCACGGTCCGCAGCCACGCCTCCGGGCTGTCCGTGCGCGAGACCTTGCCGCGCCTGCCGTAGGCGATCGCGAACGCCTCCTGGGTGATCTCCTCGGCGGTGCCGAGGTCACCCGTCATGCCGTACGCGGTCAGCACCAGGCGCCGGTAGGACCCCTGGTACAGCTGCGCGAACCACGTCTCGTCAGCCATCGCGCCCCCATGTTCCGTCCTCACCGTGCAAGAGGCACGACCGGCGGACCAGGTTCCCGGCACCTCACCGCAGCGCCGACGCGGGCCGCAGCTCCCAGCTCGTCCACAGCGGCCGGTAGCCCTGCCGCGCCCAGAACACCGAGGCCAGCGGGTTGGGCGGGTTGACGTAGAGGAACGTGCCGCTCGCGCCGCGGCGGTGCAGCTCGTGGTGCGCGACGGCCATCAGCTCGCTGCCGACCCCCGCGCCGCGGGCCCCCTCCACCACGGCGACGCAGTTGACATAGCCCCAGCGCCCCGGCCGCAGCCGGGTGGCGATGAGCGAGTCCGCGGCCACGTCCATGAGCCTGCAGTGCGCGAGCCCCACCGCGACCCCGTCGCGCTCCGCGAGCCACATCGGGTCGCCCTGCTCGACGTGGCGCAGCACGGTCGCCCGCTTCACCCGCTCCGCGTCCGGCCGCAGCACCGCCGCGCCGACCAGCGCCGAGTACGCCAGCTCGGCCAGCTCCAGCGCGAGCACCGTCTCGACGTCCGCCGCGGTCGCGAGCCGGACCGTCACCCCGGCCTGCGGCGCCCGCCGCACCGGCCCGCCCGCCCGGACCGGGCGCACGGCGAGGTTCGTCAGCGGCGTGAACCCGTGCGCGAGCAGCGGCTGCGCGGCCTCCGCGTCCCGGCTGGGCCAGGTCACCAGGCACGCGGAGTCCGCGCCGGTCGTCCTGCGCGTCAGCAGCCGGGCCCACTCCCGCAGGAGCGCGTCCATGCCCGTGCCGCCCGCCGCGCCGACCAGCGGGTGCAGCTCCCACAGCTCCAGCGCCGACCACAGCGCCGTGGCGCTGCCGGGCTCGAACTCGCTGTGCGTGAGCACGCCCGCCACCCGGTCACCGGCGGGCAGGGCGGCGGTCAGCACGTGCCCGTCCGGCGGGGGTGCGGCGGCCGGCAGCAGCGGGTCCAGCTGCTCGAACCGGGTGGTCTGTGCGCCGAGCAGGGTGCCTGCGACCCTCACGCCGCGCGCCGGGTCAGGAAGATCGCCGTGCCGGGGAACAGCTCGCCGCGCAGCGGGCTCCACTGCCCCCACACCTGGGTGAGGTCGTCCGGCCACTCCGGCTCGACCAGGTCGACCAGCGTCAGCCCGGCCCAGTTCAGCGCGCGCACGAAGTCGCCGAGCGTGCGGTGGTACTCGACGTATGTGGCGTTGCCGTCGGCGTCGACCTCGACGTACGGGGTCCGGTCGAAGTACGAGCCGGTCACCCGCAGGCCGTTCGGGCCGGGATCGTCCGGGAAGATCCACCGCATCGGGTGAGTGACGGCGAACACCCACGAGCCGCCCGGCCGCAGCACGCGCGCGACCTCCCGGAACGTCCCGGGCAGGTCGGCGACGAACGGCACCGCCCCGAACGCCGAGCACGCCACGTCGAAGGACCCGTTCGCGAACGGCAGGCTCTCCGCGTTGGCCCTGACCAGCGGCACGTCGATGCCGGTGGCCTCGTTGGCGGCGGCCGCGTACCGCAGCATGCCCGCGGACAGGTCGAACGCGGTGACGTGCGCGCCCTGCGCGGCGAGCCAGCGCGCGCACGGCGCGGAGCCGCAGCCCACCTCGAGGACGTCCTTGCCCGCCACGTCGCCGAGCAGGCGCGCGTCCTCCTCGCGCAGCGCCTCCGGGCACCACACGAAGTCGGCGACGCCGAGGAACTCGCCGTGCTCGACGTGGTAGTCGTCGGCGTCGGCGTCCCACCAGGCGCTGTTGGCCGCCACGGACTCGGCGGACCCCGCCCAGCGCCGCTCGCTGCCGACCGTCCCGAGCAGGCGCTCGGCGGTCCGCTGCGGTGGTGTTCCCGGGTTGTCGCCTTCTTGCGGCATGCTGGCGCCCGCTTCCAGCGTCGACATCCAATCCCCCTCAGTGCGCCCCTCGCGACGGAATCCCCTGGCCCAGGTTTGCCCGGTCAACGCACGGCCGCGTAGGATACCTCCGCGCAGTGGTTTCGTGCTGCCGTCTGTTCAACTCGGGAATCAGATCCGGTCGCGCGGCGTTGTCGGTGGTTGTCTCGTTGGTTCGGGGTTCGTCGCCGACGGCACTATGCCGCTGTCGCACGACAACTGCAAATCCCATCCGCCAACTCTCAACCAAGCCGTACCGGAGCCTCCTAGCTAATGTCCACCGACACCACCATCGTCCCGGCTGACACCGCGCCGAAGCAGCAGGTCGCCATCAACGACGTCGGGACGGGTGAGGACTTCCTCGCCGCCATCGACAAGACCATCAAGTACTTCAACGATGGTGACATCGTCGAGGGCACCATCGTTAAGGTCGATCGGGACGAGGTCCTGCTCGACATCGGCTACAAGACCGAAGGGGTCATCCCCTCTCGTGAGTTGTCGATCAAGCATGACGTCGACCCCAACGAGGTCGTCAAGGTCGGTGACGAGGTCGAGGCCCTGGTCCTCCAGAAGGAGGACAAGGAGGGTCGGCTGATCCTGTCCAAGAAGCGCGCGCAGTACGAGCGCGCCTGGGGCACGATCGAGGCGCTCAAGGAGAGCGACGAGCCGGTCAAGGGCACGGTCATCGAGGTCGTCAAGGGTGGTCTCATCCTGGACATCGGCCTCCGGGGCTTCCTCCCCGCGTCGCTGGTCGAGATGCGCCGGGTGCGCGACCTGCAGCCGTACGTCGGCCGCGAGCTCGAGGCCAAGATCATCGAGCTGGACAAGAACCGCAACAACGTGGTCCTGTCCCGCCGTGCGTGGCTGGAGCAGACCCAGTCCGAGGTGCGCAGCGAGTTCCTCAACCAGCTGCAGCGCGGCCAGGTCCGCAAGGGTGTCGTCTCCTCGATCGTCAACTTCGGTGCGTTCGTGGACCTCGGCGGCGTCGACGGTCTGGTGCACGTGTCCGAGCTGTCCTGGAAGCACATCGACCACCCGTCCGAGGTCGTCGAGGTCGGCCAGGAGGTCACGGTCGAGGTGCTGGACGTCGACATGGAGCGCGAGCGCGTCTCCCTGTCGCTGAAGGCGACGCAGGAAGACCCGTGGCGCCAGTTCGCCCGCACCCACGCGATCGGCCAGATCGTGCCGGGCAAGGTCACCAAGCTCGTGCCGTTCGGTGCGTTCGTCCGCGTCGACGAGGGCATCGAGGGCCTGGTCCACATCTCCGAGCTGGCCGAGCGCCACGTGGAGATCCCGGAGCAGGTCGTGCAGGTCGGCAACGACGTCATGGTCAAGGTCATCGACATCGACCTCGAGCGTCGCCGGATCTCGCTGTCCCTGAAGCAGGCGAACGAGGGTTTCACGCCGGACACCGAGTTCGACCCGACCCAGTACGGCATGGCGGCCGAGTACGACAACGAGGGGAACTACATCTACCCCGAGGGCTTCGACCCGGACACGCAGGAGTGGCAGGAAGGCTTCGACAAGCAGCGTGAGGAGTGGGAGCGGCAGTACGCCGAGGCCCACCAGCGCTACGAGCAGCACATGGCCCAGGTCAAGAAGGCCGCGGAGGCCGACGCGGCCGCCGAGGCCGAGGGCGGCGCCGACGAGGGCACCGAGCGCGAGTACTCCTCCGCCGGTTCCGACAAGCAGAAGAGCGGCGGCACCCTGGCCAGCGACGAGCAACTGGCCGCCCTGCGCGAGAAGCTGTCCGGCGGCGTCTGATCCTGAACGCCTAGCCAGCTGACAAAGGCCCCACCGGTTCCGACCGGTGGGGCCTTTCGCATGCCCGGACCTGTCCGGCCTGTCGAGAAGTGGGATTCCCAGTACTGGGAATCCCACTTTCGGGACACCCGCTACTGAGAAGTCCACTTTCGGAAGGCCCAGTTCCGGGTGGTCCGCTTTCGGGAGGCCCGGTTCCGGGAGGCTCGATTCCGGGAGGCCCGCTTTTGGGAGGCTCGGTTCCGGGTGGTCCGCTTTCGGGAGGCTCGGTTCCGGGAGGCTCGTTTTCGGGAGGCCCGGTTCCGGGGGCTCGCTTTCGGAAGGCCTGCTTTTGGGAGGCCCGGTTCCGGGAGCCCGCTTTCGGAAGGCCAGCCCTGGAAGGCCAGCCCTGGAAGGCCAGCCCTGGAAGGCCCGCTTTCGGGAGGCTCAGGTCCGGGAGGCCCGGGGTGGGAGGTGCGCGTTCGGGGAGACCCACGTTTCGCACGTTTGGGATCGGCAGGTCCGGAACCGGGAGGCCTGTATTCGAGAGGCCCGCATCGGGCCGCTCACACCTGGGATGCCCGCGACTGAGAAGCCCACTTCGGAGAGGCCCATCCGTGGAGGCCCGTTTTCGGGAGGCCCGGGTTCGGCAGCTCGCGATCGAGAGGCCCATGATCGGGCTGCCCGCGGCTGGGAAGCCTGCTTTCGGGAGGCCCAGCCCTGGAAGGCTCAGGCCGCGAGGCCGGGGGTGGGAGGTGCGCGTTCGGGGAGACCCGCGTTTCGCATGTTCGGGATCGACAGGCTCGGAACCGGGAGGCCCGGGTTCGACAGCTCGCGATCGAGAGGCCCATGATCGGGCTGCCGGCGGCTGGCACGCCTGCTTTCGGGAGGCCCAGCCCTGGAAGGCTCAGGCCGCGAGGCCCGGGGTGGGAGGTCCGCGTTCGGGGAGACCCGCGTTTCGCATGTTCGGGATCGACAGGCCCGGAACCGGGAGGCCCGTGTTCGAGAGGCCCGCGGTCGGGCCGCTCGCGGCTGGGACGCCCGCGACTGAGAAGCCCACTTCGGAGAGGCCTATCCGTGGAGGCCCGTTTTCGGGAGGCCCGGGTTCGGCAGCTCGCGATCGAGAGGCCCATGATCGGGCCGCCTGCGGCGGGGAAGCCCACTTTCGGGACGCCCAACCCTGGAAGGCGCAGCCCTGGAAGGTCCGTTTTCGGGAGGCTCAGGTCCAGGAGGTCTGGGGTGGGAGGTGCGCGTTCGGGGAGACCCACGTTTCGCATGTTCGGGATCGGCAGGTCCGGAACCGGGAGGACCGTGTTCGAGAGGCCCGGGGATCGGGCCGCTCGCGGCTGGGATGCCCGCGACTGAGAAGCCGCATTCGGAAGGCCCATATCTGGAGGCTCGCTTTCGTGAGGCCCGGGTTCGACAGTTCGCGATCGAGAGGCCCATGATCGGGCCGCCTGCGGCTGGGAAGCCCACTCTCGGGAGGCCCAGCCCTGGAAGGCCGCTTTCGAGAGGCTTGGGTACGGAGGCCGGATTTCGGGAAGCCCGCGAGTGGGAGGCCAGGTTTCGGGAAGCCCGGGCCGAGAGGTGTGCGATCGGCAGATCCGCGTTCGGCATGTTCGGGATCGGCAGGCCCGGAACCGAAGGCCCGTGTCCGAGAGGTTCGCGACTGGGCGGCCCGCGACTGAGAATCCGCACTCGGAATACCCACACTGGAAGGCCCACTTCCGGGAGACCCGCCCGCGGAGAGGTCCGGCCGGGATTGGGCACCTGCGTTTGCCCTGTTCGGAGTCGGCGCGCCCCGGAACCGGGGGAGAGATGCGGCGGCCACGTAGTCCGCAATCGCGTCGCCCGCGACCGGGAAGCCCATTTCGGGAAGTCCACTTCTGGAAGACCCGCCTCCGAGAGGCCCGCGCTCGCGAGGCCCAGGTTCGGGTTGCCCAGAACTGGGATTCCCACTATCGGGATTCCCGGAACCGGGACACCCACGTCCAGGAAGCCCGCGGTCCGTGAAGACCATTCCCCACCACCCGCCGGTCGCTTACCGTGGACCGATGCGTGTGCGGCTCGTCGTCCTCGGAGCGGTGCTCGCGCTCGGCGGCTGCGCCCGGAGCGCGCCGCCGAGCACAGCGCCCGCCGTGCCCGTGTTCAGCACCGCCCCCGCCGATGCCGGGGTCGAGCGAACCGTTCCCGACGACTGCGCGGGCGTGGCCACCCTCGACGAGCTGACGAAAGACCTGAACAACCTGGTCACCGGCACCGTGCAGCCGGTCGTGGGGGTGCCGCAGGACAACATCGGCCGCACGGCGCGGATCGACTGCTACTACGGTGTCCCGCCCCGCCAGCCGCTCGCCAAGGCCAAGGTGTGGGTGGGCCTCGCGAGCTACGTCAACGAGGAGGCCGCCCGCAAACGGCTCACCGCCACCATCGCCGGCGAGCGGAAGGCCGGGGCGACGGTGAGCGACGTCAAGGTCGGCGCGGACCGCGGGGTGCTGATCCGGAACGCCAACTGGATGCTGGTCGCCGGGCGGGGCCGCGTGACGGTGGTCGTGCAGGTCATCCCTGTGCTGGTCCGCGACGACCACGCCGGCATGTTGCTCGGCCAGGTCGCGGACCACGCACTGACCGCACGGTGACGCCTGCCAGAATGCCCGCATGCTGCGCGTAGGCCTCACGGGCGGGATCGGCTCCGGCAAGTCCACAGTGGCCCGGCGCCTCGCCGAGCACGGTGCCGTCGTGATCGACGCCGACAAGATCGCCCGCGAGGTCGTCGAGCCCGGCACCGACGGGCTGGCCGAGATCCGCGCGGCCTTCGGCGACGACGTGATCAGCGACGGCGCGCTGGACCGAGCCAAGCTCGCGCAGCGCGTGTTCACCGACGAGGCCGCCCGCGCCACCCTCAACGGCATTGTCCACCCGCGGATCGGGGCGCGGACCGCCGAGCTGATGGCCGCCGCCCCCGTCGACGGGATCGTCGTCCACGACGTGCCGCTGCTCGTGGAGAACCACCTCGGCCCCGCCTACCACCTGGTGCTGGTGGTCGACGCCCCCGAGGAGGAACGGGTGCACCGCGTCGTCCGCGACCGCGGCATGAGCGAGCAGGACGCCCGTGCCCGCATCAAGGCCCAGGCCACCGAGGAGGCCCGGCGCGCCGCCGCCGACGTCTGGCTCGACAACGGCGGCAGCCCCGACGAGGTGCTGGCCGCCGTCGACGCGCTCTGGGCCGACCGCCTGGTCCGCTACGAGGCCAACGTCCGCCTCCACCGCCGCGCCCAGTACGGCACGCCGCGCCTGGTCGACCCCGACCCGGCGTGGCCGGCGCAGGCGACGCGGCTGCGGGAGCGCATCGCGATGGCCGCGGGCGGGCTCGCGCGACGGGTGGACCACATCGGTTCCACGTCGGTGCCCGGGCTGCCCGCCAAGGACGTCATCGACCTGCAGGTCACCGTGGCCTCGCTCGCCGACGCGGACGCCATGGCCGACCAGCTCACCGCCGCCGGCTTCCCGAAGCACCCCACGATCGACCGCGACAACCCGAAGCCGTACGCGCCGGACCCCGAGCAGTGGCGCAAGCGCTACCACGGCAGCGCCGACCCGGGCCGCCCCGCGAACGTCCACCTCCGCGTCGAGGGCAGCCCCGGTTGGCGGTACGCGCTGCTGTTCCCGGACTGGCTGCGCGCGAACCCGGACGAACGCGACGCCTACCTGGCCGTCAAGAAGGAGCTGGTCGAGCGCTTCGCGGACGACGACGACACGGCCGGCTACGCCGACGCGAAGGAGTCGTGGTTCGACGCGGCGGGCACGCGCGCGGAGGCGTGGGCGGAGCGCACCGGCTGGCAGCCGAGCTGACCCCTCACCCGCCGCGGGTGTGCATCTCCAGGTGCGGGTCGTTCTTCAGCGCGGTCAGCGGGATGAACGGCGTCCGGTCCCGCTGCGCGAGCCGGTCCACGGCGCCGCGGTCGGTCCTGGCCGTCCACGCGTCGGTGATGATCGTCGACAGCTCGGCCTTCGACGCGCCGGCACGCAGCGGGTCGCGCAGGTTCACGCCCTCCATCGCGTACAGGCACAGGTACCAGAGCCCGTCCGCGGTGAGCCTGCTCCGGTCGCACGTCGCGCAGAACGGCCTGGTCGTCGACGACACGATCCCGAACGTGGTGCCGTCCGGCAGCTCGAACCGGTCGGCGGGCGCGGCGTCGTGGTTGCGCAGCGGTGTGATCGGCCCGTAGTGCGCGGACAGCCGCGCCAGCATCTCCGCCCGCGACAGCACCAGGTCCGGCGACCACGTGGTGGCCCCGCCGACGTCCATGTACTCGATGAACCGCACCTCGGCGGGCACGGTCCTGCCGAACTCGATCAGGTCGACGAGCTCGTCGTCGTTGATCCCGTTCAACGCGACGGTGTCGATCTTGGTGTCGGTGAACCCGGCCGGCGCGATCGACGCGATGCCCTTCAGCACCGACGGGTGGGTCGCCCGCTGCGACAGCGACTTCGACCGCTCCGCCTGCAGGGTGTCGAGGCTGACGGTGATCCGGTTCAGACCGGCCTTCTTCAGCTCCTCCACGTGCCCGGCCAGCAGCACACCGTTGGTGGTCATCGCGAGGTCGCGCAACGGCTTGGCCGAGAGCATCGACACCAGCTCGGGCAGGTCACGGCGCAGCAGCGGCTCACCGCCGGTCAGCCGCACCTTGTCCACGCCCAGGTCCATGAACACGTCGACCAGCGTCGAGATCTCCTCGAACGTCAGCAGGTCACGCCGCGGCAGCCACGTGTACTCGGCTTCCGGCATGCAGTACCGGCACCGCAGGTTGCACCTGTCGGTGACGGAGATCCGCAGGTTGCGCAGCGGGCGGCGGAAGGTGTCGAGCACCAGCCCCGCGTCGTCACGTTCGGACACCAGTCCAATCTATAGGCCGGAACGCATGCACGCCATAATGGTGATAGGTACGATTTATTGCGCAATTTGTAAGTATTCTGAAAATGCGCGCAATTCAACGCTCCGCAGTCAGATAACCACGGGAGAACGCGGTCGCCACGGCGGCCGCCCGGTCGTTGACCCCCAGCTTCGCATACACGTGGAGCAGGTGCGTCTTCACGGTTGCCTCGCTGATGAACAGCTGCCTGGCCGCCTCCCGGTTGGTGGAGCCGCGGGCGATCAGCTCCAGCACCTCCAGCTCCCGCTGCGACAGCGGTTCGGACGCGGGCTGGCGCATCTGCCCCATCAGCCTGGTCGCGACCGCGGGGGAGAGCACGGCCTGGCCCTGCGCCGCGGCCTCGACGGCGCGGAACAGCTCCTCGCGCGGCGCGTCCTTGAGCAGGTAGCCGGTGGCGCCCGCCTCGATCGCGGGCAGCACGTCGCTGTCGGTGTCGTAGGTGGTCAGGACGAGCACCCGCGACGGCACGCCCCGCTTCGCCAGCTCCTTGATCGCGGTGACCCCGTCGGTCCGCGGCATCCGCAGGTCCATGAGGACCACGTCCGGGCGCAGCCGCTCGGCGGCGGCGATGGCCTCCGCGCCGTCCCCGGCCTCGGCCAGCACCTCGAACCGGGGGTCGGCGGTGAACATGCCGCGCAGCCCGTCCCGCACGACGGGGTGGTCGTCCACGATGAGCAGCGAGATCACTCGGCACCTCCGGCCGGGATGGCGGGCACGGACGCGGAGATCGCGGTCCCGCCACCCGGTTCGGACTCGATCTCGAGCCTGCCCGCGAGCCGCTGCACCCGCTGTCGCATGCCTGCCAGCCCGAAGCCGCCGTTCGTGGACCCGTTGGCGCGCTTGGTGCTCGGTGCGAAGCCGACGCCGTCGTCGCGCACGTCGAGGGTCACTAGATCCTCCATGTAGGACAGTGTGAGGCCGACGCGGCTGGCGTTGGCGTGCTTGGCCACGTTCGCGAGCGCCTCCTGCGCGGTCCGCAGCAGCGCCACCTCGACGTCGGTGTGCATGGGGCGTGCGTCACCGGTCGTGGTGAGCACCGCGTCGATGTCGTTGACCTCCGCCCAGCGCCTGGTCACGTCGCTGAGCGCGTCCGGCAGCCGGGCGTCGGCCAGCACGGACGGCTCGACCGCGTGCACCGTCCTGCGCGCCTCGGTGAGCGACTCACGCGCCAGGTTCATCGCCGTCGTGACGTGCCGCCGCCACCGTTCCGGCACCTGTTCGGCCGCCTGCAGCTGGGCGAGGATGCCGGCGAGCCCCTGCGCGAGCGTGTCGTGGATCTCCCGCGCCATCCGCTGCCGCTCGTCCAGCACCCCGGCCTCCCTGGCCTGCACCAGCAGCTGGGCGTGCAGACCGGCGTTCTCCTCCAGGGCCGCCTCGAGCTTGGCGTTCGCCTCGTGCAGCTCGGTCAGCGCCTGCTTCTGCCGCTCGTTGCGCCGGTCGCTCAGCTCGCCGAAGTAGGAGAACGCCTCCGCCAGCACCATGCAGATGAGGCTGACGCCCGCCCACGCCCACCACGAGTCGCCGGTGATGTTCTCGACGCCGCCGACGTAGGACACGGCCGCGATCGGCGCCGTGGCGGCGATGCCGATGTAGCGCCAGTGGTTGTGCAGGTACTGGAAGGCGTGGATGTAGCCGATGAAGGTGAAGAAGCCGAACAGCGGGGTGGTCGCCACCAGCCCGAGGGCCAGCAGCAGCTCGCCCGTGTAGAACAGTCCCATCAGCCGCCGGTTCCGGTGCAGTTCCGGGTGGAGCGTGTGGAACCAGAGCAGCCACGCGACGGTGGCGGTGACGAGGCCGAGCAACGTCGGGTAGTGCACGGTCGGCAGGCCCACGATCGGCTGCAGCACGGCGAAGACCATGCTGGCCGTCAGGAGGAAGTACGGCAGGACCTTGAGGACCGCGTTCTCCTTGCGCTCCCACCGGTCGAACTCCGCACGCAGCTCGGCCTCGATGCTCAACGATCTACTCCCAGCGGAAGTACCGCGCGGCCAGCCCGCCTGCCACGACCGTCCACCCCAGCATGACCGCGACGTGCAGCAGTTGCGGCCAGTGCCCGGCGGTGGCGTCCTGCAATGATTGCACGCCCGCGCCGAGCGGGGTGAAGTCGCTGATCCGCCGCAGCACCTCGGGCATCGTGGCGCGCGGCGCCCACAGCCCGGCGAAGAACAGCACGGGGAAGAACAGCAGCGTGCCGATCGCGCTCGCGCCTTTGCCGCTCGGCGCCAGCGCGGCCACGAGCAGCCCGAGCGCCAGCATGGACAGTGCGGCCAGCACGTACCCGAGCACGTAGGCCCCCGCCTGCCGGGGCAGCGCGACGTCGAACGCCAGGTTGGCGATCACCTGCACGACCACCATGACCACCACGGCGATCACGGTGAACATCAGCAGCTGCGCGCCGAGCAGGCGGGCGGGCCGCACCGGGGTGGTCCGCATGCGGCGCAGGACGCCGCGTTCGCGGTAGGTGGCGAGCAGCTGCGGCAGGCCGGACAGCGCCAGGAACGCGAGGGTCATCGCCACGATGATCGGCGCGTACAGGTCGATCACCCGCAGGCCGCCGAGGTCGGCCTCCGGCTCCCGGAACGACGGGATCGACCCGAGGATGACCAGCAGGATCGGCGGGAACGCCAGCATGAAGAACACGCCGGCCGGTTCCCGGAAGAACAGCTTCGTCTCGGTCAGCGTGAGACGGGACAGGGCGGACACGGGGATCTCCTCAGTTGTCGATCGGGCGGCCGGTGAGCGCGACGAACGCGTCGTCCAGCGAGGTCTGTTCCAACCGCAGGTCGGCGGCGACGACCTGGTTGCGGGCGAGTTCCGTGGTCACGGCGAGCAGCAGGTCGCCCGTGCCGGTGACGACCAGCTGGCTGCCCGCCCGCTCGACGGCCGTGACCTCGGGCAACGCCATGAGCACCGCGTGGTCGATCGGCGCCGACGGGCGGAACCGGACGCGCTGCCGGTCGTCGACCGAGGACACCAGCCCGGCGGGGGAGTCGACCGCGACGACCTTGCCCGCGTCGATCACCGCGAGCCGGTCGCAGAGCCGCTCCGCCTCCTCCATGAAGTGCGTGACCAGCAGGATCGTGACGCCGCGGGCACGGATGTCCTCGATGAGGTCCCACGCGTCGCGGCGGGCCTGCGGGTCGAGCCCGGTGGTCAGCTCGTCGAGCACCGCCACCCTCGGGTTGCCGATCAGCGCCAGTGCGATCGACAGCCGCTGCTTCTGCCCGCCGGACAACCGCCGGTACTGCGTGCCGACCTTGTCGGTCAGGTGCAGCGAGTCGAGCAGCGCCCGCCAGTCGGCCGGGTCCTCGTAGAAGGAGGCGTACAGCTCCATCGCCTCGCCGACCCGGAGCTTCTCCGGCAGCTGGCTCTCCTGCAGCTGCGCGCCGAGCAGCCCGCGCAGCTCGTCCTCGTCGCGGCGCGGGTCGAGCCCGCAGACCCGGATGGTGCCGCTGTCCGGCGAGCGCAACCCCTCGATGCACTCGACCGTCGTGGTCTTGCCCGCCCCGTTGGGGCCCAGGATGCCGAAGATCTCGCCCTGCTCGACGGTGAAGCTGACGCCGTCCACGGCCGTGTTGTCGCCGTACCGCTTGACGAGGTTGCCGACCTCGATGATTGCCATGCCGCAAGCGTGCCGTGACCTGGGGTTTTCCGGATCGACCGCGCGGGTGCGGTGCTGGGCCGCTGAGGCTGGTCCGCCGATCAACCGATCGGTGGACCCCCGATCAGTAGGGTGGCCAGACGTCGAAGATGTGCTTGTAGGCCAGCCACGCGGACAGGTCGTGCCGGAACTGGCTGAGCTCCTCTAGCGTCTTGTGCACGGTGCAGAGCGCGAGGTCGGCGTCGCTGACGAGCAGGACCCGCCCGGCGACCGCGGCGGCGAACTCCTCGGACTGCACGATCCGCGCCCGCTGGCCGGTCGGCGTCTCCAGCCCGAGCAGCAGGTCGGTGGTCCGCCAGTAGCGACCGTCGCTGGTCGCGCGCACGGCGGTGAGCACGCTCGGCGCCGCTTTCGCGTGGCGGGAACGGGGTCGCTGGTAGGTGAGCCGCAGGTTGAGCGTCGGCATCAGCCACGTCACCTCGGCGTCGTGGAACGGGTCCTCCGGCGTCGGGCACTCGGTGCGCAGGCCCCAGCGTTCGACCTGGCACGTCCGCAGGTGCCGGGTCGTTCCGGACGAGTACGTGCGCGACGCGGTGAAGGTGTCGACGATGTCGACGAGCTGAGGGGTGATCGCCGTGCCCACGCGTCGAAGGGTAGCCGTCAGGGTGCGGTCCGTGATCCACGGGTTCGATTCGTTATGTCACGTCTCGTGCGCAGAGAGATACCGATCCTATGAACCTGCCACCCGGACGTGAAGTAACCATTGACCGAGAGTGGATGTGTCGCTATTCGACGTCGTCCCAGGTCAACGGTAGTCCCAACCACCGCTCGACGTCGTAGCCGGCGGCGGTGATGCCCTCGACGGCGGAGAAGGTTCGCTCGAACGCGCGTTGGACGGTCACACGGTCGAGGTGCCCGATGGTGAGCGCGTCGAGGGCCTCGTCCGTGTCGTGCACCCGCAGGCCCGTGCCGTCGTGGACGAGGATGTCCAGGTAGAGGTCGGTGGTCCGCCAGACCGGCCCCTTCTCGACGTCGGCGATGTCGATGTAGACGTCGTGGTCGAGGCGCATCCCGGGGTGCGCGACCCAGCGGCTGACCCGCAGCCCGTGCTCGGGCAGCAGCCATGTGCGGAAGTACGCGATGTCGGGGTGCCCGACCACCGGCCGCGCCATGTACAGCCCGAACTCCGTCGTCTCGTACCTGTCGACCGCGCGCACGAACCCCTTGTTGTCCGTGTTGGTCATCGCGGCGACGTCGAACAGTTCGATCTTCGGCGGGTGCAGGTGGGTCACGTGCTCAGGGTGCCAGGCACCGCACGTAATTTCGCCCGCAACTGTGGTGAAACGGCCCCCGCAAGATCCTCTTCTGGTTAACCTCACGGCGTGTTCGGGATCATCAGACCCTGCCGTCACCGGCTCTCCGACTCGCTCCGCACCTCCTGGTGGGCGCACCTGTGCGGGCTCTGCCTCGCGCTCCGCGACGAGCACGGGCAGCTCGCCCGTGCCGCGACCAACTACGACGGTTTGATCATCTCGGTCCTGGTCGACGCCCAGTCGCCGGCAGCGGAGCCGCGCAGGGTGGCGGGGCCGTGCCCGCTGCGGGGCATGCGGACGGCGGAGGTGTCGGTCGGCGCGGGTGCCCGGCTGGCGGCCGCCGCGTCGCTCGTGCTGGCGTCGGCGAAGGTGCGTGACCACGTCGAGGACGGGGACGGCGCCTTCGGCAGGCAGCCGGTCGCCGGCGCGGCGCGGCTGGTGGCGAAGCGGTGGGCACGGCAGGGCGGCGCGTCCGGGCACGGCGTCGGGTTCGATACCGATGTATTGGTCGACGCCGTCGGCAGGCAGTCGGCGCTGGAGGCCGCGGCCGGTCCCGGCGACCTCCTGCTGGTCACCGAGCCGACGGAGACGGCGACCGCCGCGGCCTGTGCGCATACGGCTGTATTGGCGGGCTGTCCGGAGAACGAGGCGCCGCTGCGCGAGGTCGGCAGGCTGTTCGGTCGCGTGGTCCACCTCGTGGACGCGGTGGAGGACCTCGAGGAGGACACGGCGTCCGGTGCGTGGAACCCGCTGACGGCCACCGGGACGTCGCTCGAGGAGGCGCGGCGGCTGTGCGACGACGCGGTGCTCGGCGTGCGGCTGGCGCTCGCGGACGTGTCGTTCCGCGACGGCAAGCTGGTCCACGCGCTGCTGGTGCACGAGCTGGAGCAGGCGGTGGTCCGCGCGTTCGGGCCCCGGCACCGGCACGTCGGCCCCGGCGACGTCCACGACGGCAAGGGCGGCGGGCTGTGGCTGCCCAAGCTGCGGGTGCCGCCGCGCAGGCGGGGGCTCGTCCCCGGCTGCGGCATCGCGCTCTGGCAGTGCTGCACCTGCCAGCAGTGCTGCCGCGACCCGTGGCCGGGGCCGTGGTCCGGTGAGCACCACGACACCTGCTGCGACGGTTGCGACTGCTGCCCGTGCGACGGGTGCGGCAGCAGCAAGGGCTGCGACTGCGACTGCTGCGGCTGCGACTGCTGAAAACCGCCCCTGACCAGGGGATACGAAAATTGTCGGTGCCCCGGCGTAGCCTGTTTCCGTGGCAATCGTGACTGCTAGCTCCGAGTTCCGGCCCATCGGTGACATCCCCCGCACCGACGGGCGTTTCCGCATGGTCAGCGACTACCAGCCCGCTGGTGACCAGCCCGCGGCGATCGACGAGCTGGAGCGCCGGATCAGGGCGGGTGAGAAGGACGTCGTCCTGCTCGGCGCCACCGGTACCGGCAAGTCGGCGACCACCGCGTGGCTGATCGAACGCCTGCAGCGGCCGACGCTGCTGATCGCCCCGAACAAGACGCTCGCGGCCCAGCTGGCCAACGAGCTGCGGGAGTTCTTCCCGGACAACGCGGTCGAGTACTTCGTCAGCTACTACGACTACTACCAGCCGGAGGCGTACGTCCCGCAGACGGACACCTACATCGAGAAGGACTCGTCGATCAACGAGGACGTCGAGCGGCTGCGCCACTCCGCCACGTGGAGCCTGCTGTCGCGGCGGGACGTCGTGGTGGTCGCGTCGGTGTCCTGCATCTACGGCCTGGGTTCGCCGCAGGAGTACCTCGACCGGACGATCGCGCTGACGGTCGGCGAGGAGGTCGACCGGGACACGTTGCTGCGCGCGCTGGTCGACACCCAGTACACCCGCAACGACGTGTCGTTCACCCGCGGCACGTTCCGGGTGCGCGGCGACACCGTGGAGATCATCCCGGCGTACGAGGAGCTCGCGGTCCGCATCGAGTTCTTCGGCGACGAGGTCGAGGCGCTGTACTACCTGCACCCGCTGACCGGCGACATCGTCAAGCAGGTCGACACGGTCCGCATCTCCCCGGCGACGCACTACGTCGCGGGCCCGGAGCGCATGGAGCGCGCGATCAAGGGCATCGAGGAGGAGCTGGAGCAGCAGCTCGCGAAGCTGGAGAAGCAGGGCAAGCTGCTGGAGGCGCAGCGGCTGCGCATGCGCACCCAGTACGACATCGAGATGATGCGCCAGGTCGGCTTCTGCTCCGGCATCGAGAACTACTCGCGGCACATCGACTGGCGCGGTCCCGGCACCGCGCCCGCCACCCTCCTGGACTACTTCCCGGAGGACTTCCTGCTGGTCATCGACGAGTCGCACGTGACGGTGCCGCAGATCGGCGGCATGTACGAGGGCGACATGTCCCGCAAGCGCACCCTCGTCGAGCACGGGTTCCGCCTCCCGAGCGCGATGGACAACCGGCCGCTCACGTGGGAGGAGTTCCAGGACCGCATCGGCCAGACGGTGTACCTGTCCGCGACGCCGGGCCCGTACGAGATGGGCCAGGCGGGCGGCGAGTTCGTCGAGCAGGTCATCCGCCCGACGGGCCTGATCGACCCCGAGGTCATCGTCAAACCGACCGAGGGCCAGATCGACGACCTGGTGCACGAGATCCGGGTGAGGGCCGAACGCGACGAGCGCGTCCTGGTCACCACGCTCACGAAGAAGATGGCGGAGGACCTCACCGACTACCTGCTGGAGCTCGGCATCCGGGTCCGCTACCTGCACTCCGAAGTGGACACCCTCCGCCGCGTGGAACTGCTCCGCCAGCTACGCCTCGGCGAGTTCGACGTGCTCGTCGGCATCAACCTCCTGCGCGAGGGCCTGGACCTCCCGGAGGTCTCCCTGGTCTCGATCCTGGACGCCGACAAGGAGGGCTTCCTTCGCTCGGGCACCAGCCTGGTACAGACCATCGGCCGAGCGGCGAGGAACGTCTCGGGCCAGGTCCACATGTACGCGGACCGCATCACCGACTCGATGCAACACGCCATCGACGAGACAAACCGCAGGCGCGCCAAGCAGATCGCGTACAACGAGGAACGGGGCATCGACCCACAGCCCCTGCGCAAGAAGATCGCCGACATCCTCGACCGCGTGTACACGGAGGCATCGGAAGGCGAAGAGGTCCCGATCGGCGGCTCAGGCCGCAACGCCTCCCGAGGCCGCCGAGCAGCAGGCGAACCAGGCGGCCGCTCATCGGGCGTGTACGTCAAGGAAAACGTGGGCTCCATGGCCCGCTCCGAACTGGCGGACCTGGTCCAGCAACTGACAGACCAGATGATGAACGCAGCCCGCGACCTCCAGTTCGAACTGGCAGCCCGCCTACGAGACGAGATCGCCGACCTGAAGAAGGAACTACGAGGCATGGACGCAGCAGGCGTGAAGTAACTCGCGCAGAGCCCCACCCCTGCGCCCAAGCCCCGCGACCGCAACCCGAGAACAGCCATCCACGCCCAACGCCCGACTCCAGCCCGCACAAGCGGAGCTGCGGGAAGAGGCGGCGGCACCGGCTGCGGATGAGCCCGGCGGCCGGGCCGCAGAGCCGGGTCACGGCATGCGACTCCGGACTCGGGCCTGAGCCGCGCCACGGGCATCGGCTCCGGGTCTGAGCCGCGGCATCGGGCATCGGCTTCGACTGGGCCGGGCACTGGGCATCGACTCTGGACTGAGCCGTGGCACCGGGCTTCGACTCCTGGACCTGAGTCGCGGGCCCGGGCGTCGGCTCCGGATCTGAGCCGCGGCACCGGGCATCGGCTTCGACTGGGCCGGGCACTGGGCATCGGCTCCGGACCTGAGCCGCGGCACCGGGCTTCGACTCCCGGACCTGAGTCGCGGGCCCGGGCGTCGGCTTCGACTGGGCCGGGCACTGGGCATCGACTCTGGACTGAGCCGTGGCACCGGGCTTCGACTCCTGGACCTGAGTCGCGGGCCCGGGCGTCGGCTCCGGACCTGAGCCGCGGCACGGGCCTGAGCTGCGGGCCCGGGCGTCGCTCCGGACTGAGCCGCGGCTTAGGTGCGGTGGTGGGCTCGCCGGCCCGGGCTGCGTAGCGATTTGCGGGAATGAGCCCAAAGCTGGGCTGCGGCACCGGGCTCCACGCCCGCGCCGCGGAACCGGTGCGGGACGAGGCTGCGGGCCCTGGCGGAGGGGCCCGCTGGGGGCTGGGCCACTGGACCGGGCTGGGGGACCGAGTCGTCGGGCCGGAATGTGGTAGCGGGCTCCGGAACTGAACCCGCAGGCCTCGGTAGGGTGGTGAGCTGCCGGGTGGAGCTGTGGGGCGAGGCTGCGGATCGTGGCGGAGGAGTCCGCCGGGGGCTGGGCCACTGGGTCGGGCCGGGGTACTGAGGCGTTGGGCCGGAAGGTGGCACTGGGCTCCGGAACTGAACCGCAAGCCCCGGTGCGGTCGTGAGGTACAGGACCGAGCCGCGGACGAGGCCGAGGAACCCGCCACGGGGACTGGTCATGGAACCGAGCTGCGTGGCTAAGCCGCGAAAAGCGACCGCAGGCCCGGGTGGCGTCGTGAGCGACAGGGCCGAGCCGCGGAAGAGGCTGCGGATCCTGGCCGAGGAACCGGCCAGCGCACTGGCCATGGAACCGAGCTGCGTGGCTAAGCCGCGAAAGCGACCGCAAGCCCGGATGTGGGACCAGCCGTAGCACCAGGTGCGAGACCGAGGCGGGGAACACGCGGCGGACGCTGGTCGACGAACCCGCCGGGGAGACTGGCTACGAGACCGAGCTGGAGGCCGGGTGCGGGAGTGAGCCGCTGAGCCGGAATGTGGCATCGGGGTGCGGCACTGGGCAGCGGCGTCGGGATGCGCCCCCGCCGTGCTCGGCCTGCTTCGTGGTCACCTGGCTTTGTCACACCACACGTCGCTCGGGGGTTACACCACTAGTGCGCCTGCCAGTGTCGACGAATAGCGTTGTGGCTTTGCGTCTCTTGCCAGGTTGGTTTCCCGCACCGCCACGGGTAGTGGGCCCAGCAGGCTTCTCACTGCCTCCGCCACGGCGTCTGCCGGGCCGTGGGTTTCCACGCGCACGGCACCGGTCTCGTCTTGGTGTAGTTGCCATGCCGCCAGGCCTAGTGGGGACAGCACGTGTGTCAGCTCGATCGAGTTCACCCACTTGCCTGTCGCGGTTCGGTAGCGGACTGGGTCTCTGCCTTCCAGGTCCGTCAGCACCGGTTCGCCGTTCCGCCAGGACAGGGACGCGTGGTCGCCGGTGCGGTAGCGGAGCAGCGGGAGCAGCGGGTTCTCACCGCTGGTCACTGTTATCTCGCCGCGTTCGCCCGGGGGGCATGGGGTGCCTGCCGGGGTCAGGATCTCCACGTGCAGCTTTCTCGGGAGCACGCGGTGTGGGCCGTTGTCCGGGCGCCACGCGATCAGGCCCGCCTCCGTGATGCCGTACAGGTCGATCACCGGGCAGTTGAAGTGGCTCGCCAATCGTCTGCGCAAGCCAGCGCCCAGTGCCATCGCGCCGCTCATGATGGCTTTCGGGCGGGTGGTGAGCGGTAGCTCCGCCAGTTTTGCCAGGGAGATCGGGTTGCCCGTGTAGAGTTCCGGGGCGCACGCGTCCAGGAACGCCGTTCGGTCGGCTGGGGTTCGCCAACCGGACTCGTGCAGGTTCACCTTCACCACGCCCGCGCCGTCCAGGTAGGACGACACCGACGCGAACTGGTACGCCACCGGCTGGTCGTACACGTTCACCAGCGACACCCGCGACGCGCCGCCCCGTACCGCCACGCCGAGCGCCGACAGCGCGTGTTGCATCACCGGGAGGTCCAGCGCGCAGAACTCCGGGGTCATCGGCACGGTCGCGGCCGGACCGCGCGAGCCGGACGTGCGGTACACGATCAGCTCCGACAGGTCCGCGTCGTCCGGGACGTGAGCTTCCGCGTGGGACAGCAGGTCGTGGCGGTCGGTGGTCGGGACCTCCGCCAGCGATCCCGGCGTGGGCTTGTTCCGGTAGCGCGGCACCGTCGCGTAGACCCGCTCCACCAGCGGCATGATCCAGTCGTCGGACGGGTGGCCCGTCGCCAGCTCGGTGCGGTACGCGGCCAGGTTGTCCCGCGCCTTCGCCGACAGGCGATCACCGCACGCGTGGTTGTACTTCGGGGCCGACGGGTGCGTGCGCAGCCTGTTCAGCATCGTCTCGGCGGCCGGGGTCATCAGCGGCCACCGTTCGCTGTCGGTCAGTGCGGTCGCCGCCATCGGTTCGTAGTCGGCCACCGGGTAGTCCACGTGCGCGCTCATACCTGGCTGTACCTCGCCGCCGCCTCCTTGGCCCGCTGTTCCTCCATCGCCTTGCGCACCGTCGCGGCCCGTTCCTCCGCTGCCTTCGCCGCCACCAGGACCTCCTGGCGGCGCACGCTGTCTACTGTGGACAGACGGTCGGCGGCCTGTTCCGGCGACTCGCCCGACGGGTGCAGCGACAGGGCCCGCAGCGTCAGCCGCGCCAGTTCCTCACGGCGGTCCGGGTCCTGCACGAACCGCAGTGGGTCCACCAAGCGTGACAGCGTCAGCAACTCGGGTGCGGTCAGCCACTGCCTCAGTGCCGCGGGGCCGCATGCCAGCAGGTCCGGGTCCGCGAGCAGCCAGCACATCACCAGCACCAGGCGGCGCCACCGTGGCTCGTCCGCCTCGAAGCGCTCCGCCTCCGTGGCGTCCACCGGCGTGCCGCCCGCCATCAGCAGCACGTCCGACACCACCGCGGGCAGCGCGACGTTCGCTGGGTCGGCGAGGAAGTCCTGTGGCGTGTCGGCGAGCCTGCGCGTCAGCCGCGCGACGGGCACCTCGGTCACCGGTCGCTCCTCTCGTAGGTCCGCCTGCTGAACGCGGCCGCGAAGTCGACGAGGTCCGCCCAGCTCGTCACCTTGTGCACGGCCCAGCCCGGCGCCAGCGCGCTGATCCGCTCACGCTGCTTCTCCGACCGCAGCAGCAACAGCAGCGTGCCGCCCGCGCCCGCCGCATCGAGCGCCTTCGCCGAGATCACCGCGCCCGGCGTGCCCTGCTCGTCGACCGGGCGGAACATCGTGTCCACACCGTCGTCGGAGATCACGACGATGTGGGTCGGGCGGTCGCGGTCGCGGTAGGTCTCGCGGAGCACGTGCAGCGGGAACGCCGTGCCGCCACCGAAGTAGCCGGTCAGGACGGACAGCACGGCACGCTCGTCCCGGACGAAGCCGTCGGTGCTCGTGAACTGGTTGGTGCCGCTCCACAGCGTCGCCTGCACCCGGGCGCCGACCCGCAGCGCCGACAGCGCGAGGATCGCGCCCGCCAGCGCCAGGAACGACTCGTACCGCGCCGGGTTGGGGATCGAACCCGACGAGTCGACGTAGATGTCCAGGTCCACCGGCTGGGTGTCCCGCCGGTCACCCTCGACCGTGCCTGCCAGCCGCTGCACGGTCGTCACCCCCGGCACCACCACGGGCGAGCGCAGCGTGGTCGCGAGCCAGTCCACCGCCTCCACCGGCTCGCCGACGTCCCATTGGCCGAGGCCCTCGGGCAACGGCTCGGTCGACCGCGGCGTGGTGCGCACCGGGAACCGCACCAGGTGGGGCAGTGCCCGCTCGCGGTAGTAGCGCGCCGCCGCCTCCTGCTCCGACACCTCCAGCCCGAGCTGCCGCAACAGCTGGCCGTACTCGAACGGCTCCCGGTACTGGCCCCCGGACGGTGGGCTGTCCTTGTTCGTGACCGGCTCCGACGCGTAGTCGTTGACCTTCGGGTCCAGGGCGGGGTGCACGATCTCGCCGTCGTCACGGCTCGCGAGGCCGGGGATCTGCGCGTCCTCGTCGACGACACCCACGCACAGCAGCCGTTGTATGCGTGCCGTCGCCTCCTCGACCGACTGTTCCAGGTACCGCAGGGACAGCGCGGCGAACCCGCCTGCGCCGCCGAGCCAGTCGGTCGCGTACACGCGTGCGAGCTTCGCGCCCAGCTGGGCGTCACCCTCGACCGCCGCGTCGACCTCGCCCGCGACCAGCGTGCCCGCCGGCAGCGCCCACAGGATCTCGCAGATCCGCTGGTAGAAGGTCCACAGTGGATCCTCGGAGCCGCGCAGCCGCCGGTACACCTCGGCCATGCGCAGCCCTCTGCTGCGCTGCAGCCGGTCGTTGATCAGCAGGTCCGCGTACATGTTCTGGATCAGCGGCGCGTGCTGCTCCTGGCCGGGCAGGCCGCGGCGCACCCGCGCGAGCAGCCTGCCCTGGTCGGTGAGGTCGGCCGGGCAGAGCACGTGGTGGCCGACCTCGTGGGCCAGGACCTCGAGCGGCAGGTCCTGCAGGCCGAGCCGGGTGACCGCGCCGAGGTCGATCATCACCTGGCGGTCGTACAGCGAGAACGCGGCGAACGAGCCGGTCAGGCCGGCCTTGGCGGCCTCCGGCGTCGACGCGTACAGCCTGGGGTCGTGCAGGTTGATGAACGGGCCCCACGCCCGCAGCGCGTCCGGCCAGCGCGTGCGCCAGGTCTGTGCGAGGTCCATCAGCCCACCGTCCGGGCCACGAACAGGATGCCGTGCGTCCACGGCGTCGTCGCCGCGAGCGTGCCGCCCGCACTGGCCCAGCTCGTCGCGTCGGCCAGTTCCGGCAGCTCCAGGGACGTGCCCGTGGCCGTGTCGACGACCACGCCACCCGCCTCGAGGACGAGCGGTCCGGCGTCCCCCGGCTCGGCGGGCGGCGCGGCGACGCGGCCGAGGCTCACCCCGAACCGGTCCGCGAAGACCCGCCACGCGTCCTCGCCGTCGGTCGCGTACCAGCGACCGTCCGATGTGGACACGGTGGGTGGCCTGCGGAACGTGCCGCCGAACCCGCGGAAGCCGCCGACCCGCCGGGCGGGCACCAGCACCCGCGAGTCCCGGCCGGTGAGCGCGGGGTCGAGCCACGGGTCCTCGGCCAGCCGCGCGAGGTCCACAGTGGACGAGGTGCCGAGCGCGATCCGCACCAGCGGGGCGGGCAGCCGGGCCGCGGTCGCCAGCGCGGACGTGCGCAGCTGGGCGAGGCCGCGCCGCCACGCCGCGACCGCGCCCGCGTCGAGCAGCTCGGAAACGTTTGCGGTGTGCCGGCTCAGCTCCAGCATGGTGTCGAGCCAGCCGCCGGGGTCGCCGGTCGGGGAGACGTCGAGGTGGTGCAACGCGTTGACGACCGCGGCCGGCAGCCTGCGCGGCTCGGCCGCCACCAGCCCGGGCACGGCGGGCAGGAACCGCCGCAGCCCGTCGGCGACCGCGCCGGACGAGCCCAGCCTGCCGCGGGCCGCGAGCGCGAGCGACAGTTCCACCAGCGCGTCGCACACCGGCTCCGGGTCGTGGCGCACGGCGTCGACGATCGGCCCGACGACGTCCCGCAGGTGCGCGAGGAACTCCTGCGGGTCCAGGCCCTTCGTGTGGTGCCTGGCGAGGCGGAACTGCTGGTTGTACCGTTCGCGGCGCGCGGCGAGAACGGTGTGGAACGTGCTCAGCGCTTCCACCGCAACCACGTCCGGTAGTTGACGTACCGCTGGTGCAGGTACTTGAGCGCGAGCGCGTCGTCGTAGACGTGGCCGTACAGCTTGCGGCCCGCGCTCCACTCGGTGAGGAGCGCCTCGATCTTGGCGAGCCGGGTGGTGACGGTCTGCTCGTCCAGTCCGTCGAGGCCGTCGGCGAACTCGGACAGCAGCGCGCCGACCGGGTCCTGCACGTCGAGGTCGAGCCGGTCGTACTCGGTGCACGCACGGTCGAACAGGTGCCGGATCCAGCTGACGCGGTCGGTGCGGTACGCCTGGTTGCCCGGCTCGTCGAAGGCGGGGTTGGTGTCGTCGGCGGTCAGCTTGTCGTGCAGCACGTAGGGCAGGACCGCGCGCAGGTCGTCGAGGCCGACCTCGTCGCGGTCGCGGAAGTAGGCGAGCGCCTTCGCGTAGTGCAGGACGCTCTGCAGCGCGCGGACCGACAGGCCGCCGGTGGTCTGGGCGCCGATGTCGGCGATGCGGTCGCGGCCGGTCTCGCCCGCGGCCAGCAGGTGCGGCTCGACACCGGCGAGCTTCGCGGTGTCCTTCGTGCGGTACTCGAACTGCTCGCCCGCCGGTTCGAGCAGCTCGAACTGGGCGGAGAAGAACTCGAGGCGCCTGCGCACCGCGTCGGGCAGGCGGACCCGCAGGATCTCGTCGGACATGCGGTCGTGCTCGGCCTCGGAGAACACGATCTCCGCCGGCACCAGCTCCTCGGGTTTGAGGCGCTGCTCGACCCGCGCGACCAGCTCGCCGAGGAAGCGGGAGTTGAACGCGAGCGCGTGCACCACCACGTCGATGCGGTCGCGGAGCGCCTCGATGACCTGGTAGGTGCCGCCGCCCGCGTCGTCGTTGGCGGTGAGGTACCAGGCGGAGTCGGTGGCCTCGTAGATCTGGTCGAACACCTCCGCGTACCCGTCCGACATCAGCGTGAGCAGCGCCGACTGCGTGCGGGTGGGGATGCGGTTGTACTCGTCGATGATCTTCACGCGCATCGACAGCCAGCTGCGCCACGCGATGTCGATGTCCTGGGCGCGCTCCGCCTTGATCAGGTCGGCGGGCAGCGGGGTGCCGAGGAGGTCGGAGATCGTGAGCTGCGGGTGGCCGTGCTGCATCGCGCGCCGGACGTCACGCAGGGGGTAGCCGGCGAGGACGCCCATGAGGATCGCGCTGGCGGTCTTGCCGCGGCCGGGCCCGCCGACGAGCAGGCACCGGCGGCGGACGGCGAACGTCAGCAGCGGGATGAGGACGAAGCTCGAGTAGCTCTGGCCGCTCGGGAGGGTCAGGCGCGCCTTCGTGTCGCCGAGCGTGACCGACGGCGACGGGCCGTCGGAGAACTCCATGTCGTAGTGCGGGCTGATGATCGCGTGGTTGACGATCCAGAAGTACGCCTGGCGGAGCTTCTCGTCGAGCGGCAGCGTGCCGGGCGCCGGGCCGGTGCCGAGCGGGGTTTCGTACAGGGCGGCGACGTCGAAGTCAGGTTCGTGCGGGGCGCCGCCCGGGAGGGTCGGCGCCTGCGAGACCTGCCGGTACGCGGCTGGAGGAGCTTCCACGAGGCACATCATGCCCAACGGGACCGACAGCCGCGGCCGATCAGCCCTTCTCGGGGGCGAGTTGTCCACAGGTGGGTCGGTTGTCCACAGTTTCGGACGGAGCCCTCGTTTTGTCGGTACCCACTGGTAGACTGGCATGGCGGGTGGCCCCCGGGACTGGGTGGGGGTCCGGGTGTGTGCGGGTTGGGCGTTTTCCCAGGTCAGAGATGGTTTGGGGGTGAGGACGCGCGGTCAGGCTCGTCACCCATGCAGGCACACCACGGACACCAGTCCTTGCCGGATTTGCCCCCGCGCACGGCCAACAGACAAGGCCGAAACGCCACCAGCGGCCCAGGGAAGACTCGACGGAACCCTCCCCGGATCAGGGAACGCCGGGATGGTGGTCTTCGGTGAAGGGCGGCGCATCGGGCGTGCCGCATGGGGTGGCTCGCCGGGTGCGGTTCGGTACCCTCCGCTGAATGGGTGGGCGGGCGACTCGCGACGGGTACTGGTTTCCCTTGGCGCTGCTGGGATTCGGCCTGCTCGTGCTGCTCGGGTGGGGCAGCGTGACCACGGCCGAGGACGTCGGGTGGTTCGCCTACGCCCCCGCGGCCGACGTCCAGAACTCCCACGCCCTCGTCGGCGTGGGGTTCTCCTCAGGCAACACCGTGGCACCGCTCCTCGTGACCTCCCCGGTGCGGGACTGGGCCTGGACGGTGCTGATCACCGTCTGCCTGGTGGGGTCGGTCGTCTGGTACGCCGTGCGTGACCGGCGCGCCGGTCGTCCTGTGCGGGGGCATGTGGCGGTCGCGGTGGGCGGCACTGCAGCCGTCTGGGGCGTTCACCTCATCGCCGGTATCGCTGACGCCACCGCCGGACTCGGGGACCTGGTGCCGTCCGTCGGGCTGCCGTTGCTCGTGCTCGGTCTGCTCGCGGGGCTGTACCACCGGCTCGGTGCGCGCCGGCGGGTGGCGGCCGTGGTCAGTGCGCTCTGCCTTGGCGCTGGGGTCGCCGTGGTGCTGGGCGCGTGGTCGCCGGAGCTGCTCGACCCCGTGCTCATCGCCTGCGGGCTGCTCGCGCTGGCCTTATACGAACGCAGCCGCCTGGTCGCGGTGGTGTCCTGTGTGGTGCTCACCGCGTTGGTCGTCGTGCCGGACGGGACCCTGCGCACGCTGGTTCCCGCTGTGGTCGTGCTGGGCGCCGCCATCGCGGCGTTGGCGCGTCGCGGTGGTGCCGTCCCGGCCGCGTGACGGTGTGGGGATCCCTTGCTGACCAAAGGGATCCCCACCACCGGTCACACCCGGTCGTACAGCAGGCAGAGCGCGCCGCTCTCCGTCGGGGTCGAGTCGGTCAGCCGCCACGACGTCGCGTCCGGGCCCTCCGGGAACAGCCGCGGGCCGCCGCCGACGAACTCCGGGCACAGCGTGATCGACAGGCGGTCCAGTTCGCCCGCCTCGATCAGGTTCCGGATGACGCTCGTGCTGGCCAGCACGACGATGTCGCCACCCTCCTGCTGCCGCAGCTCCTTCACCGCCGTGGCGGGGTCGGTCGCGGCCAGGCGCGCGTTCTCCCAGTTCACCTCGGTGAGGGTGGTGGAGAAGACGACCTTCTCGACGCCGTTCAGCCAGCGGGAGAACGCCCTGTCCTTCGGGTCCGCGTCCGGGTTGTCCGCCACCGACGGCCAGAAGCCGCCGAACCCCTCGTAGTTGTTGCGGCCCAGCAACGCGGTCGTGGCCGGTCTCGTCACCCGCAGCATGTGGTCGCGCGACGTGTCCGTCATGGCGTGCGGCGCGATCCAGCCCATGTCGTAGGGGCCGCCGCGGCCCGCGACGCGGCCGTCCAGGGACAGCGAGATGTTGCCGACGACGGTGCGGGAAATGGTCACGGTGTCTCTCCTCGTTCCGGCGCCGGCCGTTCCGGCGCTGCGCACAGACTCCCCGCCGGGACGCGGTCACCGGCAGATCCGGTTGTGGGCGGTCGCGGATGACAAATGTCATCGGCCGCCGTGGAGGTCTGTGCCTACCGGCCACCGGGCGCCGCGGGCATGCTCACCCGCATGACGGCTGTGCTGACCGGCCTCCGCGCGCGGCCTGACGGGTTACCGTGTGCCCCTGTGCTGCCGGCTGGGGGAGGCGGATTGGCCGTTCTGTCGCGTTCGGATCGCATGGCGCGGCTCATCCCGTTCGCGCCCATCGCCGCGACCGTCGTCATCGTCGCCGTGCAGTGGTCGTTCACCTTCATGTCCACCGTCGACCCGCTGCTGCCCGCGCTCCTCCTCGCCGGGTTCCTGCCACCGCACCTGCACCACCTCTGGGCCACCGCACACGCGCGGCGGCCCAGGGCGGGCGGCTGGACGCTGGCCGCGATGGCACTGATCTACGTCGCCGGCGTGTTCGTGGTGGGCGCGGAGTGGTATCTCACCGGGGCGCAGCTCATCGCGTCCGTCCTGATCGTGCTGCGGCCGCCGTGGTCGTTGGCCGCCGCCGCCGTGATCGTGGTCGCGGCCGTGTCCCTGTACGCCGCGTACGGGCCGCAACCCATCACGGGGTGGTTCACGATCTCCATCATGTCCCGGGCCGGGACGACGCTCGCGCTCGCCTGGTTCGCCGGGGCGGTGCACCAGCTGCGGGCGGCTCGTGCGGAGGTGGCCGCGCAGGCCGTGCTGCGGGAACGGCTCCGCATCGACGACGAGCTGACCAGCACCGTCGGCACCGAGCTGCGTGCCATCGCCGCGAGCGCCACCGCCCTGCGCGACGCGGACCCGGCCACGGCGGAGCGGGAGCTGCGCGCGCTCGTCGACGGTTCACGCCGCACGCTGGCCGCCGCGCGCGGGATGATCCGCGCCTACCAGCGGGTGCCGCTGCGCGCCGAGCTGGACACCGCGGTCGCGCTGCTCGAGGCGGCCGGCATCCCGGCCACCCTGACGCTGCCCCGCGGCGAGCTGATCTCCGACGAGCTGACCGGCGCACTGCGGTCGGCGGTCGACCGGCTGCTGCACGACGACGCCGTGCGCGCCGCGGCGATCACCGTGACCAGGCACGGCGACCGGCTGCGGCTCACGGTCACCGCGAACGGCGCCGCTCTCGTCGCGGAGGAGGTGGCATGAGCCCCGGCTACCCGCACTGGATCGTGCGCAGGGCGCCGTGGTTCCTGCTCGCGCTGCACCTGCCGCTGGTGGTGCTGGGCCCGGTGATGGTGATCAACAGCGACAACCGCGAGCAGACGACCGGGGCCATCGTCACCGCGGTGGTCGCCGGCGTGCTGCTCGCGGTCCTGCACCTGCGGCACGTGTTCGCCGCCGCGCGGGACACCCGGCCCGCGGGCTGGCCGTGGACCCTGGCCGCTCAGGCGTTGGTCGCGTTCGTGCCGCCGTTGTGGCTCCTGGAGAACTGGGGCGCTCCGACGATCACGGTCGGCGCCGCGGCGATGATGCTGCTGCCGGGGCGGCACGGCCCCGTGGCGGGCTACGCCATGACGATGGTGGCCTGCCTGTCGTGGGAGTGGGTGTGGGTCCAGGGGCTGACCACCACCGAGCAGATCGTCTACATGCTCTACTCGACCGGCATCGTGTCGGTGTTCGTCCTGGCCCTGTACGGCACGGTGCGGCTGGTCCGGCTGTTGAACGAACTGCACGACACCAGGCAGGAACTGGCGCGGTCCGCTGTGGAGCGTGAGCGGGTGCGGGTGTCGCGGGACCTGCACGACCTGCTCGGCCAGAGCCTGTCGGCGATCTCGCTGAAGGGCGATCTCGCGGTGCGGCTGCTGCCGATCGACGTGGCGGCCGCCCGCGCCGAGATCGCCGGGGTGGCGCAGGCCGCCCGCGCCGCCCTGCACGACATGTACGCGATCACCCGCGACGAGCACGCGGTGGCGCTGGGGGAGGAGGTCACCGCGGCGGTCGCGTTGCTGGCCGCGGCGGGCATCGACGCGCGTGTGGTGGGCACCGCGACCCCGCACCCGGTGCTGGCGTGGGCGGTGCGCGAGGGCACCACCAACCTGCTGCGGCACAGCGACGCGACGCGGTGCACGATCACGTTGGGCCCCGGGGCGCTCGAGATGGCCAACGACGGCGTCCGCTCGGCGGGCGGCGGGGACGGCAGCGGCATCGACGGCCTGCGTGCCAGGGCGGCGGCGGTGGGCGGCACGTTGTCCGCGGCCGTCCGCGGCGACGAGTTCGTACTGCGGGTGACCGTGCCCGTCACCGAGGGAGACACATGATCCAGGTCCTGGTCGCCGAGGACATGCACCTGATCCGGGGCGCGCTGGTGGCGTTGCTGTCGCTGGAGGAGGACATGCGGGTGGTCGCGGAACTGGACCGCGGCGACGAGATCGTGTCCACGGCGGTGCGCACCCGGCCCGACGTGGCGGTCGTCGACATCGAACTGCCCGGCATGGACGGGCTGACCGCGGCCGCCGCGCTGCACGAGGCCGTGCCGGAGTGCCGGACGCTCGTGCTGACGGGGCTGAGCCAGCCGGGGCTGTTGTTGCGGGCGTTGCAGGCGCACGTGCGGGGGTTCATCGTGAAGGACGCGCCCGCGGAGGCGCTGGCGACCGGGGTGCGGCGGGTGTACGCGGGGGAGCGGGTGATCGACCCGGACCTGATCGCGGCCGCGCTGGAGACGGGGACGTCGCCGCTCACGCCGCGGGAGGCGGACGTGCTGCGCGAGGCGGAGAGCGGGCTGCCGACGGACCAGATCGCGACGCGGTTGTCGTTGTCGGGGGCGACGGTGCGCAACTACCTGTCGAACGCGATCAGCAAGGTGGGCGCGCACAACCGCATCGACGCGGCCCGGATCGCGCGGAACGCGGGCTGGTTGTAGGGGCTGAGGGTCTCTGGGGAGGGGCTTCGGCGCGCGCTTCGGGGCGGGACGACGAAGAGGGCCGTTGACTGGTGGCGGGGTTGGCCTCCGGCCCCCGGTGACCAGCCTCGCACGGACCACCGACATTCCGCGGCCCGCGGCGGCGGCCCTGTGGTGGCTTCGGCTCCCGGCGAACAGGGCAGTAGGGCGCTGGGCTCTCGGGTGGAGCACGGGGTTGCCTGTGCGGCCCTAGCGGAGTGCCGTGGGCTGTTTGGGGAGGCCGGTTGCGGTGGGTCTCGGGGCACGACATCGCTGTGGAGCTTCCGGCCTCGGGGAGCGTGTCGAAGAGGGCGCGGCGCTCGGTGAGCGCGGGTGGGCGGTAGCGGGAGGCTCCCGGTGGTGACATCCGGCCCAGCCGGAACGTGGGGCTCGTGGTGACCGGCGGCCTCCGGCCCCCGGAAACCAGCCTACGGGGCAGGGGCGACAGTTCCCGTCGGTAAGCCGTCGCCTGTGGACAACCGGGTGGGCTGTGGATTACCCGGCGTTCGCGGGCCGTCGTTGTCGGTGGTTGTCCGTACGCTGGAATCCGGGGGCCGGAGGCCGCCGTGCCCGCACGCGCCCGGTGCGTTACAACGAAGTGGTGACCCGTCCCTTCGCGCCGCCGCTCGTGGTCGCCGCCGCGTTGGTGTTCGGGTGGGCGGTCGCGCTCGGGGTCGACGGGCTGCGCGGCGGGACCGTCCGGGTGCTCGTCGCGGTCGGGGTGGCCGCCGTCGGGGCCGGGGTCGCCTTGCTGCCGGACGTCGGTCTCGTCGGGCGGGGGGCCGGGACCGGGCTCGTCGTGCTGGGGGCCGGGCTGGCCGGGACCACGCTGGGCGAGCCCGGGTTGGTGCTCGCGGTCGTGCTGGCCGGGCTCGCGTGCACCGGGATGCCGGTGTGGATCTCCGGGGCCGGGGTGTTCGTCGCCGTCGTCCTGCCTGACGCCGCCCTCCTCGCGGTGGCCGCCGTGCTCACGGTCGTCGTCGTGGGCGCGCCCGCGCGTGCCTGGTGGGGTGACCTCGCCGGCGCCGCTGCCGGGATGGCGGTCGTGTCGCAGACCTCTGTCGCCGCCGTCGCGATCGCGGCCGTGTTGCTGATGGCCGCCGTGGTCCGGCGCGATCTTGTCGCCGGGCTGCTGGCCGCCACCGTGCTCGTCGTCCCCGCGTCCGCGCACGTGTGGCCGCTTGTGGTGGTCGTCGTCGTTGCCCTGGTTGCCATTCGGGTGCCGCGCGTCCGCGCCCTCGTCACCCGGCTGCCCGCTCTCCGGGGGACGCGCCCCGCGTACGCCACCGCCGGGGCCGCTGTCGTCGCCGCCGGTGGGCTCGCCTGGATCGCCCTGCACCTGCAGATCGGGTGGCTCACGCTCGTCGCCGCGCTGGTCGCGGCCGCGCTCGGGCACTGGCTGCCCGTGCCGTCGGGGCCCGCGCTCGCCGTGGTCGCCCTCGTCGTGCTCGGTGTCGCGCGGCCGTTCGACGTCGCCGTGCTCGACCTGCTCACCGTGCTCGTCGCCGTGCCACTGCTGCTCCGGCACCCGGTGCCGCCGGTGTTCGCGGCCGCCGCCTACCTGGTGCTCCGGGGCGTGCCGTGGCTCGATCCCGTCGTGCCGCTCGCGGTCGTCGGCGGGGCGGCCGCGGTGCTCGCGTTCGGGCGGCGGACCGCGGCGACCGGGCAGGCCATCGGAGCGGTGGTGCTCGGCACTGTCGCGTTCGGGCCGTTCATCGGGCTGCCCGACGTGCGGGAGCCGCTGCTGCTCGTGCTGGTGTTCGTGCTCGGGGTGTCGACCGGGTGGCGGCCGTCGGCGCCGCTCGCGGTGACCGCCGCCCTCGCGTTGTACGCGCTCACGACCTCGGCCGACGTTCCGGTGGTCCTGGCGCTGCTGGTGGCCGCCGCCGCGCTCGCGGTCGCCGCCGTCTTCGCCAACCGCCGCGACCTCATGGCGCGGGTGCGCTGACCGGCGCGCTCCTGCGCAGTTCGCGGACCTGCCTGCTCACCAGCGCGGCACACGTGGTCACCACGATCAGCACCGCGCAGCCGACCAGGGTGGCCGTCGTGCCCGCCGCGGCCGCCACCGGGCCGACCGCGAGCTGGCCGATCGGCACCGCCACGATCGAGCCGATGATGTCGTAGCTGTACACGCGGGCCAGCTTCTCGCCCGGCACGTTCTGCTGCAGCGACAGGTCCCACGCGATCGTGAACTGCTCCGCCGCCCAGCCCGTCAGGAACATGACCGGGACCAGCAGCGCCAGGTGCGGCGCCAAGCCGAGTACCAGCAGCGGCGGCGCGAACAGCAGGATCAGCACCACCCCGAACAACAGTGCCCGCCGCGGCAGCCAGCGCGCCGCGATCAGACCGCCGACCAGCGCGCCCGCGGTCTGGCACGCCAGCGCCACACCCCACGCCGCGCGCCCGAACGTGGCGTCCGCGACCGACGGCCCGAGCACCTGCATGCCGCCGACCATGGCCGCGTTCACGACCATGAACTGCAGCACCACGACCCACACCCAGGACCGCGACGCGAACTCCGACCAGCCCTCGCGCAGCTCGGACAGCGGACTCGACCTGGCTCGCACCTTCCGCGCGCCACCGACCCGCAGCCAGCACAGGGCTTCCAGGCCGAACACCGCGGCGACCACGGCCATCGCCCAGCCGGGGCCCGCGGTCGCGGCGAGCAGGCCGCCCAGCGACGCGCCGCCGATCGCGGCCGCGTTGCTGCCGATCCGCAGGAACGCGTTGGCCTGCTGGAGGTCCCCGGCCGGGACGGTCTCCGGGGTGATCGAGTACGACGCGGGCAGCGCGATCGCCGCCACCGCGCCGTTGACCAGGCCGATCGCGGCGAGCAGCGGCACCGACGCGAACCCGCCGAGCACCGAGGCGGCCATCAGCGCGGCCGACCCGGCGGCGGCCACGCTCGAACCCTGCAGCAGCACCGCCCTCGGCAGCCGGTCCGCGAGCACACCGCCGACCAGGACCAGCGCCACGTTCGCGATCGACCGGACGCCGACCACGACGCCGAGGTCGGTGACCGAACCGGTCAGGTCGAGCACCGCGAACGCCAGCGCGATGGGTGCGATCGCGTTGCCGAGAAAACCGGTCGTGCGGGCGGCGGCGAGCCACCGGAACCGGGCGTGCCCCAGAACCCCCATGGGGTTGTTCTACCGCAGCGGGCCGTCTTCCAGGTGCCGCAGGGCCGCGTCCACATTTGCCAGGACCTCGGCGTCCTCGGACTTCACCCAGTCCATCGCCGCCATCAGCAGCACACCGAACAGCGCCCCGACCGTGGCCCGCAGCGCCGGGTCGGACGGCGGCCGCCCGACCCGCTCCGCGCTGAGGTTCGTCATGACCTCGATCGAGTTGCGCGTGTCCTTCAGGGTCGCGCCCCACAGCTCGGGCACCGACAGCACCAGCCGTCCCCGCTCCAGCTGGCCCCTGACCTCGTCCTCCGTCATGTTCGCGAACCCCGAGACCAGCGCCTGCCGCCACGCCCCGATCAGGCTCAGCTCCGGCGGCTGCCGCTGGAACTCCGCGAAGATCACCGGGTCGTACGGGTCGAACACGACCAGGTCTTCCTTGGTGGGGAAGTAGCGGAACACGGTGCTCGGCGACACCTCGGCCGCCTCGGCGACCTGCTCCACGGTCGTCGCGGCATAACCCTGCTCGGAGAACAGGCGGACCGCGTGGCGCTGGATGGCGGACTTCGTCTTCGCCTTCTTGCGCTCGCGCAGCCCGCCGGTCTTACTCGGGGACGACGACGGCATGACCCGATTCTGATGGTCGGCCGGCCTCGGTGGCGACCCGGGTGGCGCGGGCGGGCAGGAACAGCAGCGTCAGCACCGCCCCGGCGACGGTGACCCCGGTGCCGACCCACGCGAGCTGGTCCAGTCCGGCGACGAACGCGGCGCGGACGTCGGCGAGCAGCTCCGGCGAGCCGAGCCGGTCCGCGACCGCGACACCGGCGAACACGCTCTCCCGCACCGCGGCCGCGGCCTGCGCGGGCAGGCCCGTGAGGTGCAGGTTCGCGGTGTAGCCTGCGGTGAGGACGCTGCCGAGGATGGCCGCGGCCAGCGGGGTGCCGAGCTTCTGCACGGCCTGCATCAGCGCGGACGCCACGCCCGCACGGTCCTCGGTGATGGCGGCGAGCGCGGCGCTCGACGTCGTCGCCAGAGCGAGGCCCGCACCGAGGCCGCCCAGGGCCGACCACGTGGCCGCGAGGCCGTAGCCGCTGGTCGCGGTCGTGGCCGTGGCGAGCACGAGGGCACCCGCGAGGATCACGAACCCGAGCGTGACGGTGACCTTCGCGCCCGCCTTCGCGGCGATCCGGTCCGCGCCGCCCGCGCCGGCCATCATGCCGCCGAGCAGGGGGAGCAGCCGCACGCCGCTGCCCATCGCGTCGGTGCCGAGCACGGCCTGGAAGTACTGCGGCGCCGCGTACATCAGGCCGAAGAACGCGAAGATGCCCAGCCCGGCGATGATCGTGCCCCACAGGAACCGCTTGTTGGCGAACAAGCTCAGGTCGATGAGCGCGCGGGTGCCGCGGGCCTTCTCCCACAGGCCGAACGCGGCGAGGAGCGCCAGCCCGCCGAGGATGCCACCCAGTGCGCCCGTCGAGCCCCAGCCGTCCTGGCCCGCCTTGACCATGCCGAACGTGAGCACGGCGAGCCCGGCGCTGGAGGTGGCGACGCCGACCGGGTCGAGCGCGGGGCGCTCCGGGCTGCGGGACTCCGGCAGCAGCACCAGTACGGCGACCAGCGCGAGCGCGAGCACCGGCAGGTTCATCAGGAAGACCCAGCCCCACCAGTGGTTCGACAGCACCCAGCCGCCGACGATCGGGCCCAGTGGCAGCGCGAGGAAGTTGGCGGCGGCCCAGATGCCGACCGCGCGTGGCCGTTCCTCCGCGGTGAACATGACCGCGAGCCCGGACAGGACGAGCGGGATGACGAACGCGGCGCCGAGCCCGAGCACCGCCTGCGCGGCGACGAACATGCCGGGACCGGTCGACGCCGCCGCGAGCACCGACCCCGCCGCGTAGATCACCAGCGCGAGGACCAGCACCTTCTTGCGGCCGAACCGGTCGCCGAGCAGCCCGCCGGGCAGGACGCCTGCGGCCAGCACGAGCGTGTACGCGGACACGAACCACTGCAGCTCCGACGCGTCGGCGCCCAGCGCGGGCGCGAGCGTCGGCAGCGCCACGGACAGGATCGTCGCCGGCAGGGCGACCGCGAGCACCACGAGGCTGAGCGCCCCGAGCGCCCACCACCTGCGAACCCCACTCATAGGAGTGCACCACCATTCAGTAGTCAACTAGAAAGTGAAAGTACACTCTCAAATTCCAGTCGACTACCACAACCCCTCGCGAGTCACGCCCTCAAACAGCGCGAGTCGCGCCCTCGCGCACACCGAGTTGCGCGTTTCGTGCAGGCCGATGTGCACGAAACCGACAACTCGATGTGCGTGAGAGCGCGACTCGCGGGGTTCGGGGCCGGACGTGCCGGGTCAGGTGCGGAGGTCGGGGAAGTCCTCTTCGCGGTACTCGCCTGCCACCCGGGTGTTCGGGTCGGCGTGGACCTCGTGTTCGCGGCCGCGGAGTTCGACGCGGCGGATCTTGCCGGAGATCGTCTTCGGCAGCTCGGTGAACTCCAGGCGGCGGATCCGCTTGTAGGGGGCCAGGTGCTCGCGGGCGAACGCGAGGATCGAGCGGGCCGTGTCGGCGTCGGGGGAGTGACCCGCGGCCAGCACCACGTACGCCTTCGGCACCGCCAGCCGGATCGGGTCCGGGGACGGGACGACCGCCGCCTCGGCCACCGCCTCGTGCTCGATCAGCACGCTCTCCAGCTCGAACGGCGAGATGCGGTAGTCCGACGCCTTGAACACGTCGTCCGCGCGGCCCACGTAGGTGATGTACCCGTCCGCGTCGCGGGCCCCGACGTCACCGGTGTGGTAGAAGCCGTCGCGCATCACGTCGGCCGTGCGCTCGTCGTCGTCCGCGTAGCCGGTCATCAGGCCCACCGGGCGGCGGGACAGGTCGACGCAGATCTCGCCCTCGTCGCTCGGCACGCCGGACGCGTCGAGCAGCGCGATGCCGAACCCGGGCAGCGGGCGGCCCATCGACCCCGGCTTCACCGGCTGGCCGGGCGTGTTCGCCACCTGCACCGAGGTCTCGGTCTGGCCGAACCCGTCCCGGATGGTCACGCCCCACGACTTGCTGACCTGTTCGATCACCTCGGGGTTGAGCGGCTCGCCCGCGCCGACCACCTTGGTGGGCGGCGTCTTCAGCACCGTCAGGTCGGCCTGGATCAGCATCCGCCACACCGTCGGCGGCGCGCAGAACGACGTGATGCCGCAGCGGTCCATCACGTTCATCAGCGCGACGGCGTCGAAGCGGTCGTAGTTGTGGAGGAACACCGTGGCCTCGGCGTTCCACGGCGCGAACACGTTGCTCCACGCGTGCTTCGCCCAGCCCGGCGAGGAGATGTTGAGGTGCACGTCGCCGGGCTCGAGGCCGATCCAGTACATCGTGGACAGATGACCTACCGGGTACGACACGTGCGTGTGCTGCACCAGCTTGGGCCGCGCGGTGGTGCCGGAGGTGAAGTACAGCAGCAGCGGGTCGTCCGCCGCGGTCACCCCGTCCGGCGTGAACTCCGCGTCGGCGGACTCGTGGTCGGCGAAGGCCAGCCACCCGTCGACCGGCTCGCCGACGGCGATGCGCGTGTACCGGCCGGGCACGTCCGCGAACTTCTCCGCGTCGGCCGACCGCACCACCACGTGCGCGGCCCGGCCGCGGTCCACCCGGTCCCGCAGGTCGGCGGCGCCGAGCAGCGTGGACGCCGGGATGATCACCGCGCCGAGCTTCATGGCCGCGAGGATGGTCAGCCACAGCTCGCCCTGGTTGCCGAGCATGAGGATGAGCCGGTCGCCGCGCCGGACACCGTGCCCCCGCAGCCAGTTCGCCACCTGGTTGGACCGGCGCGAGACGTCCGCGAACGTCCACGTGAGCTCGCTGCCGTCCTCCTCGACGATCCACAGCGCGAGTCTCGACGCGGTCGGCTCCTTCGCGGCGACCGCGTCGAACCAGTCGATGGCCCAGTTGAACTCGGTCAGGGCGGGCCATTCGAACTCCGCGCTCGCGCGGTGGTAGTCCGTCCGGTGCTCGAGGAGAAAGTCCCGTGCCGCGCGGAACGTCTCGGTGGCTGCGCTGCTCACCCTCGGTGTCCTCCTACCTTCCGTTGAACTTCGGTGCCCGCCGCTGCAGGAACGCGGCCACCGCCTCACCAAGATCCTCACTCGGCAGGAACGCCGCGTTCCACGCGGCCACGTACCGCAAACCCTCGGCCACCTCGGCCTCCCTGCGGTGGCCGAGCACGTCCTTCACACCCTGCACCACCAGCGGCGGGTTCGCCGCGATGTCGGCGGCCAGCTCCCGCGCGGCGGCGAGCAGGGTCTCCTGGTCCGGGTGGACGTCGTTGACGAGGCCGATCTTCTCGGCGCGGGCGGCGTCGATGTCCTTGCCGGTGTAGGCGAGCTCGCGCAGGTGGCCCTCGCCGACGATGCCGGACAGCCGCTGGAGGCTGCCGAGGTCGGCGACGATCGCGACCTTGACCTCGCGCACGCTGAACTTCGCGTCGGCGCTCGCCAGCCGGATGTCGGCGGCCGCGATCACGTCGACACCGCCGCCGATGCACCACCCGCTGACCGCCGCGACCACCGGCTTGCGGCACTCGGCGATGGCGGTGACGGCCCGCTGCAGCGACCGGACCTCGTCCAGGAAGTCCGTCCTCGGCTTGGCCAGGGACTTCTCGCCGAGCATCGGCGCCCAGCTGCCGGACATGGCGGGCAGGTCGAGGCCGTAGGAGAAGTTCGCGCCGCTGCCGGTGAGCACGATCGCGCGGACGTCGTCGTCGCGGTCCAGCTCGCCGAACACCTGGGGCAGCTCGCGCCAGAAGTCGGGTCCCATGGCGTTGCCCTTGCCGGGCCCGAGCAGCGTCACCTCGGCGACACCGTCTCCGATGTCCACCTTCAGCGAAACCAGGTTGTCGGTCATGCGGCCCCTCACCCGTTCAGTCGGCCTGATTCTTACTCGCAGTATGTCCTACCAGGGCACCTGGTTCGCCCGATCGTGTCGGCCCGGGTTTGGCAGTCTGAACCAGCTTGAGCGTTAACGTCCGGATCAGGCGGATCTTCACATCAAGGAGGGCGCGCATGGCACGTGAGAACGTGATGTCGACGCCGATCTTCGACCAACTGCTGCGCGAGATGGCACAGCGGGCGGAGCCGCGCGCCACGCCGCGGGAACCGGCAGGCCAGGAGCCCGAACAGCAGGCGCCCGCCACGGGGAGACGCCGCCACCGCGCCGAGTAACGGCACGTTCCCGACACCGCCGGACAAAACGACACAGGCTGTCTGGAATATCACTCGCGCAGCTCACGACCGGTCTTTAGCAAGGCGAACGAAGAGGGTTAGCCTGGCCGGAGAACCTGACGTGAGGGGGCTACACCGTGTCGCGTGCGCGTTCGCTCGCCGAACTCGGCCCGCACTACAAGTGGATCGCGCTGTCCAACACCACCCTGGGCATGCTGATCGCGACGATCAACTCGTCGATCGTGCTGATCGCGCTGCCGGACGTGTTCAAGGGGATCGGGATCAACCCGCTCGACCCCGCCAACACCAGCTACCTGCTGTGGATGATCATGGGCTTCCTGATCGTCACCGCCGTGCTGGTGGTCAGCTTCGGGCGCCTCGGCGACATGTACGGGCGCGCCCGGATGTACAACCTCGGCTTCCTGATCTTCACGATCTCGTCGATCCTGCTCGCCGTCACCTGGATGTCCGGGGACGCGGCCGCGCTCTGGCTGATCGGCTGGCGCGTCGTGCAGGGCATCGGCGGCGCGTTCCTCATGGCCAACTCCAGCGCGATCCTCACCGACGCGTTTCCCGCCAACCAGCGCGGGCTCGCGCTCGGCATCAACGGCGTGGCCGCGGTCGCCGGCTCGTTCCTCGGGCTCGTGGTCGGCGGCGTGCTGGCCCCGGTCAACTGGCACTGGGTGTTCCTGGTGTCCGTCCCGTTCGGCGTGGTCGGCACCGTCTGGGCGTACCTGAAGCTGCACGACACCTCGCCGCGGCAGAAGGCGCACCTCGACTGGGCGGGCAACATCACGTTCGCGGTCGGGCTGATCGCCGTGATGGTCGCGATCACGTACGGGCTCCAGCCCTACGGCGGTCACCCGATGGGGTGGACCAACCCGTGGGTGCTCGGCGCGCTGATCGGCGGGCTCGCGGTGCTCGCGCTGTTCGCGTGGATCGAGCTGCACACCGAGAACCCACTGTTCAACCTGGCGCTGTTCCGGATCCGCGTGTTCAGCCTCGGCAACCTGGCGAACCTGATGGCGTCGCTGGGCCGGGGTGGCCTGCAGTTCATCCTGATCATCTGGCTGCAGGGCATCTGGCTGCCGCAGCACGGCTACTCGTTCGAGGAGACGCCGCTGTGGGCGGGCATCTACATGCTGCCCATGACCGTCGGGTTCCTCATCGCGGCGCCGCTGTCCGGCGTGCTGTCCGACCGGCGCGGGGCCACGTTCTTCACCGCGGGCGGCATGGTCGTCACGGCCGTCACCTTCTACCTGTTCACGATCCTGCCGGTGAACTTCCCGTACCCGCTGTTCGCCGCGCTGCTGGTGGTGAACGGGATCGGGATGGGCATGTTCACCTCGCCCAACCGGGCCGAGGTGATGTCGTCGCTGCCGGGCGGCGCGCGGGGCGCGGGCGCGGGCATGACCGCCACGTTCCAGAACTCCGCGATGGTGCTGTCGATCGGCATCTTCTTCAGCCTCATCATCGCCGGGCTGTCGACGACGCTGCCCGCCGCGATGAGCACCGGCCTCACCGAGCACGGGGTGCCGGCCGACGCCGCGAACCAGCTGGCGCGGCTGCCCGCCGTCGCGGTCCTGTTCGCGGCCTTCCTCGGCTACAACCCGATCGAGCACCTCCTCGGCGGGTCGCTGACCGGGCTGCCGCCGGACCAGGCCGCGTTCCTGACCGGGCACAGCTTCTTCCCGAGCCTGGTGACGCAGCCGTTCGCGGACGGGCTGCACGTGGCGTTCTGGTTCGCGATCATCGCGAGCCTGGTCGCCGCGGTCGCGTCGTGGTTCGGGCGGAGCCGCAGCGGCAAGGCGGGCGTGGTGGCGGAACCCGCGCCGGTCGGCGCGTCAGCGCCGTAGCGGTCAGGTCTCCCGGAACGCGGCCACGAACCGCGGGGCCAGCCAGGGTTGCGGCCGAGGTGACCGAGGCTGGTCGGCAGGAACGCGCCGGGGCGACGGAGAAGTGCGGGTCCGCGCGCAGCGGGCGGCCGCGTTCGACGGTCGCGTCGTCGACGTGGATCGTCCGGTCGCGGCTGCCGCGCACGTGCAGGTGGTAGGTGCCCGCGGCGGCACGGGGCCGCGCGGCGTCGGCGAACTGGATTACGGCGGGGACCAGCCCCTCCGCGTCAGGTCAGTCCTCGGCGCTGGGCCACCGCGGCGGCCTGGATGCGGCTCTTCAGGCCCAGCTTGCGGAGGATGTTCGACACGTGGACGCTCGCCGTCTTCGTGCTGATGAACAGTTGCTCCGCGATCTCGGCGTTCGTGCGGCCGCGGCCCACGAGCGCCAGCACCTCCGCCTCGCGTGCCGTCAACCCGTGCGGGTCATCGGCGGCGGGGGAGGGCGGGGCGGACGACAACGTCAGGCGCGCCCGCTCGGCCAAGGCGCGCACCTCCTCGGCCAGTGGCGCCGCGCCCAGGGACGTCGCGACGGCGGCCGCCTCCGCGAGTGCCGTCGCCGCCTGCTGGCGGGAGCCCCGGGCCGACAGCAGCGCCTCGGCCTCGCGGAACCGCGCATAGCCCAGCAGGTACCGGTCGTGCGCGGCGATCGCCACGACCGCCGCCCACGCCGCCGGGTCCGGGGTCGCCAGGCGGGTCCGTTCCGCGCGGGCCAGCGCCAGCGAACGCTCGGTGCGGGGCAGCGGCACCACCCCGTCCGCCGTCAGCGCCGCCAGGTGGGCCTCGCCCGCGGCGAGTATCTCGTCGGCGCGGGCCAGGCCGTCGTCGAGCCCGGCGTCGGCCTCCACGCGCACGCCGATGGCCGTCAGGCGGGCCGCGCGGTGCTGGTTGTCCGCGGACAGGGCCACCCGCAGGCCTTCCCGCACCGCGGCCCGGGCGTCCGTCCAGCGGCCCTCCTGCAGGGCCATCAACGCCTGCAACGCCGCCAGCTCCGTGCCGAACTGCACGTCGTCCTGGCCGGCGAGCGTCGCCGCGGCGGGGGCCAGCAGTTCCGCGGCGGCCGCCACGTCACCGCGCTTCAGGTACAGGTCCGCCCTGGTCTGGTCCACGGGCAGCCGTGTGAACGGGTCCGCGCCCTGGTCCGTCGGGTCGGCGGTGGTGTCCAGCGCCTCGTCCCACCGGGACAGCTCGGCGAGGGCGCGGACCTGGTTGCCGACGATCAGCAGCAGGTAGAAGTCGAAACCGAACTCGCCCGCCCGTGCGATGCCCTCGCGGGAGAGAGCCAGCGCCTCCTCCGGCCGGTCCACCCACACGAGCGCCTCGGAGTGGTTGGCGTAGTTGACGCCCATCATCCTCGGCACCCGTTCCTGGTGCGCGAGGTCGAGGTGCCTGCGCAGGCAGGCGAGCCCGTCGTCGACGTGCCCGGTCCCGATCGTGCTGATCCCCAGCACCATCAACCCGCGCGCGTAGGCGGTGGTGTCACCTGCCTCCTGCGCCACCTGCATGACCTCGCGCGCGTACCGCAGTGCCTCGCGGTGCCGCGACGACAGCATGGCCAGGCCCGCGCGGTGCGCCATGATCGTGACCCGCTGCGGGCTGCCCGCGGGGACCAGCTCCAGCGCGCGCTGGTTCGCCGACCTCGCCAGCGGCCAGTTCGCCGACGCCCACGCCCGGTGCGCCAGCTCCGCGTACACGAGCGCGACCCGCTCCGGCTCCCGCTCCGCGTCGAGCAGCAGCAGCCGCTCCCTGGTCAGCTCGACGGCACGCGCGTTGCGGGACGAGATGCTCGCCGTCGCCGCCGTCCGTTCCAGCAGCGTGTCCAGGTCGAGGCCGGTCAGCGCCTCCGGGGCCGACGCCTCCCGCCAGCGCCGCAGCGCCCGTTCGTAGTGCGCGTGCGCCTCGGCGGGGGCGAACGCGGCGGCGGCCGACTCGGCGGCCCGCACGGACGCCACCAGCGCCTCGTCCACCTCACCGGCCGCGTCCCAGTGGTGCGCCAGCTCCGCCACCGGGGTCGGGCGCGCGGCGAGCAGGCGGGCCACCCGCGCGTGCGCGGCGCGCCGTTCGCCGGGGAGCAGGTCGGCGTAGATCGCCTCGCGGATCAGCGCGTGCCGGAAGGCGTAGCCGTCGTCGCCCGCGGTCACCAGCTGGCCGTGGTGGATCAGGTCCCGCACCGAGCCGCCGATGTCGACCTCGGACAGCGCCGCCAGCTCCGCGAGCAGGTCGTGGGACACCGTCCGGCCGATCACCGACGCGAGTCGCGACAGCTGCCGCGCGCCCTCGGTCAGCCGCGCCAGCCGGGTGATCACGACCTCGCGCACGGTCTGCGGCACCTCGCCGCGCGCGGGCCACGCCGCGATCAGCTCCTCGGTGAAGAACGGGTTGCCCTCCGCGCGCGTGAGCAGCACCTTCACCATCTCGCCGCCCGGCTCCACCCCGAGCAGGCCGCGGGCCAGCGCGGTCGTCTCCGCCGGGTCGAGCGGCGGCAGCCGCAGCCGTTCGGTGTGCGGCAGCCTGCCCAGCTCGGCGACCATGCCCGCCACCGGGTGGTCGCCGCCGACCTCGCCGGTGCGGTGCGTGCCGATCTGCAGCACCGGCGCGTGCCGCAGCGCCCGCTGCAGGAACACGAACAGGTCCCGCGTCGACGCGTCCGCCCAGTGCAGGTCCTCCAGCACCAGCACGACGGGCCTGCCCGCGGCGGCGATCGTGTCGGCCACGCGGCGGAACCCGGCGGCCCGGTCCGCGCCGTCGCCGAACAGGGCCGGGCGGTCGGGCAGCGCGGAGAGCGCCTCCTCGAACGGCGCGTAGGGGATGTCGGCCTCGAGCTGCAGGCAGCCGCCGGACAGCACGGTCGCGCCCTGCTGGGCGGCCCGGTCGGCGAACTCCTGCACCAGGCGCGTCTTGCCGACCCCGGCGTCCCCCTCGACCAGCACCAGCCTGCCGCTGCCCGCCTCGGCGTCCGCGAGGGCGGCGGTGAGCACGGCCAGCTCATCGCGCCTGCCGATCAGCTCCGGCACCGACACCCGTCGTGACACCACGTCAGTATCCCCCTGGCCCGTGTGAGGTGGCGCACGGTCGGTCTAAGACACCCCGGGCGCCGATCTGAGGCAATGCCCGATGTGCGGGGACGCCGGGCTGACGAGTATTGGTCGCGACGGGCAGGGAGCGCGGACATGATCGCCAGAACGGTGCACGGGTATCCGTTGCGGGACAGCGAACAGGACTGGCCGCAGCTGCCGGAGCGCGAGCTCCGGCCGCTGCACCGGGCCGTGCTGGCCGCGCTGGGTCCCCTCGACGGGCAGCGGCTGCTGGACGTCGGCTGCGGGGTCGGGTTGTTCCTGTGCGCCGCCGAGCAGCGGGGAGCGCTGGTCGCGGGCACGGACACCGCCGTGGAGCGGCTGGAGATCGCGAGGTGGGCGCTCCCGGACGCCGACCTGCGGGTCGGCGGGCTCGTCGAACCGGGAGAGGCACTGCCGTTCGACAACGGCACGTTCGACGTTGTGACCACGGGGGCGTCGGTCCACAACGGGACGGACCGGGCGGCGGTGCTGACCGAGCTGGTGCGGGTGGTCCGCCCCGGCGGGCGGGTCGCGGTCGGAGGCTGGGTCCGACCGTCCGGCTGCTGGGCCGAGACCTTCGCGGGCCACCTGCGCCGGCTCGACCTCCTCGCGCCCGCCACGGGCGCGGACGACGGCCTCGACGGCGCGCTGCTGGCCGGCGGCCTCACCGTGCTGCACGTCGGGGAGGTGCGCTGCCAGGCCACCTACCCGAGCGTCGGCGCGGCGTGGACCGCCATGCTCGGCAGCGAGCCGATCCTGCGGGCGATCCGGCTCGCGGGGGAAACACCTGTGCGTGCCGCCTTCACCGAGTCGGTCGCCGGGGCGGTCACCCCGGACGGTGTCGTCCACCTGCCGAAGTCGTTCCGCTACGTAGTCGGCGAGACCCCCGCTTCCACCATGTGGGCGTTTCGCGCCGAACCGGATAACGAATCCCGCGCCAGAGTCGAAAGGCCCTTCGGGAGGGACTGATCCACGAGGCTGCGAGGACATGGCTGAGACGAGCAAGACCAGGACGGCGCCGTTGCCCACCGGGCAGGGCCGCGTCGTGTGGTGCCAGGGACACGCCTACGTGCGCGAGAACGCGCGCTGGGTCGGGGTCGACGACAAGGGGCGGCCGAGGTCCTTCACCGACGCCGACCTGCACCGCCGCGGGTGGAGCCTGACCAGAGGGGCGCGCTGACCGGCGAATACGCTGCGGGGCATGGCTTCAGCGCCCGAGGAGCTGCCCGACCGGTGGCTCACCATCCCGAACCTGCTGAGCATCATCCGGCTCGCGCTGGTTCCCGTGTTCCTGTGGCTCCTCCTCGGCCCCGAGGCCGACGGCTGGGCGCTCGCCGTGCTCGTCTACAGCGGCGTGTCCGACTGGGCCGACGGCAAACTCGCCCGCTGGCTCAACCAGACCAGCAGGCTCGGTGCGGTCCTCGACCCGGCGGCGGACCGGCTCTACACCCTCGCCACCGTCGTCGCGTTCGTGCTGCGCGACATCATCCCGCTGTGGTTCGCGCTGGTGCTGGTCGGCCGCGACCTCATGGTGGCCGTGTGCATCTGGGTGCTGCGCCGCAACGGGTTCGGCCCGCCCGAGGTCACCTACATCGGCAAGGCCGCCACGTTCAACCTCATGTACGCGATGCCGCTGCTGCTGATCGCGCAGGGCGGTTCGGACTTCGCCACCATCGCCCGGCCGGTCGCGTACGCGTTCGTGGTGTGGGGGAGCGCCCTGTTCGTCTGGTCGGGCCTGCTCTACCTCGTGCAGACACGCATGGCACTGCGCTCACCACTGCCGACCCGGCCCATCTAAGCTTCGGCCAAACCAGAAGCTCCGCGGAGGAAGTCCAGTGACGCCGGAAAACCTGAAGTACACAGAAGAGCACGAGTGGCTCGCCATGACCGAGGGCAGCACCGTGCGCGTCGGCATCACCGACTACGCGCAGGACCAGCTCGGTGACGTCGTGTTCGTCGAGCTGCCCAAGGTGGGCGAGACCGTGGAGGCCGGCGCGCCGCTCGGCGAGGTCGAGTCCACCAAGAGCGTCTCGGAGATCTTCGCGCCGGTGACCGGCGAGGTGACCGCGGTCAACACCGCGCTCGACGAGTCGCCCGAGCTGATCAACTCCGACCCGTACGGCGACGGCTGGATCGTCGAGATCGCGGCCGCCGACGTCGCCGCGCTCGACGAGCTCATGGACGCCGCGGCCTACCAGGCGCTGACCGAGTCCTAGGACCGGGGAGGCAACTCCGGGGCCACTGATCGCGCACGGTAGGTTGACTAGGGAACGAGAAGCACCAGCAGGAGGAGAGCTCAGGTGAGCACCAACGACGGGCCCGGCGTGCCGCCGGAGCAGTCGCCGGAGCGGACTTCCGTCTTCCGGGCCGACTTCCTCGACGCGGAGGCAACCGAGACGCCGGCCCCGGAGCCGTCCGTCGCCGGTGTCGACGCACTGCCGGCGGGTTCCGCCCTCCTGGTCGTCAAGCGCGGGCCGAACGCGGGTTCCCGCTTCCTGCTCGACCGCGACACCACGAGCGCGGGGCGGCACCCGGACAGCGACATCTTCCTCGACGACGTCACGGTTTCCCGCAGGCACGCCGAGTTCCGGCGTGAGGGCGGCGAGTTCGTGGTCATCGACGTCGGCAGCCTGAACGGCACCTACGTCAACCGTGAGCCGGTGGACCAGGCGGTCCTCGCGGGCGGCGACGAGGTGCAGATCGGCAAGTTCCGGCTCGTGTTCCTCACCGGCGCCAACGCGTCCTAGGACCACAGCGGAGGCAGTTGTGACGGCGGCCGGGCGGCCGGCTGGCGACCGGCTGAGCATCGGTGCGGTGCTCAGCCGGCTCCGTGAGGAGTTCCCGGACGTCACCATCTCGAAGATCCGGTTCCTGGAGGCGGAAGGGCTGGTCCGGCCTGCCCGGACCGCCTCCGGGTACCGGCAGTTCACCCTCGCGGACGTGGACCGGCTGCGGTTCGTGCTGGCCGCGCAGCGGGACCACTACCTGCCGCTGAAGGTCATCAAGGAACAGCTGGACGCGGCCGACGCCGCCGACCGGCCCCGGGTCCTGCGTGCGGTCCCCGCCGACGGCCTCCCCGCCGCGGAGGACTTCGCCGAGCGGCCGCTGCGGCGGATGACCCGCGAGGAACTCCTCGAGACAGCGGGTGCCGACGCGGCCACGCTCGGTGAGCTGGAGCAGTACGGGCTGGTCAAACCGGGTCCCGCCGGGCTGTACGACAGCGAGGCGGCGCAGGTCGCCGCGGTCGCGCGGGCACTGGCCGCCTACGGCGTCGAACCCCGGCACCTGCGGGGCTTCCGCGCGGCGGCCGACCGCGAGGTCGGACTGGTCGAGCAGATCGTGGCCCCCATGCGCGGGGAGAAAGCGGACGAAGCGGTCCGCGAGCTGGCGGCGCTGTCCGTCGGACTGCACACGTTGCTCGTCAAGGCGGGTTTGCGGCGCATTGCCGGGAAGTAAGCTGAAGATCAACCCGTTGGCACGATGTGGCATCGGCATCCGATCGATTCAGGATTGCACAAGCGTCGGAACCGGATGGCGGGTAGCGTCGAGGCCAGCGATAAGCGATCCTCGAAGATGTGGTTGCACATCCTCGCTGAGCCAGTCGGAGGGAGGCGAACCCGATGAGCGAGATGCGAGTCGTGGGCGTGCGGGTGGAGTTGCCCGCCAATCAACCGATCTTGCTGCTGCGCGAAACCGAAGGTGAGCGATACCTCCCGATCTGGATCGGCTCGGTGGAGGCGACGGCCATCGCACTGGAGCAGCAGGGTGTGCGGCCTGCGCGGCCGCTGACGCACGACCTGCTCAAGGACGTGATCGGTGCGCTGGGCCGGGAGCTGGAGCAGGTGCGGATCACGGACCTGCGCGAAGGCACGTTCTTCGCGGAGCTCGTGTTCGACGGTGACGTGCGGGTGTCCGCGCGGCCGAGCGACTCCGTGGCCCTCGCGCTGCGGATAGGAGTACCCATCCACGCGGAGGACGCGGTGCTCCAGGAGGCCGGGCTGATCATCCCGGACGAGCAGGAGGACGAGGTGGAGAAGTTCCGCGAGTTCCTCGACAGTGTCTCGCCAGAGGACTTCAGAGGCGCGGATACCTGATCGGTAACGAAAGCTCCACATCAGGTTTAGGTTTGCGACGCGTGCACCCGCGCGTCGCGTTGACCCGGTCTCCCCGCCGACCTACCGTCGTATCGACGAGCCAACGGCTCGCGCGTGGCAGGAGACTGGAGGCAGGCGTGGTCGAGGAAGGTCCCGTCACCGGAGAGCAGGGTGAGCTGTTTCCGGACCAGTCCGGACCGGACGAGCTCGTCGGCTACCGCGGGCCCGCGGCTTGTCAGATCGCCGGCATCACGTACCGCCAGCTCGACTACTGGGCGCGGACGGGCCTGGTGGCGCCGTCCATCCGCAGTGCGCACGGCTCGGGGTCGGCTCGGCTGTACTCGTTCAAGGACATCCTGGTTCTGAAGGTCGTCAAGCGGCTGCTGGACACCGGGGTGTCCCTGCAGAACATCCGCGTCGCGGTCGACCACCTGCGTCGCCGCGGGGTGCGCGACCTGGCCAAGATCACCCTGTTCTCGGACGGGACGACGGTGTACGAGTGCACCTCCCCCGAGGAGATCGTGGATCTGCTGCAAGGCGGGCAGGGCGTCTTCGGGATCGCCGTGTCAGGTGCCATGCAGGAGATCAACGGGACGATCCACGAGTTCCCGGCAGAACGTGCCGACGGCGGTGTCGTCGAGACGGTCGTCGACGACGAGCTGACCGCTCGCCGGAAGGCCCGCAACGCAGGCTGAGCTGCCGCTCTCGAACGGTCCGCATGTGGTGCGTGACCCAGCGTGGTCGCGGCGTAACGTTCATGACCTTGCACGCCTGAACGGCCCGTCCGGGGGTACGCTACCGGCGTAGTCGCTGATCCCGCGCGGGAGAGACCGAGCCCCGCTCGGCGCCGAAGGAGCAAATCCTCCCCGGAACCTCTCAGGCACCCGAACCGCGTGGAGTAGACGCCTCTGGAAAGCGGACCGGGTGACCGGGCCCGCCGAAGGTGCAAGTCCAGTTGATCTGGATGAAGCTCTCAGGCGCACGGCCTAACGTGCACGGACAGAGGGGGAGGGCAGCAGTCCGCATGCCCACCCCACGCCCGGAGGCGCGCCGATGACCCAGGACCGGATCCCCCTTGCCGCCCTCGAGGACGGCACCCAGTTCGCCGACCGGCACATCGGGCCGCGGCCTGCCGAGCTGGCGCGGATGCTCGACGTGATCGGTGTGGGGTCGCTCGAGGAGCTGGTCGAGCGTGCCGTGCCCGACTCGATCCGGGAGGCGAACCCCGACCTCGGGCTGCCCGCGCCCGCCTCCGAGGCGCAGGCACTCGCCGAGCTGCGGGGGCTCGCCGCCAGGAACGCGCCGCTGACCTCCATGATCGGGCTCGGCTACTACGGCACGGTCACGCCGCCGGTCATCCTGCGCAACGTGCTCGAGTCGCCCGCCTGGTACACCGCCTACACGCCCTACCAGCCGGAGATCTCCCAGGGCCGGCTCGAGGCGCTCCTGAACTTCCAGACGATGGTGGCCGACCTGACTGGGTTGCCGCTCGCCAACGCCTCCATGCTCGACGAGTCCACGGCCGCCGCCGAGGGGATGACGCTCGTGCGGCGGGCCGGGAAGAACAAGTCGCCCCGCTTCCTCGTCGACGCCGACACGTTCCCGCAGACCATCGCCGTGATCGAGACGCGAGCCGAGCCGCTGGGCATCGAGGTCGAGGTCGCCGACCTCGCGCAGGGGCTGCCCGACGGGGAGTTCTTCGGGCTGCTGCTGTCCTACCCGGGTGCGGGTGGCGCGGTGCGCGACCACGCGGCGCTGATCGAGCAGGCGCACGAGCGCGGCGCGCAGGTCGTCGTCGCCGCCGACATCCTCGCGTTGACGCTGCTGCGGCCGCCGGGGGAGATCGGGGCGGACGTCGTCGCCGGGTCCACCCAGCGGTTCGGGGTGCCGATGGGCTTCGGTGGCCCGCACGCCGGGTACCTCGCCGTGCGGCAGGGGCTCGAGCGGCAGCTGCCGGGCCGGCTCGTCGGGGTGAGCGTCGACGCCGACGGCAACCGCGCCTACCGGCTCGCGCTGCAGACCCGCGAGCAGCACATCCGCCGCGAGAAGGCCACCAGCAACATCTGCACCGCGCAGGTGCTGCTCGCCATCGTCGCCTCGATGTACGCCGTCTACCACGGCCCCGACGGGCTGCGGAACATCGCGACCCGCGCCCACCGGATGGCCGCCGTGTTCGCCGCCGGGCTGCGGGCGGACGGCGAGGACGTGGTGCACGAGCACTTCTTCGACACCGTGCTGGTGAACGTGCCGGGCCGGGCCGACGAGATCGTCGCCAACGCCCGCGACCGCGGCATCAACATCCGGCGCGTGTCCGCCGACCAGGTCGCGGTGGCTTGCGACGAGACCACCACCCGCGACCACGTGCGCAAGCTGTGGGCGTCGTTCGGCGTGGACGGTGACATCGACCAGCTCGACATGGACACCGAGGACACGTTCCCGGCGGCGCTGCGCCGCACGTCCGAGTACCTCACGCACCCCGTGTTCGCCACGCACCGCTCGGAGACGGCGCTGCTGCGGTACCTGCGGTCGCTGTCGGACAAGGACGTCGCGCTCGACCGGTCCATGATCCCGCTCGGGTCGTGCACCATGAAGCTCAACGCGACCGCCGAGATGGAGCCCATCACCTGGCCGGAGTTCGCGCAGCTGCACCCGTTCGCGCCCGCGGCGGACGCCGCCGGGCTGCTGGACATCGTCGGCGACCTCGAGGACTGGCTCGCCCGCCTCACCGGCTACGACGCGGTCAGCCTGCAGCCGAACGCGGGCAGCCAGGGCGAGTTCGCGGGCCTGCTCGCGATCCGCGCCTACCACCGCGCCAACGGGCAGGGCGACCGCGACGTCTGCCTCATCCCGGCGAGCGCGCACGGCACGAACGCCGCAAGCGCCGCCATGGCGGGCATGAAGGTCGTCGTGGTCCGCTGCGACGACAACGGGAACATCGACCTCGGCCACCTGAGGTCCACTGTGGACGCGCACCGCGCCGACCTGGCCGCGATCATGATCACGTACCCGTCGACCCACGGCGTGTACGAGGACACCGTGCGGACGGTGTGCGAGCTGGTGCACGACGCGGGCGGTCAGGTCTACGTGGACGGTGCGAACCTCAACGCGCTCATCGGCCTGGCGCGCTTCGGGAAGTTCGGCGCCGACGTGTCGCACCTGAACCTGCACAAGACGTTCTGCATCCCGCACGGTGGCGGCGGTCCGGGTGTCGGGCCGATCGGCGTGCGGTCGCACCTCGCGCCCTACCTGCCGAACCACCCGCTGCAGCCGAAGGCGGGCCCCGAGACCGGCGTCGGCCCGATCAGCGCGGCGCCGTGGGGCAGCGCGTCGATCCTGCCGATCTCGTGGACCTACGTGCGGATGATGGGCGGCGCCGGGCTGCGGCGCGCGACCATGACCGCGGTGGCCGCCGCGAACTACGTCGCGAAGCGCCTGAACGAGCACTTCCCGGTGCTGTACGCGGGCGAGGGCGGGTTCGTCGCGCACGAGTGCATCCTCGACCTGCGCGGCATCACCAAGACCACCGGCATCACGGTCGACGACGTGGCGAAGCGGCTCGCCGACTACGGCCTGCACGCGCCCACCATGTCGTTCCCGGTCGCGGGCACGCTGATGGTGGAGCCGACCGAGAGCGAGGACCTCGCGGAGCTGGACCGCTTCTGCGACGCCATGATCGCGATCCGCCGCGAGATCGAGCGGGTCGCGCGCGGCGACTGGCCGTTGGAGGACAACCCGCTGCGCAACGCGCCGCACACGGCCGAGTCCATCGCGGGCAAGTGGGAGCACCCGTACAGCCGCGAGGAGGCCGTGTACCCGCAGGGCGCGACCGGGCCGAAGATCTGGCCGCCGGTGCGCCGCATCGACGGCGCGAAGGGCGACCGCAACCTGGTCTGCTCCTGCCCACCCATCGAGGCGTACTAGCCCGCCTCCCCGGATTTAAAAGTGTTGGTCTCGACCCAGCGACTCCGCGGGACCGCAGGCGGTTGGTGGCTGAGCGCCGTCACGTTCCCCTGAGGTAACTGCTGCTTGGACCAAGACCTTGCACAAAGATCAAGGGGACTGATCGGCGCCGGACCTGTGCGGTCCGGCGCCGATCAGCTCAGCACAGTGCGGTTTCGGCGGCGTCGCGAACGTCCGCGACGCTGCCGTCCGCCAGGTGGCCGTTGACCACCACGAACACCGCGCGACCGTCCTCGGTGGCCGCGGTGAACGAGTCGAAGCCCGGCATGTTGCCGCCATGTCCCCACGCGACACCGCCGCACGGCAACGGGATCTCGCGGATGCCGAGGCCGTAGTCGGGTCCGTCGGCCGGCACGGTCTCCCGCATCTGTGCCAGCAGGTCCGGGCGCAGCACCGCACCGGACGACAACGCCCGCACGAACCGCGTCAGGTCGGGGCCGGTGGAGATCATCGAGGCCGCCGCGCCGGGCAGGCTCGGTTCCAGTTCGGTGACGTCCGCGACCGGCTGCCCGGGGAACGCGAAGTACCCGTGCGCGTGCGGGCCCGGGATGCGCTTGTCACCCGCGGCGGGGTAGCTGGTGTGGCGCAGCCCGAGCGGCCTGATCAGCCGGTCGGTGATCGCCGCGCCGACGTCGTCGCCGGTCACCGCCTCGACGATCATGCCGAGGACGAGGTAGCCGGTGTTCGAGTACGCCCACCCGGTGCCCGGGGCGAACAGGGGCGGGTGGCGCAGGCCGATCGCGACCAGGTCCGCGGCCTGCCACGGGTGGTCCCCCGCGGCCGGGTCGGCCAGCACGTCCTCGATGTAGTCGGCCATGCCGCTGGTGTGCCGCAGCAGCTGCCGCACGGTGATCTTCGTGTCGTCGTAACCGTTGCCGCGCACCAGCCCCGGCAGGTACCGCGCCACGGGTGCGTCGAGCGCGATCCTGCCCTCGCCCACCAGCTGGAGCACCACCGCGGCGACGAACATCTTGGTGTTGCTGGCGACCCGCACCCGGTCACGCGGCCGGATCGGGCGGTCGGTGCCCAGCTCGGCGGTCCCGCTCGCGACCGACCAGCGGCCGCGCCGGTCCTGCGTGTACACCAGTGCGCCCGGCGCCCCGTGGGCGACGAAACCGTCGACGACCGCCTGGACGTCGTCGTGGTGGTCGTGTCTTTCGGCGGCCGCGGGCACCGTGCCCACGCACCCCAGCGCCAGCGCCAGCGAACCCGCCACGGCACGCGTCGATGTCCTTGTCAGCACAGCACAATCCCCCTCGAGTGGTTGACCGTGCCGAACGTTACGGACGGGTGCGCGGCCGGGACAGCCGGTGCGCCCCCGGAGCCGCGGTGGGGGCAGCCCTACTCGCCGGTGATCTTCTCGAGCAGGTCCTGGGCCTCGTCCCGCGTGTAGTTCCCGGCGATCTGGATCTCACCACCCGTGATGGCGGACTGGATCTGCGGCGCCATCAGCACTTCCCGGTCCGCGACCATCGCGAGGCGTGCCCCGACGTGGTCCGAGGTCCAGTCGCCGAACGCCTGGCCGTCGGCCTCGTCCAGGTCGAGGTCGAGCACCCACGTGCCCGCGTTCTGCTCGAACCTCACCTCGGCCGCGTCCAGCTCGCGGATCGTGAGGATCGGTTCGGTCAGCGTGAGCCGCTCGCCGTCCTCCGTGGGCAGCACGAGCACCGCCGGGTCGGCGGACTCGGTCGCCAGCACCGGCCGCAGCTCGATGGGGACCGCCAGTTCCACCGGCCCGGCGGGGGTTTCGGCGTCCTGCTGCCCACCACCCTCGCGCGACACGCACCCCGCGAGGAGCAACGCGCACAGCAGCACCCCGGCCGGCGACCTCATCCCAGCAACTCCTCGCACAGCGCGATCAGCCTCCCCCGCAACGGTCGTGCCCGCTCGGTGAACCCGGCCTGCTCGCGCCGGTACCGGGCCCGGCCCTCCGCCGTCTCGATCCGCACCGGAGCGTAGCCGAGCGGGGCCAGGTCGTAGGGGCTCGCGCGCATGTCCAGCGAGCGGATGTCCAGTGCCAGCTCGAAACAGTCGGCGACGAGCTCGGACGGGACGTACGGGTCGAGCTTGTAGGCCCACTTGTAGAGGTCCATGCCGGCGTGCAGGCAGCCCGGCTGTTCGAGCGCGAGCTGGTCGGTCCGCTGGGGCTGCGACGCGTTCAGCGGGCGCGCCTCCTGCGTGAAGAAGCGGAACGCGTCGAAGTGCGTGCACCGCACCGGAAGCGACTCGACGACGGCGTCCGTGCCCTCGGCGCCCAGCCGCAGCGGCCAGTCCTCGTGCCGCACGTCCGCGGCCCGGTACACCATCGCCCACTCGTGCAGCCCGAAGCAGCCGAGGTGCGGCTTGCGCGCGGCGGTCGCCGTCAGCAGCGCGTGGACGAACTCGACCGACGAGCGCCGCGCCTCCGGCAGCGGGCCCAGCTCCACGCCGTGGCCGGTGCGGCGGTAGGCGGGCCACCGCAGGTACTCCTCGGCCCCGGCCAGCGCCACGCCCGGGCCGGGGTGCCAGCGCAGCAGCTTGGCCGGGCGGTGCGAGTAGTAGGTGAACAGGAAGTCCAGCACCGGGTGCCGCTCGCCCCGGGACCTGCGCTGCCGCACGGGATCGGTCCACTGCCGCACCCGCGCGACGTGCGCGTCCCGGCGGGCCTGCCACGCGGCGGGCTGCAGGAGCGTGCGGTTCACGGCCGTCACGGTATCTCGCGCGCGAGCCTGCGCGTGGCCTCGGTCAGCTCGGCGGGGGTCGCGGCCGCGTACGTCAGGCGCAGGTGCGGTCCCGGCGGCTCGGTGACCCAGTACGAGTGACCCGGCTCGACCACCACGTCCCGTTTCCTGGCGCGGGTCACGACGTCGACCTCGTCGACGTCCGCGGGCAGCCGCACCCACAGGTGCAGGCCGCCGGACGGCACGTGCGTCAGCTCCACGCCCGGCAGGTCGCGGCGCAGCCCGGCCACGAGCGCGTCCCGCCGCTCGCGCAGCGCGGCACGCAGAGCGGTCAGGTGGCGCTGCCACGCGGGGGAGCCGAACAACTCGACCGCGATCTCCTGCAGCGGCCGGGAGATGAACAGGTCCTCGACCCGGCGGATGGCCGCGAGCCTGCCCGCCGCGGGCCCCCGGGCGACGAGCGCGCCCACCCGCAGGCTCGGCGCGACCGGCTTCGTCAGCGACGTCAGGTAGACGACGTGCCCGTCGCGGTCGTCCCGCAGCAACGGGGGTGGCGCGGTGCGGTCCAGTGCGAGGTGGCGGGCCCAGTCGTCCTCGAGCAGGAAGGCGCCCGCGTCCCGCACGACGTCGAGCACCTCCTGCCGCCGCGCCGGTGCGAGCACGGCGCCGGTCGGGTTGGCGAACGTGGGCTGCGTGTAGACGAGCGCGGCGCCGGTGCGCGCGAACGCCTCCGCGAGCAGGTCCGGCCGCAGCCCCTCGGCGTCCGCGGGCACGGGGACCGGCCGCAGGTCGGCGGCCTGCGCGGCCGCGACCGCGCCGAGGTAGGTGGGCGCCTCCAGCAGCACGGCCGCGCCCGGCGGGGCCAGCGCGCGGAACGCCGCCGACAGCCCGGACTGGCCGCCCGCCACCACGGTCACGTCACCGGCGTCGACACCGATCGTGGCGGCGAACCCGGCGCGCAGCTCGGGCAGCCCGGTCGGTGGCACCCGGCCCCACGCGCCCGGCCTGCGGGCGGCACGGGCCGCCGCCGTGGCGAGGAAACGGGTCGGCTGCAGGTCGTCGCCCAGGTATCCCGACGAGAGGACGAGCGTGCCGGGCTCCGGCACCTCCAGCAGCCTGCCGAGGTGCGCGGTGTTGACGCGCGCGTCGCCCAGCGCGACCGTCTGCCAGCCCACGTCCGCCGCCCGCTTCGGCCGCGGCGCGACGAACGTGCCGCGGCCCGGCTCGGTGACCACGGTGCCCTCGGCCGCGAGCCGGGCGAGCGCCCGGCCCACGGTCACCGGGCTGACGCCGTGCTCGGCGACGATCGCGCGGCTCGACGGCAGCTGGTCGCCGGGCGCGAGCGTGGCCGCGTGCGCGCGCAGCGTACGAGCCAGCCGCGCCACACTGCTATCGTTGGACATGTCAGTGAAGGATAGCGCTACCGTCACGCGCCCCGCCCCGCTACTCGACGCGGGCATGGTGTGGGGGAGCGTCGGCGTACTGGCGTTCAGCCTCACGTTCCCGGCGTCCGTGGCCGCGCTGCCCGCGTTCGGCGCGGTCACCGTCGGCCTCGGCAGGGCGATCCCGGCCGCGCTGCTCGGCGTCGTGTGCCTGCTCGTCGCGCGGGCGCCCCGGCCGACCGCGCACCAGTGGCGGCGGCTCGTGCTCGTCGCGATCGGCGTGGTGGTCGGCTTCCCGCTGTGCAGTGCGCTCGCCTTGCGGGACACCACGTCCGCGCACAGCGCCGTGCTCGTCGGGCTGCTGCCCGCGGCCACCGCGGCACTCGCCGTGCTGCGCGGGGGAGAGCGCCCGAGGTGGCCGTTCTGGGCCGCGTGCGCGTTCGGCGTGGTGACCGTGCTGGTGTTCGCGTTCGTCCAGGGCGCCGGTCAGATCACGGTCGCCGACCTGTGGCTGCTCGCCGCGGTCGGGCTGGCCGCGCTCGGCTACACCGAGGGCGCGGTGCTCGCCCGCGAGCTGGGCGGCTGGCAGGTGATCTCGTGGGCGCTACTCCTCGCGCTGCCCGTGGTGGTACCGGTGACGCTGCTGACCGCGCAGCCGTGGCACGCGCCGGACGTGAACGCGTGGCTGGGCCTCGCGTACGTGAGCGCGGTGAGCATGTTCGCCGGGTTCTACGCGTGGTACCGCGGTCTCGCGCTCGGCGGCATCGCCCGGATCTCGCAGCTCCAGCTGCTGCAGCCGGTGCTGACGCTGATCTGGTCGGCGCTGCTGCTGTCCGAGCACGTCAGCCCCGCCACCGCGGGCGCGGCCGTGCTGGTCATCGGCGCCGTCGCGGTCACCCAGCGGACCAGGGTCAGCGCGGGTCCGACAGCACCAGTTCCCCGATGACGAACGTGGTGGTCGCGAAGCTCGACGCGGCCATCACCGCCTCCTCGCGCCACGGCGGCCACAGCGTGTCGTCCGAGAAGTGCGCGCCCCGCAGGTCCGTGTCGGCGAACCGCGCGTCGACGAGCCTGGTGTCGACCAGGTTGGTGCCGGCCAGCGACGCCCCCGACAGGTTCGCGCGCGCGAGGTCGGCGCCGGTCAGGTCGGCGGCGTTCAGCCGCGCGCCGGACAGGTCCGCGTCCGCGAACGTGCCGCCGGGCGCCGAGAAGGACCCGAGACGGGCGTGCACGAGGCACGTCCCGCGCAGGTCGACCACCACGCCGCTGCCGGGCTGGGCCCGGGCGCCCAGCACGCTCAGCGCGGACGCGACGTCCTGCGCGGGTTCGCTGCCCGCGCACCGGGGGTCGCCGGCCTTCGGCGCGCGTTCCCGCACGAACTCCGACAGCATGGCCACGATCCTGGGTACCGACGACGGGTGGTCCACCAACCGGAACAGCTCCTCGAGCGCGGTCAGCCGCTCGCCGAGGTCGGCGGAGTCCAGCCGGGCCGCGAGCCGGGCCAGCCGGTCGTCGGCCTGCTCGGCGTGCTGCGACCCGGACGAACGCACCGTCACGGGAACCGCCGCGCCGAGCACGACCGCCACGACGATGAGCACCGCCAGCCGGCCGCCCGCCGTCCACGCGGGCGCGGCCCGCCGGAACGCGAACGCCCACACCGCGACGAGCACACCCGCGCCGAGACCCCAGAGCACCGGGGCGGCCCATTCCCCCATCGGCCCAGGATGGCAGCGGACGGCGTTCCCGGGAAGGAACGCCGTCCTCCGTCAGGTCTCCGGGTCGGTGTGGGTGGCGTCCCGCACCGTGCCGACGTACTCCTCGACCAGGTCCTCCAGCGCGACCACGCCGAGCACCGTGCGGTCCGCCGCCACCGCCTTCGCGACGTGGCTGCGTGCCCGGCGCAGCGCGGCGAGCGCCTCGTCGAGCCGGGAGTCGGCGGGGATCTCCGGCAGCCCGCGGACCCGGTGGTACGGCACCGGCGTCGACGGGTCCTGGTCCGCCTGGTCCAGCACGTCCTTGACGTGCAGGTAGCCGTTCAGCCGCCCGTCGGGCATCCGGACCGGGAAGCGCGAGAAACCGGTGCGGTTGACCGCTTCCTCGATGTCGCCGACGGTCGGCGGGTGCGGCACGGTCTCGACCTCGTCCAGCGGCACCAGCACGTCGGCCACCGTCCGCTCCGCCGACGACAGCGTCTGCGTGAGCCGCCGGTGCTCGGCCGGGTCGAGCAGGCCCTCCCGCCGCGAGTCCGCGATCATGTTCGCGAGCTCCTCCGGCGTGTGGGCGCTCTCGATCTCGTCCTTCGGCTCGACCTTCAGCAGCCGCAGCACGCCGTTCGCCGCCGCGTTGAGCAGCGCGATCACCGGGCGGATCAGCCGGACCCAGCCGACCAGCACCGGCGTCAGCCACACCGCGGTCTTCTCGGGCGCGGCGATCGCGATGTTCTTGGTGACCATCTCGCCGAGCACGATGTGCAGGATCGACACGAGCACCAGCGCGACCGTGAACGCCACCGCGTGCAGCACGGCCGCGGGCAGGTTCAGCGGGCCGAGCAGGAACTCCAGGTAGTGCGCCACGGTCGGTTCGCCGAGCGCGCCGAGGCCGATGGTGCACAGCGTGATGCCGAGCTGCGCGCCCGCCATCATCATCGACGTGTGCTCCGCGGCCCGCATGACGATCCGCGCCCGGTCCACACCCCGCTCCGCCAGCGCCTCGAGGCGGTCGCGCCGCGCGCTGACCAGCGCGAACTCGGCGCCGACGAAGAACGCGTTGAGCAGCAACAGGAAGACGGCGACAAGGATGGCAACTCCGCCGGTCATGACCGCTCCTCGCAGGCTCCGAGCGGCAGGCGCGGCCGGTGGTGCACTCCGCGAGCTCCGTTCACCGGGCCGCCACCTCCTGCCGGTTCTCCGCCGGTTCGGTGTCCGGGACCTTCGCCACGCGCAGCTCCGCGACCCGGTGCCGGTCCATGGCCATCACGGTGATCCGCCAGCCGTCGACCCGCACCTCGTCGTTGACTTCGGGGATGCGGCCGAGCCGCGCCAGGACCAGCCCGGCGAGCGTCTCGTAGTCGCCCTCCGGCATGCGGAACCCGGTCGCGTCGGCCAGCTCGTCGTCCCGCAGCAGGCCGGACACCATCCAGCTGTCGCGGCCCAGCGGGCGCACCGGGTTGATCTCGCCGCGGTCGTGCTCGTCGCGCACGTCGCCGACGATCTCCTCGACCAGGTCCTCCAGCGTCACCAGCCCCGCGGTGCCGCCGTACTCGTCGACGACCACCGCGAGCTGCAGGCCGGACTCGCGCAGCCGCTCCAGCAGCGTGTCGCCGTCGAGGCTCTCCGGGACGGTCTGCACCGGCTGCGAGAGCTTGTTGACCGTGGTCGTGGCGCGCTGCCCGACCGGGACGCTGAACGCCTGCTTGACGTGCACGACCCCGCGCACGTCGTCCAGGTCGCCTTCGTGCACGGGGAACCGGGAGTAGCCCGTCCTGCGGGTCAGCTCGATCAGGTCGAGCACGGTCGCGTCCGTCGGCAGCGACTCGACCTGCACGCGCGGGGTCATCAGTTCCTCCGCCGAGCGGTCACCGAACCGCAGCGACCGGTCCAGCAGCGTGGCGGTGCTGGGGTCGATCGTGCCGTGCTCGGCGCTGGTGCGGACGAGCGAACCGAGCTCCTGCGGCGACCGCGCGGACGCCAGCTCGTCGGCCGGTTCGATGCCGAGGCGCCGGACCAGCCAGTTCGCCGCGCCGTTGAGCAGGTTGATGAACCACCGCAGCACCGAGGAGAACCGGATCTGCAGGCCCGCGACCGCGCGGGCGGTGCCGATCGGCTTGGCGATCGCGAGGTTCTTCGGCACCAGCTCGCCGAACAGCATCGACACGACGTTGGCGATGATCAGCGCCACCACCAGCGAGATCGGCAGCGCGGCGCCTGCGGGCACGCCGAGCACGTCCAGCAGCGGCGTCACCCAGCCCGCGATGATCGGCTCGGCGAGGTAACCCATGGTCAGGGTCGTGATCGTGATGCCGACCTGTGCGCCGGAGAGCTGGAACGACAGCGACTGGTGCGCCTTGTGGACCTGCTTCGCGCGGGCGTCGCCGACCGTGCGCAGCTGGTGTTCCACCTGGCTGCGTTCCAGCGCGGTGAGGGAGAACTCGGCCGCGACGAAGACCGCCGTGCCGATCGTGAGTGCGATGACGGCGAGTACGCCGAGGACTTGCAGCAGCAATCCGGTCATGCGGCGTCACCGCCGAGGACCGGGTCCGTATGGCAGCCGGGTTCTCCCGGCTCGGTACTGTCGCTGGGGGACTGTGCGTCGGGCACGGTGAAGGGTCACTCCTATCCGCTTTCGGGATGGTGACCAGTGTAAAGGGCGGGCGGCCGCTATGGCTGACGTCCGAGCGCGGCGACCAGGCGCGTCGCGGCGGGCGCGTCGTCCGGCACCCGGACCGGCTCGGCGAACATGCCGGTCCCCGACCACGCGCTGAGCTGCGGTTCCACGTACGCGAGCAGCGCTTGGGCCAGCTCGTCGGGGATGCCGGCGTCCGCGCCGAGCGCCGTGGCCAGGTCCCAGCCGTGCACCGCGAGGTCCGTCGTCATCTGCCAGCCGTACTCGGTGGCGGCCTCGTCGCCGTGACTGAGGTGGACTGTGCTGTCGGTCACGCCGGGCCGCAGCCAGGCCGAGCGGGCCACGTCGCTCGCCGCGCGCCACGCCTCGAGGGGATCGTCGTGCAGCTGGTCGCCGTCGAACTTGTCGCCGACCTCGGCCACCGTCCGCCCGTCGAGCACGTCCGGCACCCACAGCTGCTCGACCACGATGTGGTTCACCAGGTCCCGCACGGTCCAGCCGGTGCAGGGGGTGGGGGAGTCCCAGTCGGTCAGCCCGACCTTGTGCATGGCGCGGTCGAAGACGTCCATGGCCTGTCCGTGTGCGTCCAGGAGATCCATGTCCCCCAGGTTAGGTGGCCGAGCGGCGGCGCACCGATTGCTCGACGAGGTCCAGCACCGGCTCCAGGTCGTCGGCGGGCAGGCCCATGGCGAGGTGGGAGACCAGTCCCTCCAGCACCAGCTCCAGGTACGCGGTCAGCACGTCGACGTCCACGTCGTCGCGCAGGTTGCCCGCCTCGCGCTGGCGGACCAGGCGCGCGCGGGTGGCGATGGTGAGGTTGCGCGACCGCTCCGCCCAGCGCTCCCGGAACTCCGGGTCGGTGCGCAGCCGCCGCGACAGCTCGAGCCTGCTGCCCAGCCAGTCGGCGCCGTTCTTCGTGGCCAGCAGGTCGCGCATGACCTGGACGAGGCCCTCCTTCGCGACCACGTCCGCCATCCGCAGCGCGTCGTCCTCGGCGAGGGCGAGGAAGAGCGACTCCTTGTCGCGGAAGTGGTGGAAGATCGCGCCGCGCGACAGGCCGGTCGCCTCCTCGAGCCGCCGCACCGTCGCGCCCTCGTAGCCGAAGCGCGCGAAGCAGACGCGGGCCCCGTCGAGGATCTGGTGGCGGCGAGCGTCGAGGTGATCCTGGCTGACCCGTGGCACCGACTGATCGTGGCAGTCCGTTCACCCGGATGCAATCCGTACGTACGTCTTTCAGGACGCGTACCCGGCTCCTCCCGATTGTCCGATCGTCGCGCACCCGCCCGCCGTTTCGCGGAGCTCGCCGAGCCAGCACCAGGCGCAGCCGCCGTCACGAAATTGTCGGTGGGCGCGTGTAGCGTCGATTTCCGGAGGTGATTGCTGTGACAGCGGTCCAAGATCCGCAGGTCACGGGGCCTGACCGGCGCCGCCTGCGGGATCGTGTCGAGGCTGAGGCCTATGTCGCCTCGGTCTGTTTCAAGCACGGCCCACCGAAGCTGCACGGGGTCGAACTCGAGTGGATCGTGCACCACGAGGAGGATCCCAGGCGGCCGCTGGACGCTCGTCGTCTCGCTGCCGCGCTCGGTCCGTACGCCCCCCGCACGCTGACCCCCGACAGTCCGCAGAAACCACTGCCGTCCGGCTCCCCGCTCACCGTGGAACCCGGCGGCCAGGTGGAGATCTCCGCACTACCCCGTTCCTCACTCGCCGAGCTGTTCGCCGCGGTCCAGACGGACCTCGTGTTCCTCACCGGACTCCTCGACGACGCGGGCCTGGTCCTCGGCGACAGAGCTGTCGACCCGCACCGGTCGCCCGCGCGAATCCTCGACACCCCGCGCTACGCCGCGATGGAGCACGTCTTCGAGTCCATCGGGCCGCACGGGATCACCATGATGTGCTGCACCGCCGGCCTGCAGGTGTGCCTGGACGCCGGTGAGGCGGACGCGGTCGCCGACCGGTGGGCTGCGGTGAGCGCGCTCGGCCCGGTGCTGGTCGCCGCGTTCGCGAACTCCCCGACGCTCGGTGGCAGCCCCACGGGCTGGGCGTCGGCCAGGATGCGCGCGGTGCTCGGCACCGACCCGGCCAGGTCGCTCCCGTCCGCGATCGTCGCGGACCCGGAGGCCGACTGGGCCCGCCGCGTGCTCGACACGCCCGTCCTGTGCGTGCGCGGGGAGGGCGCACGCTGGCACACGCCGGCCGGGCTCACGTTCGCCGACTGGGTGGCGGGCGGCCTGCCCAGACCCCCGACCATCGACGACCTCGACTACCACCTGTCGACCCTCTTCCCGCCCGTGCGCCCGCACGGGTACCTCGAGGTGCGGTACCTCGACGCGCAGCCGGGCGGCGGCTGGGTCACGCCGACCGCGCTGCTCGCCGCGCTGATGTCGGACCGGCGCACGGTCGGCGCCGTGCTGGACGCCTGCCTGCCGGTGGGCGACCGGTGGCTGCCCGCCGCCCGCGACGGGCTCGCCGACCGGGCGCTCGCCACCGCGGCGGCGACCGTGCTCGAGCTGGGGGCCGCCGCGCTGCCCGGCATGGGCCTGCCCGCCGACCTGACCACGGCGATCGTCGCCGACCTCGACCGTCTCACCGTGAGGAGCAAGGCATGACCGCGGCCGACACCGGCACCGAGGAGCTGCGTTCGCGCGTGGCCGCCGCGCTGACCCGCGCCAGGGAGCGCAGCGTGGCGCTCACCGACGCCGTCGACGACGACGACCTCGTGCGGCAGCACTCCAAGCTCATGTCCCCGCTGGTGTGGGACCTCGCCCACATCGGCAACCAGGAGGAGCTGTGGCTGGTCCGCGACGTGGGTGGTCGCGAACCGGTCCGCGAGGACATCGACAACCTGTACGACGCGTTCCAGCACCCGCGCGCCGACCGGCCCGCGCTGCCGCTGCTCGGGCCCGCCGAGGCCCGCGGCTACGTGCGCGAGGTCCGGGACAAGGTGTTCGACGTGCTCGAACGCAGTCCCCTCGAAGGGCGGCGGCTGGAGTCGAACGGGTTCGCGTTCGGCATGATCGTCCAGCACGAGCAGCAGCACGACGAGACCATGCTGGCCACGCACCAGCTGCGGTCCGGCGCGCCGGTGCTGCACGCACCACCGCCGCCCGCGGGCGCGCCGTTACCGGCGGACGAGGTGCTGGTGCCCGCCGGGCCGTTCACCATGGGCACCTCGATCGAGGCGTGGGCGCTGGACAACGAACGTCCGGCGCACGACGTGCACGTCGACGCGTTCTTCATCGACACCGCGCCGGTCACGAACGGCCAGTACCTCGCGTTCCTGGACGCGGGCGGGTACGACGACCCGCGGTTCTGGTCCGAGGAGGGCTGGACGTACCGGGTGCGGGCCGGCCTGACCGCGCCGAGGTTCTGGGTGCCGGACGGCGCGGGCTGGCTGCGGAACCGGTTCGGGCACGTCGAGCCGATCCCGCCGGACGAGCCGGTGGTGCACGTGTGCTTCCACGAGGCGCAGGCCTACGCCACGTGGGCGGGCAAGCGGCTGCCGACCGAACGGGAGTGGGAGAAGGCGGCCCGCTTCGACCCGGCCACCGGCCGGTCGCGCCGCTTCCCGTGGGGCGACGAGGATCCCGGTCCCGAGCACGCCAACCTGGGGCAGCGGCACCTGTCGCCCGCCCCGGTCGGCGCGTACCCGGCCGGTGCCTCGCCGCTGGGCGTGCACCAGCTGATCGGGGACGTGTGGGAGTGGGTCGACACCGACTTCCACGGCTACCCGGGGTTCGAGGCGTTCCCGTACCGGGAGTACTCGGAGGTGTTCTTCGGCAGCGACTACAAGATGCTGCGCGGCGGCTCCTTCGGCACCGACCCGGCCGCGTGCCGGGCGACCTTCCGCAACTGGGACTACCCGATCCGGCGGCAGATCTTCGCCGGGTTCCGGTGCGCGCGTGACGCGTCCCGCGAGGAGCTGGCCTGACCCGTGTGCAGGCACCTCGCCTACGTCGGTGAGCCCGTGCGGCTCGCCGACCTGCTGCTGACGCCGGAGCACTCGCTGCTGCGGCAGTCGTGGGCGCCGCGGGACATGCGCGGCGGCGGCACCGTGAACGCGGACGGGTACGGGATCGGCTGGTACACGGGCGATCCCGAACCCGTCCGGGTGCGCCGCCCGGCCCCGATGTGGACGGACGCGGCACTGCCCGGGCTGGCCGGTTCGGTCACGTCCGGCGGGGTGCTCGCGGCCGTCCGCTCGGCCACCGTCGGCATGCCGGTGGTGGAGACGGCGTGCGCGCCGTTCATGAGCGGCCGGTGGCTGTTCAGCCACAACGGGCTCGTGCGTGGCTGGCCGTCGTCGGTCGCGGCGCTCGCGTCCCGGCTGCCGGTGACCGACCTGCTGCTCATGGACGCCCCGACCGACGCCGCGTTGCTGTGGACGCTGGTGCGGGCGCTGCTGTCGGCGGGCGTGGCACCCGCCAAGGCGGTCGCGTCCGTGGTCACCGAGGTGGCCGAGGCGGCGCCCGGCTCGCGGCTGAACCTGTTGCTGACCGACGGCTCGACCATCGTCGGGACCGCGTGGACGCACGCGTTGTGGGTGCGTGCGCTGCCCGGCGGGGTCGTGGTCGCGTCCGAACCGTACGACGAGGAAGCGGGCTGGCGCGAGGTGCCCGACGGGCATCTCGTGACCGCCACATCGTCCACTGTGGACATCACGAGGCTGGGAGACCAATGACCGACCTGACCGTGCATCTGACGCAGACCGACATAGTCCGCGGCCTGCGGTCCGATGTGCTGACGGGCCTGGCGGCGACGCCGAAGACGTTGCCGCCCAAGTGGTTCTACGACGCGCGGGGGAGTGAGCTGTTCGAGGAGATCACCCGTCTCGAGGAGTACTACCCCACCCGGGCGGAACGGGAGGTGCTGGCCGACCGGGCCGGTGAGATCGCCGCGCTGACCGGGGCGCGGACGCTGGTGGAGCTGGGTTCCGGCTCCTCGGAGAAGACCCGGCTGCTGCTCGACGCGCTGCGGGACGCCGGGACGTTGCGCGAGATCGTGGCGCTGGACGTGTCGGACGCGGCGCTGGAGCAGTCGGTGGCGGTCCTGCGGGACGCGTACGCGCCCGCCGAGGTGCACGGCGTGGTGGGTGACTTCACCCAGCACCTGGCACTGCTGCCAGGCAGCGCACCGAGGATGGTCGCGTTCCTCGGCGGCACGATCGGCAACCTGGTGCCCGCCGAGCGGGCGAAGTTCCTGTCCGCGCTGCGGGACAACCTGCAGGCGGGGGAGTGGCTGCTGCTCGGCACGGACCTGGTGAAGGACCGCGGCACGCTCGTGCGTGCCTACGACGACGCGCGGGGCGTGACCGCGGAGTTCAACCGGAACGTGCTGCACGTGCTCAACCGCGAACTGGGCGCCGACTTCGACGTCGCCGCGTTCGAGCACGTCGCGGTGTGGGACGAGCAGGAGGAGTGGATCGAGATGCGCCTGCGGGCCACCCGTGCGATGCGGGTGCGGATCCCGGAGGTGAACCTCGAGGTCGACTTCGCCGACGGTGAGGAGGTGCGCACGGAGGTGTCCGCCAAGTTCCGCCCGGCGAAGGTGGCGGCGGAACTCGGCGAGGCGGGGTTCTCGCTGACCAAGTGGTGGACCGACCGCCTCGGCCGCTTCGGCGTCTCGCTGGCGAAGGCCGACTAGTTCGTCCGGCCGCGCACGGCAACCACTCGGCCGATGGGCGTCCAGCCCATCGGCCGATCCGTTGACCAGGGACAACGGCGACAGTGGAGCCATGAGTGTTCTCGCAACGATCGGCATCGTCGCCGGGCTCGCCGTCATCGCGCTGATGGCGCTGGCACCCACGCTCGTCGACCTCAACGAACGCTTCCCGGTGGAGGAGCGTGACGAATCCCGTGCCGCGCACGCCGAACAGAGCAGGCGGGTGCTCGATGTCCGGTGGTCCGAGAAGGACCCTACTTTCGGACTTAACTGAACGACGTAGTCGGTTCGCCCGTTTTGCCGATATTAAAGATCATCACATCGTGTGACTCTTTCGACTGATGCAGTGACGATTCGGTCGCTCCAGGTCGGGAGAAGGGTTACACCGTGTCTTCAAGATCCACACGGTCGGTCAAACGCGGTGCCACGTTGGTGGTCGCCCTGGTGACGGGTGCGATCGGCCTGGTGACACCCGCGCAGGCCGCTCCGGCCGCGGCCGCACCGGCCCCCAAGGCCACAGCACAGATCTCGTGGGGCAACTGCGCGGCGAGTGAGCTCGTCGGCGTGCCCGCCGACCAGCTCGGCCTGTACAGCTGCGGCAACCTCGCGGTGCCGCTCGACCACGACCGGCCGCGGCTCGGCACGATCAACATCGCGCTGATGCGCCGCGCGGCGGCGAACCCGGACGCGAAGATCGGGTCGCTGTTCCTCAACCCGGGCGGGCCCGGCGGCAGCGGCTACCGCATGCCGAAGTCGGGCGCCAACATCTTCGAGCCGGAGGTGCTGGACCGCTTCGACCTGATCGGTTTCGACCCGCGCGGTGTCGCGCGCAGCACCCCGCTGCGCTGCTTCGCGACGCAGGAGGACGCCAACGACGTCTTCGGCCGGATGCACCCGCTGCCGGTCAAGTCCGCGGACGAGACCACGACGCTGAAGGCGCTCAAGGAGTACGGCAACTTCTGCAAGCGGTTCGCCGGTCCGCTGCTGCAGCACATGTCCACCAAGGACGTGGCCCGTGACCTCGACCTGATGCGGCAGGCCGTCGGCGACAGCAAGCTGACCTACGTCGGCTTCTCCTACGGCACGCTGCTGGGCGCGACCTACGTCAACATGTTCCCGAAGAAGGCGCGGGCGATCATCCTCGACGGCAACGTCGACCCGACGCTGCGACTGCTCGACGGGCTGGAGTACGACCGCCAGCGCACGCGCGGCTTCGAGCTGGCGCTGGACGGCTTCCTCGAGCGCTGCGACCTCGTCGGTGAGCGGTGCGCGTTCAGCGGTGACGCGCGGGAGAAGTACGACACGCTGCGCAACCACCTGCGCAAGAACGGCCCGGTGACGCTGCCGGACGGCTTCGTGGTCGACGAGGCCACGCTGACCGGCACGGTGGCAGGTGTGCTCTACGCGCCGGAGGACTTCAGCGCCCTCGCCGAGCTGCTCCAGGAGGTCTGGGACGTGGCCTTCCCATCAGCGGCGGCGCGGTCCGCGGTGACGCTGACCGGCCAGTCGTTCCGCGCCCTGCAGAACGGCACCCAGCAGGGCCGGGCCGACATCCTGCCCGACACCCCGTACACCAGCGACGACTCGTACCTGGCGGTGAACTGCTCGGACAAGCCGTTCGACAACCGCCCGTCCGAGATGCCGGCCATCGCGGACAAGTGGGAGCGCCAGATGCCGAGCTTCGGCCGCTACCTGGCGTGGGGCGACCCGGCGGCGTGCCCGACGTGGCCGGTCGAGGACCCGGACGCGTGGCGCGGCCCGTGGAACAAGCGCACCGAGAACCCGGTGCTCGTGTTCGGCAACTACTACGACCCGGCGACGCAGTACGAGTTCTCGCGGCGCATGGCCAAGCAGCTGGGCAACGCGCTGCTGGTCAGCGTGGACGCGTTCGGCCACTGCATCCTCGGCGGCAGCTCCTGCACGGACCGGATCGCGGCCGACTACCTGGTCGACCTCGAGGTGCCCGGCCCGGGTTCCGTCTGCCACCCGGACGTGCAGCCCTTCCCGGCCACGTGAGTGAGTGAGTGACCGACGGCCGGCCGGTGAGTGATCACCGGCCGGCCGTTGTTCTTTCCCGGCTTCGGGGCTCTTCGAGGGTGCGGCTCCCAGGCCCGTTTTCTTCCCGAAGGCGACTGCTGGGCGCTGCGCGCCCGGCCCGCGAAGCGGGGCGAAGCCCCAACACCACGGACACCAGTCCTTGCCAACCCAGCCCCGTGCCCAACCCACTGCCATCCCGGAGACCAGCCCGTCCGGCGAGGCCCCCCGGAGGGAAACCCCGCGCAAGGCAAACCCGAAACACCACGGAACCCCGCCCGTCTGAGGGCGGCAGACCCAGCTTCTTCTGGGAGTTGAGTCGGTCATCGGGGGCCCTCTCGGGAAGCCACTCAGGAAAGGCCCCGGCTCCGTTCTGCGGCAGCAGCCGGGCCTGCTCTCCGTCCGCCAAACCCTGGCCTCGTCAGAGGAGCGACCGCCAGCTTCCCTGCGGAAGCGGCTCCCGAAGTCCCGCCTCTCCGCAGACAGCCGACCCCCGATTTCCACACATCTCCGAGCCAATGTCCCATTCGCTCGTTTCCCCGCCCTTTTCTGTCGGTGCCCCGGCGCATCCTGTCCCCATGACAACCATCGACCAGGTCACCTGGCTTGACGTTCCCGTCCAGGGGCAGTTCGACCTCATGGCGAGCGCCCGCTTCCTCGAGGGCTTCGCGCCCGCCGCTCGCGCCGACGCCGCCTCCCGCCCCGGCGAGCTACGCCTCGCGTTCCCGGTGGCACCCAGTTGGCGCCCGGTGGGCGTGCTGGTGAAACAACCGATCCCGAACGGCCCGGTGCGCATGGCCGTCCAGGGTGATCCATCCGATGTGGACAGAGCGGCGGTGGCCGCGCGGCGCATCCTGTCCCTGGACGTCGACGGCACGACCTTCCCGGACGTCGGTGCGCGAGATCCGGTGGTGGCGGAGCTGCAGGCGCGCTACCCGGGGCTGCGCCCGGTGGGGTTCCACTCCCCGTACGAGGCCGCGTGCTTCGCCATCATCGGCCACCGCATCAGCATGGTCCAGGCGGCGACCATCAAACGGAACCTGGCCGTGGAGCTGGGCGTCCCTGTCGACGTGCACGGGGTGGTGCTGCCGACGTTCCCGGCGCCCGCGGTCCTCCGCGCACTGCCGCGGGTGCCGATGGTGAGCGAGCTGAAGAGCGACCGCCTGAAAGCGATCGCGGAGGCGGCGGAGGCGGGGCGCCTCGACGCGGCGGAACTCCGCGCCATGCCGGTCGCCACGGCCTTGGCGCGGCTGAAAACCCTGCCGGGCGTCGGTGACTTCTCGGCGGACCTGATCCTGCTGCGCGGGGCCGTCCACCCGGACGGCTTCCCGGAAGCGGAATCCCGCCTGCACGACGAGATGCGCCACCTGTACCCGGTCACGACGAAGGCGGAGCTGCGCGAGGTGTCGGACGCGTGGCGTCCTTTCCGGACCTGGGTGTCCCTGCTGCTGCGCGTGCACCGGGAGGAACGCGCGCGCACCTGACCGCCCCTCGACAGCACGGTGCCCGGCGACTCGGAAGTCGCCGGGCACCGGGGAAGGAGAACCGTCAGCTGTTGACCATCTTGCGCAGGACGTACTGCATGATGCCGCCGTTGCGGTAGTAGTCGGCCTCGCCGGGGGTGTCGATGCGGACCACCGCGTCGAACTCCTTCGTCGAGCCGTCGTCCGCCTTCGCGGTCACCTTGACCGTGCGGGGGGTCTCGCCGTCGTTGAGCTTCGTGACGCCTTCGATGGAGTAGGTCTCCGTGCCGTCGAGGCCCAGCGACGCGGCGGTCTCGCCCTGCGGGAACTGCAGGGGCAGCACGCCCATGCCGATCAGGTTCGAGCGGTGGATCCGCTCGAACGACTCCGCGATCACCGCGCGCACACCGAGGAGGGAGGTGCCCTTTGCCGCCCAGTCACGCGACGAACCCGAGCCGTACTCCTTGCCGGCCAGCACGACCAGCGGCACGCCCGCCTCCGCGTAGGCGACGGACGCGTCGTAGATCGTCGTCTGCTCGCCGCCCGCGAGGAAGTTGCGGGTGAAGCCGCCCTGGACGTCGTCCAGCAGCAGGTTGCGGAGGCGGATGTTGGCGAACGTGCCGCGGATCATCACCTCGTGGTTGCCACGGCGGGAACCGTACGAGTTGAAGTCCTTGCGCTCGACGCCGTGCTCGGTCAGGTACTTGCCCGCGGGCGAGTCCTGCTTGATGGCGCCGGCCGGGGAGATGTGGTCGGTCGTCACCGAGTCGCCGAGCAGGGCCAGGACGCGGGCGTCCGCGATGTCCGTGACCGGCGCCGGCCGCAGCTCCATGCCCTCGAAGTACGGGGGCTTGCGGACGTAGGTCGACTCGGCGTCCCACTCGAAGGTGTTGCCCGACGGGGTCGGCAGCGAACGCCAGCGCTCGTCACCGGCGAACACGTCCGCGTAGTCGTTCGAGAACATCTCCGAGGAGATGGCCGCCTCGACGACCTCCTGGATCTCCTGCGGGCTCGGCCAGATGTCCGCCAGGTACACGGGCTGCCCGTCGGTGCCAGTGCCCAGCGGTTCGGTGGTGATGTCCTTGTCCATCGAGCCCGCGAGCGCGTACGCCACCACCAGCGGCGGGGACGCGAGGTAGTTCATCTTGATGTCCGGGTTGATGCGACCCTCGAAGTTGCGGTTGCCGGACAGCACGGACACGACCGCCAGGTCGGCCTCGTTGACCGCCGCGGAGATCTCCTCCTGCAGCGGGCCCGAGTTGCCGATGCACGTGGTGCAGCCGTAGCCGACGAGGTGGAAGCCCAGCTTCTCCAGGTACGGCAGCAGCCCCGCGCGCTCGTAGTAGTCCATGACCACCTTCGAGCCCGGCGCCAGCGTCGTCTTCACCCACGGCTTGCGGGAGAGGCCCTTCTCGACGGCCTTCTTCGCGAGCAGCGCGGCGCCGATCATGACCGACGGGTTCGAGGTGTTGGTGCAGGACGTGATCGCGGCGATCGCGACCGCGCCGTGGTCCAGCTCGAACTCGGCGCCGTCGACGGTGACCTTGGTCGGCTTGCTCGGCCGGCCCGACGCGCCCTCGGCGGCGGTGAAGTGCACGGGCGCGCCGTCGGCGCCGTTGCCGCTCTCGGCGTAGGCGGGCGAGTCGGACGCGGGGAAGGACTCCTCGACCGACTCGTCCACCGCGGAGTGCGGGGCGTCGTCGGTGTAGTTGACCAGCGCCGAGCGGAAGGCCGGCTTCGCGTCGGACAGCGCGATGCGGTCCTGCGGGCGCTTCGGGCCCGCGATCGACGGGACGACGGTCGACAGGTCCAGCGACAGCGTCTCGGAGTAGGCGGGCTCGACCGACGGGTCGTGCCACAGGCCCTGCTCCTTGGCGTACGCCTCGACCAGCGCCACCTGCTCGGCGGAGCGGCCGGTGAACTTCAGGTACTCGACCGTCTCGTGGTCGATCGGGAAGATCGCGCAGGTGGAGCCGAACTCGGGGCTCATGTTGCCGATCGTGGCGCGGTTCGCGAGCGGCACGGCCGACACGCCGGCGCCGTAGAACTCGACGAACTTGCCGACCACGCCGTGCTCGCGCAGCATCTCGGTGATCGTCAGCACGAGGTCGGTCGCGGTGGCGCCGGCGGGCAGCTCGCCGTCGAGCTTGAAGCCGACGACGCGCGGGATGAGCATCGACACCGGCTGGCCCAGCATCGCGGCCTCGGCCTCGATGCCGCCGACGCCCCAGCCCAGCACGCCGAGGCCGTTGACCATCGTGGTGTGGCTGTCGGTGCCGACCAGCGTGTCCGGGTAGGCCTGGCCGCCGCGGGTCATCACCACGCGCGCGAGGTGCTCGATGTTGACCTGGTGCACGATGCCGGTGCCCGGCGGGACGACCTTGAACTCGTCGAACGCGCTCTGCCCCCAGCGCAGGAACTGGTAGCGCTCCTTGTTCCGCTCGTACTCGAGGTCGACGTTGCGCTCGAAGGCGTCCGGGCGGCCGAAGATGTCGGCGATCACCGAGTGGTCGATCACCAGTTCGGCGGGCGCGAGCGGGTTCACCTTGGCCGGGTCGCCGCCGAGCGCGGTGACCGCCTCGCGCATGGTGGCGAGGTCCACGACGCACGGCACGCCGGTGAAGTCCTGCATGACCACGCGGCCCGGGGTGAACTGGATCTCCGTCGACGGCTCGGCCGACGGGTCCCAGTTGGCGAGGGCGTTGACGTGGTCGGCGGTGATGTTCGCGCCGTCCTCGGTGCGCAGCAGGTTCTCGAGCAGGATTTTCAGGCTGTAGGGGAGGCGCTCGGAGCCCTTGACGGCATCGAGCCGGAACACCTCGTGCGAGGCATCGCCGACGGTCAGCGATTGACGGGCGCCGAAGGTGTCCTTGCTTGCTGGTGCGGTCACGTCCAACTCCATTGGCCTGTGGTGTGCGATTCGGGAACGTCCTCTCTCACGCCAAACAGTACGCTTGTCCTGTATTCGACGCCAAGGGAGGGTCGCCACCATGCTGCACCACGTACAGATCGCCGCACCTGCCGGCAGCGAAGATCGCCTCAGGGAGTTCTACGGCGGTGTGCTGGGCTGGCGGGAGCTGCCGAAACCCCCGCTGCTGGCGGCCAGGGGCGGCTGCTGGTTCCAGGTCCCCGGCCGCGGCGGCCCGGACGCGGAACTCCACGTCGGCATCGAGGACGACTTCCGCCCCGCGAAGAAGGCGCACCCGGCCTTCGTGGTGGACGTCGACACCACGGCCGCCGCGATCACGGCCGCGGGTCACGAGATCCGCTGGGCCGACCCGGCCGAGATCCCGGGCCGCCGCCGCTTCCACGCGAACGACCCGGTGGGCAACCGCCTGGAGTTCCTCGAAGACTGACGCGCCGCGGCGAGGTCCGGACGTGGCACGGCCCGGCACCCCTCGTGGGAGCGCCGGGCCGTTCCGGCAGGAGAGACCTCAGCCCATCGAGACGAGCGCGAGCACGTCCTCCGGGGTCAGGTCGGACAGGGCGGTCAGGCCCAGCTCGCTGTAGGTGCGCAGCGGGCTGACGTACCACTTGCCGTCGAACTCGGTGGCGACCACGCCCGTGTTCTTGAGCATGCCGGACGCCAGGTTGGCCAGAGCCTGCTGGACGTCGGCGGGCATGTCGCTGTCGCCCATCTCGGCGGCCACGTCGTCGGCGCAGAACTGCTGCTTCTCACCCTGGGCCTCGGCCGCGTAGCAGTCGCCGTCCTTGGTGATGCGGAAGGTCTCGCCGTCGGCCTTGACCTCGACCTCCTTCAGCATGACCTTCTTGCCGCCGGTCTCGGCGTCGGTCGCCTCGACGTCCAGGTTCACGACCTCGACCGGGGCGGGCGACGGGCTGCCCGCGGCCTCGACCAGGACCGGGCCCGCGTCGTGCAGCGCGCCCATCTCGTCCGGCGGGAGCAGCTCGATGACCCGCTCGACGTCGGCGTTGATCGCGGCCTGCACCATCTCCTTGACGGCGTCCTCGGCGTTCCCGGCGCCGTTGTTCGGGATCGACTCCGACGGCCACTCCTCGCCCGCCTCGATCAGCGCGTAGTCGGCCACGGTGTAGAAGAGGCTCGGGTACCACTTGCCGTCGACCTTGACGGTCGCGATGCGGATCGGCTCGCCGGTCTCCCTGACGACCTCGGCGATGTCGACCTTCTCGTCGGTCGACTCCGAGCGCATGCCGTCCGGGAAGGCGGCGTCCATGAACTCCTCGGTCAGCGGCAGCTCGTTGACGTCCGCGTGCAACGACACGGTGCCGCCGATGAGCTTGGTGATGGTCAGGTGGTCGTTGACCTTCTCCGCGCCCTTCTCGTCGTACTTGAGGTTCGTCGCCTCGACCGCCGCGCCGTGCAGCTTGTTCGGGTCGGCGTCCTCCTTGTAGACCTTCAGCTCCTTGAGGCGCTGGGTGGTCTTCGCGTTGAAGTCGACGAGCAGCGCCGACTCGGCGGGCGTCAGGCTCTCCAGCACGCCGAGCACGTCACCCTGGCTGAGGCTGTTGACCAGGTTGGTCGCCGCCTGCGTCGGGTTGTCCTGACCGGCCTGGTCGCTGCTGCTGCGGTTCAGCACGAAGATCGTCGCGGCGACGCCGAGCGCGACCACGACCACCGCGGCGATCGCGCCGATGATCGGGCCCTTGCCGCGCTTCTTCGGCGGCTCGCCGCCGAGACCGCCGAAGTTCGGCTGCGCGTACTGCGGCCCGTACTGCGGCTGCTGGAAGCCCTGCGGCCCGGTCTGCGGATATCCCTGCTGCGGGTAGCCCTGCGTCGGCTGCGGGCCGGTCTGCGGGTAGCCCTGCTGCTGCGGGTAGCCGGGCTGCTGGCCGTAACCAGGCTGCTGGTAGCCCCCCGGGTTCTGCTGGTTCGGATCGTTCGGCTGCCACTGGCCGCCAGAACCTGGATAGGTCACGGTTCCCCTCCTGCGTCTTCGGTCGCGCGACTGCGTCGGCCAGCGAAGATGCCGACGACCCCGACCAGTGCCAGCACAGACCCGGTCAACGTCGTCACCGGGCCGGTGCTCGAGATTCCGAGTCGGACTTCCTCGCCACCGCTTACGACGGTGGCGGACCCCGCCACGGTTCCGCTGATTATCGCCACAATGCCCGAAAGCGTTGCGGCCGACCGGCGGAAACCCAGTGCGTACACGACGACGCAGACGGTGATCGCCGGGATCAGCAGCGTCCACGCGTCGAGCACGAGCGCGAGCGGGCTGCCGTCGAGGACCTTGATCGTGCGGATCAGCGCGATCGACTGGTAGCTGTCCCGCAGCACGTCCCCCGACCGCACCCACGGCAGGAACGTGCCGGCCCCCACCGCCAGCAGGCCGGCCGCCGCCACCGCGGCTGGGGCGTGCGGGCGGCTCCCGGCTCTCGTCAGCACGGCCGCCATGGTGTCAGCCCTGCTCGCGACCGGCGCGAGTACCCACGGTGACCACTCAGCGTGTGCCTTGAGGGCCCACAGGGGTGAAAGTTGCGCAGGTTGTCCATGTTTCTCGTGTTGCGGCTGGTGTGAAACGTGTCCAAAGTGGCACAGTGGGTCCGCATCGCTGCTGATCAGGGACGCGCGAGGAGGTTCGAACGTGATCGGGGTGGCCGGGACCGGGCTTCGGATCGTCGTGGCGTCGCTGGTGCTCGTGGTGAGCGTGGGGGCGGGCACGGCGGTCGCGGTGCCGCCTCCGCCGCCGAACCCGAGCGACTCCGAGCTGGGCGCCAGCAAGGCCGACGCCAAGGCCAAGGCGACCAAGGTCGGGCAGCTCACCAACCAGGTCGCGCAGGCGGAGGCCCAGCTCGCGCAGCTGCAGGCCCAGGTCGAGCTGAAGATGGAGGACGCCAACCGCGCCCTCGTCGACCTGCAGACCGCGCAGGACGAGGCCGCGAAGGCCAAGGCGGACGCCGACGCCGCGAAGGTCGCCGCGCAGACCGCGTCCTCCGACGTGGACGACGCGCGCAAGCAGCTCGACGAGTTCGCCGCCGGCAGCTACAAGCAGGGCTCGACGATCGGGTCGATGTCGGCGTTCATCGGCTCGAAGAGCCCGGAGGACCTGCTGCAGCGCGTCCAGCTGCTCGAGGCGGTCGGCGAGAGCGGCCTCGACGCGCTGGACGTCATGGAGGTCGCGCGGACCGACAAGGCCAACAAGGACTCCGCCGCCCGCGCGGCGCTCGACGTCGCGAACCAGAAGCAGGCAGCGGCCCAGTCGGCCAAGCAGGCGGCCGACGCCGCGATGGCGGCCGCGGTGACCGCGCGCACCGACCAGGCCGCGGCCGCGTCCCGGCTCGAGTCGCAGAAGAACGCCGCCGAGTCCCAGCTCGCCGCGGCGCAGGCGAACGCGGCGGGTCTCGCGAGCCAGCGGCAGCGCTACAACGCCTGGCTCGCCGCCAAGCAGGCCGAGGAAGCCGCCCAGTCCCGCCCACCGAGCGGTGGTGGCGGTGGCGGCACCGCCCTGCCACCGTCCTCCGGCGGGGTGCGCACGGTGATCAACCGCGCGATGTCGCAGCTCGGCGTCCAGTACGCGTGGGGAGGCGGCAACGCGTACGGCCCGACCAGGGGCATCCGCGACGGCGGCGTCGCCGACGCGTTCGGCGACTACAACAAGGTCGGCTTCGACTGCTCCGGCCTGATGATCTACGCGTTCGCCGGCGTCGGGATCCGGCTGCCGCACTACAGCGGCTACCAGGCGCAGGCGGGCAGGCAGGTGCCGCTGTCCCAGAAGAGGCCGGGCGACATGCTGTTCTGGGCGACGGGCGGGCGCATCCACCACGTCGCCCTGTACATCGGCGGCGGCCGGATGATCGAGGCGCCGTACTCGGGCTCCCGCGTCCGGATCGCACCCGTCCGCTACGGCGGCATCGTCGGCTACGCGACCCGGCTGCTCTGACCTGCGCCGACCGAGATGACCACCTTGCCGAACGGGCTCCCGGACTCGTAGTAGCGGTAGGCCGCGGCCGCGTCCTCGAAGGGGAACACCCGGTCGACGACGGGCCGCAGCCGGTGCGCCGCGATCGTGCGGTTCATCTCGGTGAACTGGGCCCGGCTGCCGACGGCCACCGCACGCACCGTCGCCGCCGCGCCGAACAGCAGCCGCGGGTCCAGCGGGGGCCAGTCGCCGGAGACCGACCCGACGAAGGCGACGTGCCCGTCGACGCACACCGAGCGCAGCGACCGCCCCAGCGCGCCTGCGACGTCGACGACGCGGTCCACGCCCTCGCCCGCCGTGAGCTCCCGGACGGCGTCGGGCCAGTCCGGGACGTCCCGGTGGTTGACGACCTCGTCGGCGCCGAGGTCGCGCAGGCGCTGCTCCTTGTCCGCACTGCCGGTCGTGGCGATCACCCTGGCGCCCAGGACCTTGGCGAACAGCACCGCGAACAGCGACACGCCGCCGGAGCCGAGCGTGAGGACCGTCTGCCCGGGGCGCACCCCGCGGCCGTCGCCGGTCAGGGCGTTCCACGCGGTGACGGCGGCGCAGGGGAGCGTCGCGGCCTCCGCGTAGGACAGGTGCTCCGGCACCGCGACGAGCGCGGTCTCCGGGAGGACGGCGAGCTCGGTCAGCATCCCGTCGAGCGAGCCGCCCAGCTGCGGCAGGTGGGCCTGCCGGAACGGGCCGTCCTGCCAGCCGGGGAAGAGCGTGGCGGCCACGCGGTCGCCAGGGCGGAACCGCCGGACGCCCGCGCCGACGGCGACGACCTCGCCTGCGCCGTCGGAGACGGGGACGACGTCCGGCTTGACGGGCAGCACGTACCGGCCGCGCAGGACGAGGAGCTCGCGGAAGCTGAGGGAGGTGGCGCGGACCGCCACCGCGACCTCGCCGGGCCCCGGGTGCCGGGGTTCGTGGCTGCGGAGGGACAGGCCGTCGACGCCCGCGCCAGTGGTCACGTGGTAACTGCGCACCGCAGGGGGCAACATCGTGGTGGTCACGACGGCGACTCTGCTGGCGACCCCGCGGCCGGGCAATTCCCCGGAGGGAATCGTGGCGCGGCGCCCGCGCCGGTAGACATGGTGCGTGAGCACGGGATCGACGACGGACGGGTTCGCCGGGCTGTTGCGCGGGTGGCGCACCCGGCGGCGGGTGAGCCAGCTCGAACTCGCCGCACGCGCCGGCACGACGCAGCGGCACGTCAGCTTCATCGAGAGCGGCCGGTCGGCGCCGGGCCGGGCCATGGTCATCCGGCTGGCCGAGTCGCTCGAGGTGCCGATCCGGGAACGCAACGACCTGCTCCTCGCGGCGGGCTTCGCGCCGGTCTACCCGAGGACCGCGCTCGACGACCCGGCACTCGCCCCGGTCCGCACGGCGCTGGAACGCATCCTGGCAGGCCACCTGCCGTACCCGGCGGTGGTCGTCGACCGGTGCGGTGACCTGGTCTCCGCCAACGCCGCGTTCCACGCGCTGACCGCCACCGCGGCACCGCACCTGCTGGCACCGCCGGTCAGCGTCCCCCGGCTGCTGCTGCACCCGGACGGCCTCGCACCCCGGATCGTCAACCTCGACGAGTGGGCATGGCACGTCATCGACCGCCTCCACGCGGAGGCGGTGCGCAACCCGCACGACCGCCTCCAGCGCCTGGCCGCCGAACTCGCCGAGCTGGTGCCGGACCGGCCACGTCAGCCGGGCCCGGACCACCTCGGCTTCGCCGTGCCGCTGCGGCTGCGCACCGGCGACGGGGAGCTGCGGCTCGTCACCACGCTCACCCACTTCGGCACCGCCGTCGACGTCACGATCGCCGAGCTGCGCCTGGAGGCGTTCCTCCCGGCCGACGAGGCGACGGCCGCGTTCCTCACCGCGCTCGTGCCCCGCTGACCGGGAACGCCAGTGAGCGGTCCGAGCCGGTGTCCGCCGACGTGATCGGCCGCACGAGTCGCGCCGGGGTCGCCAACACCGGCTCAGGGCGTCCCCGTCTCGGCTGACCGAAGTCCATGGCGGCGGCCTGCTCGACGCGGTGTGGTTCCCGGGCGACGGCACGATTCGGGCGGTTGCCGGGTGGTGGAACACCGTCGACGTGATCGGCCGCACGAGTCGCGCCGGGTCGTCAACTGGCTTGTGACATCTCCGTCTCGGCTGACCGAAGTCCATGGCGGCGGCCTGCTCGACGCGGTGTGGTTCCCGGGCGACGGCACGATTCGGGCGGTTGCCGGGTGGTGGAACACCGTCGACGTGATCGGCCGCACGAGTCG